>DAORTY010000056.1:0-19878 GCA_035432905.1 Ilumatobacteraceae bacterium | reverse complement strand
TCGCCGTTGAGCATCTTCAGTTCGCCGGTGACGAGCTGGTCGCTCGGGATGTTGCCGGTCGTGAGGTTGTAGGTGAGGACGCTGAAGCGCAGGTTGTCGTCGGCGTTCAAGGCGGTGAGCGTGGCAGGTGGGATGTTGTCGACGGCGTCGTCAGCCAACGCGAACACGGTGTAGGGGTCTGTGCCCTGTAGGAGTTCGAGGAGGCCGGCAGTTTGGAGAAGGGCCGCGTACTTGGGGTAGTCACGGCGGAGGATGGTGGCCAGTTCCTCGGTGGGAACCGCTGGAGCCAACGTGGTCGAGGTCGTCGAAGTTGTCGATGTCGTCGAGGTCGTCGAAGTGGTCGAGGGACTGCTGCTGGTGGTGATCGGGGAGGTCGTTGTCGCGGGCGTTGCGTCATCGGATTTGCTGGCGAAGACGGCGGCGCCGATTCCGCCGAGCAGGGCGGCGAATGCGAGCACGACGAAGGTTTGTCGTCGTCGAGGTGGCGTCGCGCGTGTTGGGCGGGGGGCGATGGGGTCGGTGGTGATGCGGACTGGATTGGTGACGTGGTAGCCCTCACGATTCGGTGTGCCGCCCAGTTCCTGTTCGATTGCAGCAGCGAACTCGCCGACGTTTTGGGGTCGAGCTGCCGGGTCTTTGCTCATCGACTTGATGAGCAGCGCACGTAACGGCTCTGGCACTCCGAATGATTCGAGGCTTGGCGGGTCGTCGCGAACGATGCGTGTGACGATCGTGACGATCGAATCCGTGTTGGCGTTGACGAACGGTGGCCGCCCGGAGATGAGGTGATGCATGGTGGACGCCAACGAGTACACGTCGCTGGCAGTGCTGACCGGGTGGCCTTCGATCAGCTCTGGTGATGCGTGCGACAAACTGGCGCGCACGGTTGATGTCTTGCTGTCGAAACCTCCCTCGACCTGAGCGAGTCCGAAGTCGCCGAGCTTGGGCACGCCACTTGACGTCAGCAGCACGTTCTCGGGCTTGACGTCGCGGTGCAGGATGCCTGCGCGGTGGGCGGCACCGAGTGCTTCGGCGATGGTGAGGGTGACCTCGGCTGCTTGCTGCCAGGTGAAGTTCCCGCGCCTGGTCAGTTCGTCTGCCAACGTTGTTGGCAGGTACTCCATCACGAGATATGGGCGGCCATCATCGAGGACGCCTTCATCGAACACGGTCACGATGTTGGGGTGGCCTGAGAGCGACCCGATGGCCTGACACTCGCGGCGGAACCGTTCACGATCCGAGTCGCGCTGCAACGTCAGATCGAAAACCTTGACCGCCACGGTTCGACCGAAGTTGGTCTGCGTGCCGCGATAGACCACCGAGGTGCCACCGCGACCAACCTCGACGAGGTCGGTCACGCCCCTGACTTCCAGCACGCCCGCACCCCCATTCTCAGCCGATCGGCCCACACCCTACATGGCGTGACTGTTTGTCGACCGAGGGGTTCGAGTCGCCCGTCGTCTCATTTCAGCAGGAGATACATCAACCCAAAGGCCAGTGCGGCACTGACAAACGCTGCGGCCACGACCGGTAACAATCCGCGACCTGCCGGCGGTGCGGGTTCGGGTGTCGGCGCCGGACGATTGAAGGCAATTGCTGTTGTTTCGTTGGCTGCCGATGGCCCAGCCATTGGCCTGCTCGGACGGCGTTCGGTGAGCGGCGGCGCCGCTGGCGGTGGCGCCGCTGGCGCATCGTGTCGAACCACGGGTGGCGGCGGCGCCGCCGAAACCACCGGGACGGCCAACGTCGGCGCGGCGGCGGTGGTCGCTGCCTGTGCGTCGAGAAGTGTGGGGTCATTCAACGCGGTGACGATGTCGGCCATGGTGGGTCGGTGGGCCGCACTACTGGCCATGCAGCGACCGATGAGATGGACGAGCTTGGGTGGCTTGCCGACCATTTCCGGAGCGGAGGCGACTGCGCCGCGATCGGCGAGGCGTGGCGCACGCCCACCGACGGCGTGAAACATCACAGCACCGAGCGAGTAGGTGTCCGACGCAGCCATGACGGGCAGCCCGTCGAGTTCTTCTGGGCTGGCGTACTGGATGGACACCTTTGACGTCTGGCTCGGACTGGCTTCGTTGCCATCGAAGGCCATCCCGAAGTCACAGACCCGCACCTGATCGAAGGCACCGATCAAGATGTTCTCGGGCTTGACATCGCGGTGCACGATTCCGCTGTCGTGCGCTGACCCCAGCGCCAACGCCGTACTACGGGCAATGTCGACGAGGCGCTGCAGTGTGAGCGACTCTTTGCGCATGAGGTCGGCCATCGAACCGCCCGGAGCAAACTCCATCACCAGCGCCACCTGGGCTCCGTGATGGATGACTTCCTCGAGGCCGACGATGTGAGGGTGTCCTCGCAGTGCGACGAGTGCATCGACCTCGCGGCGCAGGCGACGCGCGACCGTCTCGGCATCGAGGCCGGCGTGGAAGACCTTGAGCGCAACGGTGCCCGAGGTGGAGACGCGCACGGCTCGATAGACGTCGGTGTTGGTACCGCGTCCGATCAATTCGAGCTGTTCGAAACCCGGGAACTCAGGCTGCATGACCTCAGAGCCTACTGATTGCTCGGCCATCGCTCCAGGCTCGTGGGAACCACTATGAACCGAGGCGCGTGCCCGAAACCTGGGGTTCGGCCTGCTCGCCGGGGTGGGTGCCTTCGACGTTGAGGTGGGGCAGCACACGGTCGAGCCACTTGGGAATCCACCAGTTGCGGGCTCCCAGGAGCTCCATCGTGGCGGGCACCAGCACCATGCGGACGATGGTGGCGTCGACGAGGACGGCAACGGCCATGCCCAGGCCGAACAGCTTCAGGTTGCGGTCGTCGCCCAGCACGAAGGCAGAAAAGACGCAGACCATGATGATGGCAGCGGCGGTGATGACCCGGGCGGTTGCGGCGAGGCCGTCGGCGACGGCGGTGCCGTTGTCGCCGGTGCGGTCGAACTCTTCCTTCATCCGGGAGAGCAGGAAAACCTCGTAGTCCATCGACAGGCCGAAGACGATGGCGAACAACATCATCGGAGCCCATGCCTCGACAGGCCCCGCCTTGTCGACACCGATCAGGCTGATCCCCCACCCCCACTGGAAGATGGCGACGATCACGCCGTATGCAGCACCGACCGAGAGCAGGTTCATGATCACGGCCTTCAGCGGCACGAGCAGGCTGCGGAACACGATCATCAGCAGCAAGAAGCTGAGCACGAGCACGGCACCGATCAGCAGCGGCAAACGTCCGCTGATGTAGGTGGCGAAGTCGATGCCGCCAGCGGTGAAACCGCCCACGTTGACCTTGATACCTGTGCTGGGCAAGACCTGGTCGCGAAGCCGATGAACGAGGTCAGCCGTCGCCGCGTCCTGTGGCGCCGTCTTGGGGTAGACGACCCACGACCATGTGCTCTCTCCGATCTGAGCGCCCGGCGTGGCAAAGGCGACGTTGCTGTCGGCGGCAAGTGCCGCGTCCACAGAACTCGCTGTCTGTGCGTTGGCGCCGGCGTCGGTACTGACCAGGTAGAGCGGGCCGTTGCTGCCCGGGCCGAACCCGCCGGCCAGTAGGTCATATGCGCTGCGCACGGTGCTGCTCTTGGGTGCGTTGCCTTCGTCACCGAAGCCGAGGCGAATACCGAACAGAGGGAGCGCGAGCGCGATCAACAGGCCGGCCGCACCTACAAGTGCGGGCCACGGGCGGCGCTGGATGAAGCGGCTCCATCGGTACCAACCCTGCTCCTCGCGGGGCTTCTGCGTGCGGTGCGGCAGCGGCGTGCGCAGCGAGCGACCGAATGGCAGGTACCCAGCCGCCATGACGATGATTGCGCCGACCACGCCGATGCCCATGAGCGGGCCGAGGTTGTCGATGATGACACCGGTGATGCCACAGATCACGATGAGTGACACGGCGGCGGCAGCAGCGCGGCTGGTGGTGTGAATGCGGTTGCCGGTGAAGCCGAGCAAGGCGGGAAGCAGTGTGACGGAGGCGATCATCATGACCAGAACACCGGTGGCGCCGGCGACGGCAAGGCCACGCACGAACGACAAGCCCATGATGAACAGTCCGAGTAGGGAGATCATGACGGTGATGCCGGCGAAGATCACGGCGCGACCGCTGGAGTCGACCGCGGCGATGGTTGCCGACTCCGGATCTTCACCCATGTCGAGGTGTTCTCGATAGCGACTGACGATGAACAGCGCGTAGTCGATGCCCACGCCGAGGCCGATCATGGCGGCCATTTGTGGACCGAACTCGGGGACGGAGAACCCGTTGGACGAGATGCCCACGAGAGCCATCGCCACGCCGAGACCGACGAGCGCTGTACCGATGGGAAGACCCATTGCCACGACGGAACCGAAGGCGATCAGCAAGATGATGATGGCCGCGAGGATGCCCAGGACTTCACTCGCGGGCAGTTCGAACCCGGCGAACACCTGGCCGCCGTATTCGATGTGCAGGCCAGGCACGGCGATCTTGTCACCGAGGGCGATGATCTGCTTTCCGAGTGCTTTCGTGGCCGACTGATCCATTCGTGCGACCGTCAACTGAGCGAACGAGACATCTTCGCCCAACGTGTTGGTGGGGGTTCCGGCCGGGCTGTTCTGACGAGCACCCTCCTCGGAGAAGGGGCTGACGAGCTTGACGTTCTCGATGGCGTCGACCTGCGCGAAGAGGCCCTCCATCGCGGCCTTCACTTCCGGGTCGGTGTTGCCCTGCGGTGCTGTGAAGACGATCTGCGCGGGGAAACCGGCGTCTTCCTTGTTGCCCACGTTCTGGAACGCTTCCTGCACCAGCTTCGACTCACTGTCGGGCTGGTTGAAGTCGGTGTGGTAGTCGGTGCCCAGCGCACCGCCCACGATGTTGAGACCGATCAGCAGTGGCAACCAGATACCGAAGACCATCAGCCAGCGCTTGCGGAAGCTGAAACGCGCGAGGCGTACGAGCATGGTGTCCTCTCCGGCGGTGAGAACAGGACCCAGCCGCAGGTGAGCGACGCTACCGTGGTCGATATCGACGATCCATGTGACATTCGCCTCGGCTGGACCCCCGAGTCGTTGGCGCATTGGCGTCACCTCGGTGCCCCGCTGACGACGGGTCGCGTGAGCAGGCTCGACCGCGGTTGGAGCAGCGTGCTCGTGTCACTGGACCGGCCCGCGGTGCGGGTGCGCAACATCGGCGCCGACGTGGCGGTGGGTGACTTCGTCGTGTTCGGCGACGACGAGGAACGCGTCGAGCAGGTACTCGACCGGCACAGTGCATTCGTGCGGCGAGCGTCGTTCGAAGGTAATCGCGCGGAGGCGCAGACCATTGCCGCCAACATCGATGTGGTGATGTTGTTGCACGGTCTGACCTCGCCGCCGAACCCGCGGCGGTTGGAGCGCGAGCTGGTGTTGGCGTGGGACAGCGGGGCACGACCTGTGCTGGTGCTGACCAAGACTGACCTCGTCGACGATCCGGAGCCGACGGTGGCCGAGTTACGAGAGGTGGCACCCGGCGTCGACATTCGAATCGCAAGTGGCATCACCGGCGACGGGGTCGAAGTGCTACGCGGCTATGCAGCCGACAACGCGACCATTGCGCTGCTCGGTGCCAGTGGTGTCGGCAAGAGCACGTTGGTCAACGCACTCGTCGGCCACGGTCGAATGGTGACTGCGGATGTACGCGAGGGCGACCAGCGTGGCCGCCATACAACCACCGCCTCCGAGCTGATTCGGCTGGTCGAGGGAGGATGGCTGATCGACACGCCAGGTGTGCGTGCCGTCAGCCTGTGGAGCAGCGGACGCGGTATCGAGAACGCCTTTGCCGATGTCTTCGACCTGATGGACAACTGCAGGTTTCGTGACTGCAAACACGACGACGAGCCAGACTGCGCGGTCAGTGCCGCGGTTGCAGCGGGCCACCTGGACCCGAAGCGGTTGGACAGCATGAAGCGGTTGGTTGCTGAGGAGGCCGCGCTGGAGGCCGAGCAGCGTGCGCAGGAGAAGGCGCTGGACAAGCGCGGCGTCCGCAAACCGAAGCCACCCGCCAAGCACTGAGCCCCGGGCGCGACGATGGGCGCCCCTCCCGTCGGGGCGCCCACTGTCTGTTGGGGGGATCTTGTTGGTTAGGCGGGGCGACGCTTGCGGGTCATGCTGACGGAGGTGAAGCCGAGGCCGAGACCGAGTACGACCATGCCGGCACCGATGACCAGCGGGGTGCTGTCGCTACCGGTGTGGGGCAGTTCGGGCTCGTTGGGTGTGCGGGGCGTCTCGGGGATGTTCGGCACGTCGGGGATCTCGGTGGGCACCGTGGCGGTGTCGACGAAGACGGGCTCGTCTTGGACTTCGGCTGTGTTGACGAGGACGGGCGTATCCGAGACAGGTGTCGTGCCCGGTGTCGTATCGGGTGTCGTGTCGGGTGTCGTTTCTTCGGCCATCACCGGTTCGCCCAGCACAGCGCAATCGGGGCTGGCCTTCACCTGGTCGAGGTAGGCGTCGAGCAAGATGGCGTCGGTCCCGAAGGAGGTGCTGGTGTCGTAGGTGCATGGCAGGTCGAATTCGGCGATGTAGTCACCGCCGGCGTCGTTGGCATCGATGATGTCCTGCACGTAGAACGTCTGCACGATCGCCATGCCGACCTCGGGGTACCACACCTCGGCAGCCAGGGAGTCGTTGCACAGGTAGCTGGTGTCGCCGTTGATCTCGTAGCGCCACTGCCAGTTGTCCGGGCTGGTCTGCGCGGCGCGGACTTCCAGGTTGTCGAGATCGAGCGGAGCGCACAGCGTCGGCATCAGGTCCAAGCTGGCGGGCTTCGGGATCAGGTTGATCGGGAAGTGCGGGGTGACGGTGCTGTCGTCGCAGAAGTCGGGGTAGGCGATGCTGGCGGTGCCGTCACCGTTCACGGTGTAGATCGGGGCGCACTCGCCACCGGATGCCTGGGCGACACTGCCGCCGACGATGAGTGTCAGTGCAGCAACTGCCGAGATCGAGCCGGCGATGAGGCTGCGAACGAAGGTCGTGTTCATTGTGGGCTCCTGGATCAGCGCCGCACCGGAATGGTGCGTTCTGTCTGTCCAGAGCAGCCGTCGGTGCGGCTCTCGCGCTTTTCTAGAAGATGTTCTGGCGGACTTCCAGCGCCCGGTTCAGGCGGGTCAGTTCGAAGCGCGCCAGCAGCCGTTCGTTGCTGCTCACGATGACGAGGTCACCGCCCCGCTCTCTTGCTCGGCCGGCGGTGCCCAGCAATATTCCGAGGCCGGTGTCGTCCAGCGCGGTCACGCCGTCGAGGTCGACGACCACGGTTGCGCCATCGTGCAGTGACACTGCGCGCAACAGCTGATCGCGAAAGTACGGCAGCGTGGCGAGGTCGACCTCACCGCTGACCTGCAGCACCGGCGTGGTGCCGATGAGTGCGAGTGAGCAGACGAGTTCCATGGCCCGCCGAGGCTATCGGCTGTGGTCCGCGCGCTGGACGGCTACGGGGGCTCGACGGCCATGGTGACGGTGGCGGAGATGACGACGTCGGGAAGCAGCGCGCCGATCAGGGGTATGTCGGTGCGGTCGGTGTAGCGCACGGTTGCTGTGACGGCCCCTGCGGCTTCGCTGATCTCGACCACGAGCGGGCGCAGGTCGACGGCGCGGTGTGCGGCGGTGTTGCCCGCCGCCACCGGGTCGCCCGCCACCGCGGCGGCACGCGCTGCTTCGCGTGCCGCCAACTGCACCGCCAACTGGTCGCGACCCAGTACGGCCACCTGGACGATGCCGAACAGGAGGAGGCAGACCAGTGGCAAGGTGAGCGCAAGCTCGACGGTGGCCTGCCCACCGTCGCGGTCACGTGTCGTGGTCACAGCTTGTCGATGACCGAATCGATGACTCGATCGAAGAGACGCCCGACCTTCCCTGCGCCTCCGCCGGTGGTCGCCCAACCGACGACGAGTAGTGCGACGAGTGCCGCGCCGAGCAGCACCAACGCATATTCGGTGGTGGCCTGGCCCTCCTCGTCGTGCCACAGGACCCAGGCGTGTACGCGTGCCATCAGTTCGTTCATGGTGTTGTCTCCGAAGCGTTGAGTAACGGTGGTCAGCGGTGAAGCGACGAGAGGGCTGCGAGCAGCAAGGGCACAACGGCCAGTAGGACGAACGACGGCAAGGTGCACAGCACGAGTGGCACCGACATGCGCACCGGTAGCTGGCGGGCCAACGTGTCCGCGTGCCGTCGACGGTGTTGGCGAGCCTCGGTGGCCAGTCGTTCCAGCACGGGTGCAATCGGCTGGCCGTATCGATCTGCGGCGGCAAATGAGTCGGCAAGTGGGGCGGCCATCGGCCCGAGCATCGACGGCAACGCAGCGAGCGCATCCGCGAATCGCTCGCCGTTCGCAGTGCGGGAAGTCACTGCTGCGAATGCGAGCCGCATCTCTGGCACGAGGTGGGGTGCCGTCACTTCCATCGCTGCCGCGGGGAGGTAACCGGCTCGAACGGCAAGCACGATCATTTCGATGGCGTCGGGATATGCGCGTTCGGCGGCCCGTCGAGCGCGACGTGCTGCGCGCCCCGGCAACAGCGCACGACGAGCAGGCGGCTCGATGGCAGAGCTGCGCGGGTGATGCGGCCGCAGCGCCTGGGCCGCCAAGACGACCCCGAGCACAGCCAAGAACGCGGTGATCATGCGACGGCCTTCGCCACGATGCGGCGCATCCACCACCAGCCGAGCAGATTGCATGCCCCGCCCGCCAGTGTGCTGGCCAGGCCGAGGGGGCTGAGTGCGGCCGCTCGGAACGTTCGGCTCGACAACGCACTCCACCCGGCGAACACGATCGGTACGGCCGTGAGCACACGAGCGCTGAGTCGTGCCTGAGCACTGTGGGCCGCCGCCTCACCGCGAATGAGTGCGCGTTCGCGCAGCAGTGCGGACGCAGCATCCAGCGTGGCCGCTGTTGGCCCGCCGAGTGCATGCGCTGCTCGAAGTGTCTGCAGCACGACTCCCTCGTTGGCATCGGGTGTCGTCCCGACCGCGTCGATCGAAGCCAGCGTGGCGGTGGGCGTCAACACCTTGCCGTGCGGGTGACAGTGACTGATGGCGTGGCTGATGGCCGCGGCCAACGACCTACCGGCGCGGACCTCCGATGACATCGCGTCCACCAGCGCGGCCCATTCGTCGATGGTTGGTGGCGGTGGCGTGTGCCGGCGACGACGAACGAGCCGTCGGGCGCGGTGCTGCTGGCGAGCGGCCGGCTGTGGCCGAGCCCATGCAGCGACGACGAGCAACAATGCCACTGCGGCGAAAGCGCTCATCGGCGCCCGCGACCAACTGAGTCGATGACCGCGTCGCCACAGGTCAGCGGGCGCACCCAGAGTGCTGAGCCACTGACGACCTCGGCAACCTCCGCGACACGACGAGCCCCGTCGTCACCGCGCACGACATGCACGACGACATCGATGGCGCGCCCGACATGCTGGTGGACGGCTGCCAGCGGCCAATTGCCGACCTCGTGCAACACCAGCGAAGCCAGCCGTTCCAATGCATCGAGAGCGCTGTTCGCATGCACAGTGGCCAGCGAGCCGTCGTGGCCCGTGTTGAGCGCCTGCAGCAGGTGCACCGCCTCGCTCCCGCGGATCTCGCCGACCACCAAACGATCGGGGCGCATGCGTAGGGCGGTGCGCAGGAGATGAGCGAGCGTGACTTCCCCGACGCCATCGGGCGTTGCCTCGCGAGTCTCCAACCTCACGACGTGGGGGTGAGGCAGGCGAAGTTCGGCCACGTCTTCCAGCGTGATCAGGCGCGCCTGGTGCTCGACCTCGCTGGCGAGTGCGTTGAGCAGGGTGGTCTTGCCGGAACTCGTCGCCCCGCTGACGAGCAGGTTGCAGCGCCGGTCCACCAGCTCGCGCAACAACTCTGCAACTGGCGTGGCAGCGAACGCATCGAGCGGAATGGGGCGCGTGCTGAAGCGGCGGATGGCGAGACACGGTCCGTCGACGGCGACCGGCTCGACCACTGCACACAGACGGGAGCCATCGGCCAGCCGTGCGTCCACCGTCGGATGGGTGCGGTCGAGTCGTCGACCGATCGGAGCGAGGATGTGTTCGATGGCACCCAGCAACGTGGTGGCACGAATGCTGCCGACATGCTCCAATCGGCCGCCGCGTTCGATCCAGACCTCGCTGCCGCCGTTGACCATGACCTCGGTGACGGTGGGGTCGTGCAGCCAGCGCTCCAACCCGCCCAGCGGTGACTGCTCTGCGACAAGGTCGATCATGCGGCGATCTTCAGTGAGTGCGCCAATGAGCGTGGTAGCCGCGACGCGAGCAGACCGGCGTCGACTGCCCGGGCGACTGCTGGGTCGTACTGCAGCTCGGCGATGACCGGGGTATTGAGCGACCGTTCGACGTCACGGGCGGACAGCGCCCTGCCTGGCTCGTTGATCAGCACGATGCCGGTGGGTTGCAGCCCCGTCGCGACTGCCCGCCGCAGCGCGAGGTAACACGGCCGAGTGACCAGCAGGTTGTGGGTCGCAGCAGCGGCCAACGCTGTCGGAGGGGCGCCGGTGCCGGCGTCGATGACGACGGTGGCGTCGAGCGTGCCGAGGGCAGTGACCAGCCGGGACCACATTGGGTCGTCCGGCGATAGCAGTTGCGCCAAGCCGAGCGGAATCAGTTGCAGCGCGTCGGTCGCGTCGACAGCCAGGCGACGGAGTGCAGCGCTGTCGGCTGTCGGTGACGCCAACCACTCGGTGATGCCGGGGCCGTGCGGCTCGGCGATGCCGAGCGCTGCCGGCGAGTCGCCACCGAGATCGATGAGCAGCGCCGGTTGGCGCTGCGACAGGACGAGAGCGAGTGCGGCGGCCACGACAGTGGTGCCGCTACCGCCTTTCGCGGACCAGCAGAGAAACATGGACTACTCCCAGGAGTGGAAAACCTACGACTGGGGGAAGCCGAACAATTCGGAACATATCGACGTCGTGGCCAACCACCAACCTGCGCGCCGTCGAGCGGCGAACTTTGAATTCAATGGTCGCGACGTACGGTTCATTGAATTCACGAGTGAGCCGAGATCGAGCCGGGTCAGGTCACTTCGTTGATCATCGGCTCTCTGCGCAGGTAGCGGCCGAGGTTGTCGGCGAACCTGTCTGCTGCCCGCTGCGTCGCCAATGGCGTGCCACCCGCGCTGTGCGGGGTGACGATCACGTTGGGCATGTCCCACAGCGGATTGTCGACGGGTAGCGGCTCGACGACGAACACGTCGAGTGCCGCGCCGCCGACCTGACCTGATTGCAGCGCCTCGATCAGTGCCGCTTCGTCGATCAGTTGTCCGCGGCCGACATTGATGACGTGTGCGCCCCGCGGTAGCAGCGCGAGCTCGGCGGCACCGATGATGTCGCGGGTCTCGTCGGTGAGGGGAGCGGTCAGCACCAGATCGTCGATGAGCGGTAGCAGCTCGTGCAGCCGAGTCGTCGCCCAGGTCTCACACGGCTCGTCGCCGCGGGGGCTGCGCCGCATTCCGATCACACGCATTCCGAACTGTTGCGCCAGACGGGCGACTTCGCTGCCGATGCTGCCGAGCCCGATGATGCCCATCGTGCGACCCTCGACATCTGCGACGTCGCGTTCGGCCCAGACGTGCTCGGACTGCGCAATGGCCCACGGCCTCGCCTCGCGACAGAGCGCAAGAGCGTGCATGATGACGGTGTGGGCGATCGGCGTGGCCGACGAGCCGGCCGAGTGCGTGAGACGCATGCCGCGGCGGCGAATCTCGGCGAAGACAGGATTGTCGGTGCCAGCCGAAAACATGTGCAGCCACTTGGCGTTCGGCGCGCTCAGCAGCACCTTGAAGAAGCTGGGGCCGCGGTTGCCGTTCCACAGGTCGGCGGTGAACACGGCGAGGTCGATGCGCGCCATCTCGTCCTCGGTGAGGCGGCCTTCGTCGGGAAGCACCACGTACTCGATGTCGGGAGCGATGGCGCTCCAGACGGCGCCGTACTCCTGCAGCGCAGCCTGCGAGCAGAGCAGCGACGTGGTCAGGACGACTGCATTTTCTTTGCGGCAACGACGACCATGGCGATGACGGCTACGAGGAGGATCAGGCGCTTCATGGCCGCAGCGTACTCATCCCGTCCCGCCCCCAATCCCCCGTGTCCCCGCCCGACCGGGTCACACCGAGGTCACGGCGTGACACGTGCGATTGTGAATGGCCCTCCGTGCGCGTCGACGTCTCGTTGCGAGTAGATTCGCTGGCGGAGGTGTCCGGGTACCTGGTGGGCTCCGCCGCCTTCAAAGCGGTTGGGACGAGCGATCCTCGTCCGGCGGGTTCGATTCCCGTCCACCTCCGCCAATAACCCCCAGGTCAGATGCTGTTTCGGTCGGAGAAATCCGTTGATTGGTCACAGAATGGTCACGGCTACCGGAACTTGACAGCCGACTGCTGCAATTGTGGAGAGTCCGCAATTTGCGCTCTCCCGGTGGGTGTTAAGGGGCCGGGAACGGGCCGACTTTGTCGACGGGTGCGGCGACGTGGGCGGTGGGTCCAGGTTCGTGTCCCGTCGATGAACCCGATGAAGCGCCGAAGCAGCAAGCGGAGTTCTGTGTGCGGAAATCAAGGAACACTCTGCTCATGAGACGACACTGAATGGTCGGGAAGCAGCCCTTGTACATCCTGGTGTGCTGGACGTTCCGCTTTAGTCCGGACGACCTGTGAGCTGGACGACTACCAACGCAAGGAAGCCCATCAACGGGCGTCGAGAGGGGACAGGCAGATGCAGAATTTTGAGACCAGAAGAAGTTTGGCGAGACGCGAAAGGATGTCGCGACTTGTCGCCGTCCTCTGCCTCGCCACGATGTTCACCCTGTCCGTTGGTGGCCAGAAGGCGTCGGCGGCGTCGTGGTGGAACTCGTGTTCCTCGGGTCGCTTGTGTTTCTGGGGCTCGACGACCATTGGGAACTATCCGGTGGCGGCGATCAGCGGTGGTTCGTCGGATGGTGACTCCGACTTTTCCAACAACAACCTTCGCAATTCGAACGGCACCGTCAACCGGGTGTTGGATGAGGGCGTCGGGTCTTGGCAGAACAAGTTCGCTGCTGGCGGGCCTTCCGCTCGGGCATACCATGGACACGGTTACACCAACCAAAGTCCTGGCTACTGCGTCACGCCTGGCTCGAATGTCGGGCCGTACACCATTCTCTCGAGCGGCTCGTACAGCTCCACGAGCGGGATGTCTAGCGTCGGCTGGGGGGCGTTGGTCGGTTGCTGAGCCGCCAACTGATGCTCGGATGGCTCTACGTCACGTCCGCCACGATTCTTTCAGGGTGCGTGGGGAGCCAGGAGGCTTCGTCCTCCGCGCCGAGCATCTCGAATGTCGTGGTCTCAGGGCCGGCTGAATCGACTGACTCCGGGTTGCCGAAAAATGAAGCATTGCCACTCGACTGGATCACTGCCGAATACTCCAGTGTCAGCTTGGACATGAGGCGTGGGCTTCGTGCGCTGATCAAGCCGTGCATGAACGACGCTGGCTTCGACTACGAGGTCGGGCTGGCACAGGAGGTCCCGCCGTTCTCGCTGTATCGCAGGTACCGGTTCCGTACTCCGGAGGAAGCCGCGGCGCTCGGGTTTACTGTCGAGCAACCTCGTTCCGGGCCGGAGGGCACCGAGGCCGAGTTCCCCTCTGATCCAGCCGAACGGACTCGGTATCTGATCGCGCTCCAGGGTGCGGAGGATCTGACGACCACGGTGCCACTCGTGGACCACCGAGGCGACTCGTTCGGTAGCCAATCGGTGCCCGGCGGTTGTTCTGCTGAGGCGATTGCCCAACTGTACGGATCATTCAACAACTACGTCACCTACGTAGGAGACGACTTGTGGTTGCAGCAAGTTGCGGGTGAAGCTGCGACGAAGACGGGCACCGACCCCGCCTACCTCGACATGATCAGCAAGTGGAGCGCCTGCATGGCGAGGGCCGGCCTCTCGTTTGAAAAACCTGTAGATGCGATCGGCGCGGAATGGCCGGAACCACGACCGGGTGAAGCCGAACGCCAGACCGCCGTGGCTGACGCGCGGTGCCGTGACGACGTCGGCTTCATCGCAACCATCGTCGCGGTCGAAGGCGAGTATCAGAAAGAAGCGCTTGACGCGCAGTCGACCGCGCTTGAGGAAGCGCGACAGCGCCGAGACGCATTGCAGGCTGAAGCGCGGCAGGCGTACGAGACTGCGTCCTGAGGCCTGGCGTCAGCCGAGTGCTAGTGGGTGACCATGAGATCTTGGGTCGGAGCTCCGCAATTGGGTCGACTCCTCGGCGCGGTACCTCCACGCCTTTCACACAGATCCTCAGATGAGCGCCAAGAGGCTTCTCGCGATCCTTGACATCGAGGGCGTCAATGCCCATCGCCGAGCCAATCAGTCGGGCCCGATTTCATCGCGCCAGTTGTGGAACTCCGTTCGGAGAAGGGCGAAGGTCGCGTCGTCCACCTCGAATGCGTTGCGCGGCAGGTCGTCGAGCACACCGAACGCATCGCGCAACACGGCGAGATTGAAGCCGAGATCCTTTGCTGCTGCGAGCGCCTCGAGCGTGCGCCGGGTGAAGTAGTCGCGCAGCGCGTGCACGTCGACGAAGTCCCTTGGTGCGGCTCTACCGAACAAGGCGAGGAGCTTGTCGCCAGCCAGGTCGTCCAGAGCCCGCACTGAGCCGATGGGCATGGTGATCGCTGCGTGCGTGGCTGGATCGAAGCCGACGTCGACTTGGGTGGACTCTCCCGTGGCAGGGTCCGTCACCGACATCTTGGCGAACCCGTGGTCCGATTGGTGAACGTCGACTACGAGCCCTTCGCTGAGGAGGCGACTACGGATCGCCGGCCAGAGCCGATCCACAGCGACGCGGCTTGGACCAAAGCAGTCGAGGTCGCGCGTGGTGCGATCCACCACATCGTGTGCGATCAGCGCGCCGCCGCCAGCCAGGGCGAAGCCTTCTGCTTCGGCCAGCGAGAACACCAGTGATGCGACACGTTGCTGGAACTCAGACAGCGACATGCACCCGGTGTTCTCGAATCCACCCGTCCCACGCCTCGTGTACCGCAGATGGCAGCCATAGCGAGTCCCAGATGGCAAGCAGCGTGGGCTGATGGATCCACGTGCGGACATCGTCCTGTGAACCCTCGCGCAGCACAGTCGCGTACACGACGCGCAGTTCGGCAGGGTCATCGAGATTGAAGGTCGAACTCGGACCGGACCATGAGAGATGCTCGGGCAAGGTGACACGCCCGTGCCATTTCCCTCCAGCGGCCTTCCAGTTCGAAGGCGGCGTTACGGATCGCCACCACGACGGCTTCTCGACATCGGACATCTCTTCACCTCCTTGGCCTGCGATTCTACGTGGCCACTGCCGACACCGATGTCCATTGGTGGCATACGCCACCGCTGGAATCCCGGACTGGTGCGACCTCCGGGGATGCGAGGAGCCCGTCAGTCCGGAGAGTTGTAGCTTTTGGCCCGTTCGACTGCGTCTCGGATTCGTTCTCGAAACCCTTGTACGAGCGGCGAGCCGGCGATCAACTGGTCTTGGATCACTGTTTCAGCGTCGAATAGCAGTCGCTCGAAATCGTTCGTGTCACGACATTGGGCATCGACCGTTGCTTGCTCGATTTCTCGTGTCGACACTTCGCTGCCCGGAAGCAAGAATTTCGCTGGTGCATCCACCCAGCTGTCGTACTGGTAGCCATGCGTAGCCATGCAACTCGACCATTCGTTGTCAGCGGTCAACGCCTTCTCGTCGTGGAGAAGTACGTCGCGTGACTGAACGGAGAGTTGAACGATGTCCTCGAAACCTGGCACTGAAATGAGTCCGGTCGGTCCGCCCCAGATCTCCATCGACGCGTCAGCCCTGCACCCTCCATCGCCGTTCGGGCCGTATAGCGCGAGCAGGTACGGCTCGCCCTGCGCCTCTCGCTCCGAATCGATTCGGCCGACCTCAGTCATGTACTCGGCTGGATCACCCATCGGAACCGTTGTGCGATATCCGGACGACGCAGCATCTTCGACGGTGAGGAATCCGTATCGCGAGCGCAGATCAAGTAGACGCCGTGGTGGTCGCGGTGGATATGGCTCGTAGCTGAACCCGAGCGCAGCAAGACACTCCTTCGTTAGAAGGTCGACAGCATCGTCGAGAAGTGGATAGTCGGCCTCCGATGGCATAAGTAGGAGCTCAAGTGGAAGAGCCTCTGCCAGGAGCGAGGCCTTATCAGAGTCGTTCGCGGAGGAGTTGCCCGTGCTGGGTGACGAGGCCTCGTTGGGGTGCCCAGAACTACACGCCGCAAGGGCCATACAGATGGCAGCACACGCGACGAGGCTGGCAAAGCCGCGCCGCGTGCGCAGCCGAGTCTCCATCGGAACCGCAGGCAACTGTCCTTGGTGTGAGTTGGGCGAACTCGGCAAGTGGTGATGCTGATCGACGTGTGTCGGCCGCTGGCCGCCAGCCATCTCACTAGTAGTTCTCTTGATGGTTTTCACTCCTGCTTGGCTCCCTGTTTGAGCTCAAGCTCAGATCTGTGCGATGACGACCTTGGAAGACTCGATCAGTTGCTGCCTTACAGTCGACCATGTGAGCAGGACGGCAGCTTCGCTCTCGGTCGAGTCGTCGAGCGCCGTTTGGAGTGCCCTAGCCCACGCACCATCAAAGGCGACAGCTGTTTTGCAGGTGACGTCAGCGACAGCCGCCTTGACTTCTTCTGCACCGGGGTTGTTTCCGGGTGCGGTGTACTTGGCGAGGGCGTCCAATGGGTCTGTCGCGTCGAAGCCCGAAGCCACGAAACAGTCCCGCCACTTGTTGAGAGTCGTCTGAAAGGCAGAGGAGGCTTCAGCTTCGACATCGGCCTCCGACGAGATTCGGCCGATTACTTCTCGCAGGGCCTGGTGTACCAGTCGGTCCCCTCCCAGCTCAATCTGCGCAAGCCCGGTGCAGCTTTCGTCCAATACTGAATTGGCGATTTTGACACGGATGTCAGCGTCAGGAATCTCAACGGCGACCGCCACCGGCGGCTTGTTTGAATCGGTGCCGACGAGCGCCACGAGATACCCCTCGCGCTCAGATGCCGTCATGCCAGCCAGCACGTCGGTTTCCTTCGACTTCTCCGCGTCAGACTCGATTGAGAATGCGGTCAACTCGGGATCGTGATATCCGTTGACCGAGGCGATCCCCGCGTCATAGGCGCCCCATCGCTTCAGCGAGTCCTGCATTGATCGCGGTGGGCTCACGTATGCGACTACCGGGTAGATGAATCCGCGCTCCGTCATGCAGCGCCGTATCAGCAGATCCTCCGCGAGGAAGACTGTGCGGGCCGCATCGTCAGTCAACGATGCGGCCCGCAGGTCCGCTAGGTCTATGGAAACCGAGGGACTGGCCTTTGAGTCAGAGCCGCAGCCCGAAGCGACTGTCATTGCGACCGCGATCACCCAGATTCGAAGCATCAGGTGCAGGCGGTGGTCGACCAGTAGTGCGAATCGGCGGAATCGTTGCCCAGTGTGCCCTTCGTGCTGTCCGGCAGGTTTGAGGAGCTCTCGCCTGGGTCATAGCAGGCCACCTTTCCTGTTCCGTTGATGTTCTCGTACACACGAACCCGCCAACTGCTTGTCCCCCTCGACCAAATCGATGAGGTTCGGCCAGCGGGTGAGACGCTCGTGTTGAAGTAGTTGAAGGACGAGTATTGCGAGACCGCTGCTGAGTGGTCAAAGACTGAGTTGGTGAGTCCAGAGTCCCGGTAAGCACAGACCTCGCCAGATTCGCATGATCCGTTGACATTGGTCGCCAGCGCAGTCGACACGGGGAGCATTGGCGACGCAATGACAATCAAGCCGACGGCCGCCAACCCCAACCGGCGTTGTCCAACTGCTCGCAAGCCTGCTTGTTTCATGTTGCACTCCTAGCTGAGGCGGCAGCCGTTGGTGCCGATGCTTACTAGTGTCAGCCGCTCTTGAAGTGTTCCGGTTGGCCGACTGCGCAGGTTCCAGCGTCCGACGTCAGGTCGCCAGCAGCGAGTCGGCTCGCAATGCGGCGTCCTCGTCGTCGCCGGGCAGGACGTGCGCGTAGACCTTCAGGGTGACGCCGACATCGGCGTGGCCGATTCGCTGCGACACGACCTTGACAGGGACGCCGCTGGCGAGCGCTGCGGTTGCGTAGCTGTGACGCAAATCGTGGAGTCGGATCTGCCTCAGGCCGGCACGTTTGGCGAGGTCGACGAAGAGGTTGGAGAAGGCCTCCGGATTCGGCGCCGAGCCGTTGACGTTCGTCACGACGAGCCCGCTGCTGTCTGCCCACAACGCGCCGGCGAGGAGACGATCGGCGCTCTGTTGGCGCTTCCATGCACGAAGCGCCGCAGCGGTCGCTGGGCCGATCGCGATAGTTCGGTTGCCGCGGGCTGTCTTCGGCGTTGAAGTTGTGATGGTCGTCCCGAAGCGAACTCGGGTGGAGCGAATCGTGACTGTGCCAGCGTCGACATCGACGTCTGACCATCGCAGACCGAGCACCTCGCCACGACGCATTCCCGTTGTGGCCAGGAGCGACCAGACGCCGGCCCAGCGATGAGATGCGACAGATGACGAGAACACGCGCAATTCGTCGGCGGACCACACCTTCATCTCGGGACTTCCGCCCTTGGGTGGATCTGCGGCATCGCATGGGTTTCGCTGCAGGTGCCCCCACCGGACCCCATCTCGAAATGCACGGGCCAGGACGCCATGGAGGTTTCGGACCGTCTTGACCGACAATCCGGATCCAGTGTTCTGACGTCTTGCGGTTCGACCGTTCGTGAGCAATTCCGCATAGAGCCGGTTCAACGCCGAGCCATCGACGGCCTGCAGCCGTACGCCGCCGATCGACGGCAGTACGTAGTTGCGAATCAGTTGCTCGTAGCTCGCCGCAGTCGACGGGCGCAGAGCGACTCGTCGAGCCGGCAGCCACTCATCGAGCAGGAATTGACCAAGCGTCGCACGCATGGGAGCGACGAACACGCCGCGCTGCTTATCGGCCTGCAGTTCGGTGAGAGCAGCCTGCGCCGCCCTCTTGGTGTCGAATCCTCGGCGCTTCAGCTGCTTGCGCCCACCGTCCGGTGCGGCGACGTCGATGACGAAGAACCATGCGCCGGAACCGTCCCTGCGAATCGAACCCTGCGTGCTCATGGTGTCGCCCTCCGGTGGTTGGTGACGGTTGGTGTCAGTTGGTGCGCCTTGGGGGCTGAGCACGAGTGGCGGATTTCGGCCACCTGTTCATCGACTGTTTCGTCGAGCGCCCAGGTGGCAGCGGGCATTGTGGCCGGCGCCATGTCGTGAGTGTACGCCCCATGCGCAAGCGCGTATTTCTCGGGCTTTGGTGCTGCGCTTTGGCCAGAACGTGCTCTGTATCCATCAGGAAGATTCCCCGTTTCGTTGTCTCGCTTCCCGTATGGACGGGGTGGGGTTGTCACGAAACCGCGTTTCGAGAGCCGTGTGTTGGTGAGGGTGCTATGACGAACAAGCCTGAAAGCAACCGGACGGACCCGCCCGACTTCCTCACTGTCGAGGAAGCGGCCGCCGTGCTTCGTATCGGGCGCACGTCCGCGTACCGCCAGGCCCGCAAGTTCATCGCCACCAACGGTTCCGAGGGGTTGTGTGCCGATCGTTTCGGCAAGCAGATCCGTATCCCGCGCTGCCACCTCGAGCAGCGCCTGGGTGGACCGATCACGTGGCCGATCTTCACCGACGAGACACCAGTCGCGTCTGCGGTCGCGTCGATCACGCCCACACCGTCAGCACAGCGCACTACCCGTCGCGCTTCCCGGCCGCCCGATCAAGACGCCCTGCCGTTCTCCGCGTGACCACCATGACCGAACTTCACCCTCCCCGAACCCACGACATTGCAATGACAGACGAGTGCACAGCGACGCGAGTGTGTTCCCGATGGGGTGATCGG
>DAORTY010000055.1:0-21690 GCA_035432905.1 Ilumatobacteraceae bacterium | reverse complement strand
GCCTCATCCCCATCGCCGTCGCGCCTGGCCGCAGCGTCAACCTCGATGCATTCCCCTGCCCGCACCATCAACCCAATGACCTCGTCATCCGCTCCGCCCACCGCGCCAGCGAGTGAACCGCTTCGCTTCACGGACGCTGCGCGGCTCCATGCCCGGCGGTTCAACAAGCACCCACTCGCGTCCGCGCTGCGACTGCTGAACGCCGACCAACGAATCACCCATCCCGACGGCGGTATTGCGCTCCTCACCGAAGCCGGCCACGTCGCGCGCTCCACCCTGGCGTTCGTCGCGACCTTTGTTCCCGCGTTCGCCGTCATGCTCGTCTGCATCGCAAACGGCAAGGTCGCCATCGCCCTGGCCGCAACCGCGGTCTCGGCCGCCTCGGCACTGGTGCTCGCACCACGTTGCGAACGCCAGATTCGCGCACGTCGCACCTACGTCCCCTCGACAAGGACATGGGTGCTGTCCGACGTCGCGACCGAACCGCACCGTGGCATCGGCGACGCACTCATGCGAGAAGTGGAGCGATGCGCCGACCAAGCATCTGCGACGGTCGTGTTGGAAGTCGCCGACGTCAACGAGGTCGCCAAGCGGCTGTACCTCAAGCACGGATTCCGCATCTTCTGCCAACGAGCCGACCGACTCCTCATGCGCCGCGCCGTCGATCCAACGTAAGTTGTCGTCCGTTGGTGGCAGCCCCGCACACCCGCGTTCCGTCGTATCGAGTGTAGCACTCCTCGGCTATCAGCTCGCCACAGTGAAGGGCATATGGCCCGACTTGGCGACGAAGCGTCGCAACTCAGCCAGCGCGATTCGGCGTGAGCGTCCGATGTGAATCGACGTCACCTCGCCTCGGTCGAGAAGGTGGTAGACCGCGCCTCGACTGATTGCGAGGAAGTCCGCTGCAGCGTCAATCGTCAGCAGGCGACACCCGTCGCTGGCGAGCGTGGCGTCTCCGTCGTTGATGGTCACAAAAGGCCCTCCTCGTTCACGTTCGACTCTCTCGTTCGCCCGGTGACCCCACCCCGTTCGGCCGTCGCTCGCGACAACCATGTCTGTGACCTGACTGGCGTCCGTCGGTCGCTGCACGTTTCCGCGCTGTCGTGGTGGACTGTGTCCGCCCACCTGCGCGGCTGCCTTTGTGCGTCGACCAGGAGCTGGTGCGCCCGGCGAGCCGATAAGTCTCAGTGGAAGTCTCAAATCGGCTCAGTGGCCCGATCGCGAGCGATCTGCCTGGGCTTACGCGCGAGAGAGCGGATTCCCGTCCACCTCCGCCAACAACCTGCAGGTCAGGTGCTGTTTCGGCCGACAAAACACGCCGTTTGGTCACAGCACGAAGCTCGGCCGGCAATTTGGCTGAGCCAGAGATGGGCCCAGCCAAGGGGGCACTCGACAGCGTGGCGTGTGATTGAACGCCGTCGCGCTCCGGAGGAGGAGCGCTGGTACTGTTCACGGAGTGAGCGCTGAGCTCGTTGAACGTTTCCGGGGCCGTTGGGTGGCACTGGACGACACCGGGGCTGACCGACCATCGTCGATGGGTGACACGTGGGTGTACCGGCACCAGGATCTTGGGGAGCCGGTCCACGTCGATGGCTCGCCAATCTTGCGGCCAGTGGTGCCGTTGATCATGGCCGATGTGCTTCCGGCGGTGCTCGGCGTGTTGGACTCCGGCTCTTGGCCCGTCGACTGCGTCTCGGATTCGTTCTCGAAACCCTTGGGCCAGCACCCGGCCCGGCCGCTCGGCGGTGGGATGCCGTTGCAGATCGACTCGCCCAGCACCAAGCCGCCTTCGCTGATCTGAGTGGTGTTGACAACCGTTGTTAGCAGCAGCAGACTGGATGCATGAGCCGCAACACAATGAGCTTCGCACTCCCCGAGAGCATGCGCGACTACATCGACGCACGCGTCAGCGACGGCAGCTACGGCAACACGAGCGAGTACCTCCGCGAACTGATCCGCCGAGACCAGCGTGAGCAGGCCGCCCAACGCCTCCGCGATCTCATCGCTGATGGGCTCGCCTCCGGCGCGGGACGCGAAGCAACCGATGACGTGATTGCTGAGCTGCGCACGCGGGCGCTCGGCGCCAAAGCGTGACGCGTCCGATTCTTCGCCCGAAGGCCGAAGTCGATCTCATCGAACGATCCCGCTACTACCGAAATGAGGGCGGCTCCGATCTCGGCGAACGATTCTTCGACGCAGCAATCACCGCACTGGATGCGATCGGACGGATGCCCGGCGCCGGGTCGCCGCGGGTGGGCGAGGTGTGTGGCATCAATGGCCTGCGTGTCCGCCGCATCACGAACTTCCCGTGCGGCTGGTTCTACTTCGCCAGCGACGATCATGTCGATGTCGTCCGTTTGCTCGCCGACGCTCAAGACATCGCAGCCGTCCTCGCTGATATCGATCAGGAGTAGTGATCGAACGTGCCGTACCCGAGTGGTCGACGGGCACTGACTCGGGTGTTGTTCTGAGCGGGTCACGCCCCGGTCATACTGGCGGACCTGTCCCGAAGGTGAACGGCCTGAGGAACGTCCCCAGTCGATGGTGTCATTGCCCGAGCACATCCGAGGTGGAATTGGCGCGCAACATGTCGGCATGAAAGTGCCTCTGTGGTTGGGCTGCTGTTGATGTAGCCGACCTACTTCACCGGGTGGTTCTGGAGTCTGGTTTGCGTGGGCGTGGCGGAGGAGGGTTCTCGACCGGTCGCAAGTGGGCTGGTTCCGGACGATGGGGACACCGGAGTCGCCGGGCACGATCGTGTGCACCGTGACCGGCGATGTTTCCTCGACGAATCACGCACCCTGGGTCTGAATCGCAATGAACTCGGCGCATCGCTCGTCCAAGAAGCCGCCTCGCACGCTGACCCTCGAACGACGATGCGTTACGACCGGGCTCGACGCATCCTGGACCGTCACGCCACCTACATCGTGTCAACCTTCATCGCCAGCGCAACACGACCGGAATGACACTCGACGGTCGTATCCGTTTGTATTACACTTGCGGTGATGGGTGAGATGTTCGATCTCGACCGGTTGGACGACACCGACCCGTTCGAGATCGACCGACAAGCCGCCCACCTGTTCAACCACGACCCGTACGGCATCGACGACATCTACGAGATCTGGAACTCAGATCCGCTGTTCTACCCGGCCAAGCCGCCAGCGCACTGGCTGATGGTCGCCGAACTCGCCGGCGAGGTCGTCATGGTTCCACTCGCCCCATCCGACGATGACGACGCGACCAAGTGCAGGCCGATCGGCTGCTACCCCGCCGCCAAACATCTCGCTGATCGTTACAAGGAGGACCGATGACCACCAAGAAGATGACCCGACAAGACGAACACGACTTCTATGCCGACCCCGACAATCAGACACCACAAGGACCAGCGCGACGCCGGAACTCGAAACTGTCCGAACTGGTCCCGGTGAGGTTCCCGCCGGAGACGCTCGCCAAGATCCGTGATGCAGCCGACGCCGATGACCGTTCGGTGTCGGCATGGATCCGCCGCGCTGTCGATCACGAACTCGAACAGGGCACCAAGACAGCCTGACCACAGCAAGTCAAGGTGGCGAGGGGCCCGGGACCACCCCTGTTTGAAACAGCCCACGCGCGCCACAGCAGATCTGCAGTGAGAGCCATGAGCAACAGAGTACGGATCCAGACCCGACGGAGCGACGCCGTGACCATACGCAATCCGGGAGCTTGGTGGGTCCGCCGCGCGATCACGGTTCGCCTCCTGGCGATTGAGCACTTCTCGGAGCACACGTGTTGCTGCCGTACCGTGTGAACATGACATGACGCTCACGCACCCCGCAACGGATTGTGATGTTCGTTGCTGGCGTGGTCGGCGGAACCGCGCTGGTGATCGTGGTTGCGCGCTGGATCACCGGTTCCTGGGCTGTTGGCGTGACCGCTGGTGTCATCGCGGGTGTGCTGTCCACAGCCACATATCCGATCCTGTCAGCGTCCTACTACCGCAGAACATCGATTCCCGAGACATCATCACGGCCAGCGAGGACTGGTATCCGAACGTCGACGCCGTCAGCGGAGATCTCACCGGACTCAACACACTCGGGCGCCGCCCTTTCAGGGAGCAACTCGCTGAGCATGACACCGCCGGCGGACCGATCGGAGCGGGCGAAGCGACCCCAAATGCTGTGGACAGGAATACTCATCAGCATGGGTGCCGGTGTCGGAATGATCCTTGGTTTGCTGATTGCCGGCGGGGTTGGAATTGCTCTCGGCCTCTGTTTCGGGCAGCGGTCGGCGTGGTCGTCGGCGTGGTCGTCGGCGCCGCCGTCGACGCCATGTCGCCACGTCGGTGAGTCGGTGAGTCGGTCGACGTGATCTCCTATTCGCTGACCACCGGGCACAAAGCGTCGAGTTATCCGACACCGGCCGCTTGACGGAATCGTCTGCCTCGGCCAGCGAGAACACCAGTGATGCGACACGTCGCTGGAACTCAGACAGCGACATGCACGCGGTGTTCTCCAATCCACCCGTCCCACGCCTCGTGTACCGCTGATGGCAACCACAGTGAGTCCGCTCCAGTTCGGCACCCGTAATCACTCGCCGGCGAACCGTCAGCGACGGCCTGCGGATCCCCGTCCACCTCCGCCAACAACCTGCAGGTCAGAAGCTCTTTTCTGTTGCTGGGTTCGTCTTCGAGGTCGAGGTGCGGCAGGAGCCGGTCGAGCCAGCGGGGCAGCCACCAGTTGGGGTCACCGACGAGCGCCATGGTGGAGGGGACCAGGATCATGCGCACGATGGTGGCGTCGACCGCAACGGCGGTGGCGAGCCCGACGCCCATCATCTTGACGATCGGGTCGGGGCTGGCTACGAAGCCGAGGAACACGCTGATCATGATGAGTGCGGCGGAGGTGATCACCTTGGCGGTGGCACCGAGGCCTTCAACGACGCTGTCGATGTTGGTGTGGCCCCGGTGGTACTCCTCGCGGATGCGCGAGAGGATGAAGACCTCGTAGTCCATGGAGAGTCCGAACAGGATCGCGAACATCATCATGGGCACGAACGAGGCGATCGGCACCGCTTCGTCGAGGCCGATGAGGCCACGACCCCATCCCCATTGGAAGACGGCGACCACCACGCCATAGGCGGCGCCGATCGACAACAGGTTGAGCAGCGCTGCTTTGAGCGGCACCAGGATCGAGCGGAACACGATCATCAACAGCAGGAACGACATGGCGACGACGGCGGCGATGAACGATGGCAGCCGGGTCGAAATCTTGTCGGACTGATCGATGAACCCGGCGGTCGGTCCGCCGACGAGCACGGTGGCCGACGAATCGGCGGTCACGTCGGGCAGGGTGGTGTCGCGGAGTCGGTGCACCAGGGTGCTGGTGGCTTCGTCCTGCGGTTTCGTGGTGGGGATCGCGGTGATGATTGCGGTGTCGCCGGCAGAGTTCACCTGAGCGGGGGAGACAGCGCGAACGCCGGCATCGGCTGCCACTGCAGCGGTGACCTGGCCGACGATGGTGGGGTCGGGAGTTGGCCCGAGGTCGACCACGAGCAGCAGCGGTCCGTTGAATCCAGCGCCGAAGCCGTCGGCAAGCAGGTCGTATGCGCGTCGGTGTGTGGTGCTTGTCGGCGCGGTGCCGGCGTCGGCCTGGCCGAGCTGCATGTCGAGCATCGGAATGGCAAGCAGGAGCAGCACGGCGGTGGCGGTGATGCTGGAGCGCCACGGGTGATACGCAACCCAGTGTGCCCAACGGACCCAGCCGCTATGACCCGAGTCGGCCTCGGCGATGTTGCGATGACGCTGCGACCGAGACAGAACGCGGGTACCGGCGAAGCCGAGCAGCGCCGGCAACAGGGTGATCGCGACGATGACGGCGATCGCGACGACGATCGAGGCCGAGTAGCCGAGGGCGGCGACGAACGGGATGCCGGCAAGTTGGAGGCCGAGGATCGCGACGACGACGGTGCTGCCGGCGATGACGACGGCCTTGCCCGCGGTGGCGTTGGTACGCCCGATCGATTCCTCGATGTCCATGCCTGCCGCCAGGTTGTCGCGGTGGCGGCTGAGGATGAACAGGGCGTAGTCGATGCCGACACCGAGGCCGATCATCGTGCCCAACTTGGACGCGACCGAGGGGATCTCGATCAGCCCGCCCACGAGCCCAACGACCGAGAGTCCTGTGAGAAGTCCGGTCAGGGCGGTGACGAGTGGTAACGCCATGGAGATCACGCTGCGGAACGCGAAGAGCAGAATGATCAAGGCCGCGATCACGCCGATTGCCTCGGCAGGCCCGGTGGACTCTTCCTTGAGCACGGTCGGCAGCTCGCCACCGAACTCGACCTGAACTCCCACCGCCTGTGCTGGTGCTGCGGTGTCGACCAGCGCGTTCAGCGTGCTCCGGCCCAAGTCGGCCGTGGTGCCGTCGAACTGCACTGAGGTGAAGGCTGTACTGGCATCAGGGGAGATCGACATCGCCGATGCGAGCGGTTCGGTCACGGCTAGCACGTGCGGCAGTGCACGGATCTCCTCCACACTGGCGCTCACACCTGCTGCGAGGGCCGGATCGGTGATCGCTCCCGCGTCGGTGTGGAACACGACCATCGCTGTCGCGCCGGCCCGTTCGGGGAAACGATCCTTCAACATGTCGGTCGCCGCCTGCGACTCGACGCCGGGCACCTCGAAGTTGTCGACGGCGGTGCCACCGATGGTCCGGTTCAGTGCGACGGCGCCGAGCGCCAGCACGATCCAGGCGACGAGCATCAGCCAGCGACGACGCGCCGAGAATGAACCGATGCGGTGCAACCATGTCGACATATCGATCACTCCTCTGATCCAGGTGGTATCCAATGTACAGAATATTGCAGTGAATGCAACTATGCTGTGAATGCAGAACAATGAAAGGGGCTGGTGACGTGTCAGAAGGTCTCAGGGAACGCAAGAAGCGCGAGACGCGAGAGCGAATCGTGGGCGCTGCACTCGCGCTGTTCGAACGCGACGGGTTCGAGGCGACCACCATCGATGTCATCGCTGCGTCGGTCGACATTGCGCCGCGGACGTTCTTCCACTACTTCGCGACCAAAGAAGATGTTGTGCTGGCCGACTACACCGACCGTCTCAACCGCCTCACGGCCGTTCTGTTCGAGCGACCTGCAGACGAGGCGCCGTGGACTGCACTGCGTGAGTCCTTCTTGGTGGTGGCCGGTGACTACGAGACTGCCCGGCCACAACTGATCCGTCGCTTCAAGATCATGGCCGCCACCCCCTCGGTCTTTGCGCGCAGCCTGCAACTCCAAGCCGTCTGGGAGGACGCCGTCGCCGACGCGATGACGACTCGGCTCGGCACCGACCCCGACGATGACATCACACCGCTATTGCTCGCCGCGGCCGCCCTCGCCGCGATGCGGGCATCGCTGCGCCATTGGCTGGCCAATGGAGCCACGACATCGCTCCCCGCGCTCGTGACCGACTGCTTCATGCAACTCACTGACGGATTCGGCGCATGATGAGCGATCGAGGTTTGGATGTCGGCGGTTCGGGGAATCGCCGGACCGATGTTGAAATTCCTGCTGTCCGACAGCCCGATCACATCGCTCGACGCGTATCTTGCCACCGAATTCGGTGGTCTCGGAGTTGCCGCGGCACAGCATCTGGGTCCGGAAGCCACCATCCAGATGGTTCTGGAGTCTGGTTTGCGTGGGCGTGGCGGAGGAGGGTTCTCGACCGGTCGCAAGTGGGCTGGTATCGCCAACGAGGGTGATGGCCGCCGGTACGTGGTGTGCAACGGGGCCGAGGGAGAACCGGGCACCTTCAAGGATCGGGCGCTGATCCGCAACAACCCGTACCAGTTCGTCGAGGGCATGATCATCGCCGCGTACGCGGTGGGAGCCGACGAAGCGTACGTCTGTCTCAAGAGGAGCTTCGAACGCGAGATTGAAGCCGTTACCCGTGCGGTGCAGGAGTTCCAGAATGCAGGCATCTGTCGTGATTGCGTGGTCAATATCGTGGCTGGCCCCGACGAATACCTCTTCGGTGAAGAGACTGCGATGCTGGAGGTGATCGAGGGCAAACCACCGCTGCCGCGCTGGTTCCGACCGCACGTGCACGGCCTGTTCGCGGCGACACCACAAGAAGGATGGGAGGCCGGGCCGCACGGTGTTGCTGCCAGAACCGAGGATGCCAACCCGACGTTGGTCAGCAACGTGGAGACCCTCTCGAACATCCCGGTCAGCTACGAAGGCTTCCAAGCCCTCGGCAGCGGCATGGGCTCGGCCGGGTTCATCGTCTACGACGACACGACGCCGAGCATGGATCGCGCCCTTCGGCGACTCGTCGATCACGATCGACGCCATAGCGGAGGAGGGCCACCCCGCCCAGGTCGTGAGCGAGGCGGTGCAACGTTGCGATGCCGGCCTGCTCGTCGTGGGAACCCGTGGATCAGGAGGCTTCAGCGGGCTTCGTCTGGGCAGCGTCGCTCTGAAGTTGCTCCAGAACGCGGTCGTCCCGATCGTGGTCGTCCCCCGCGCGAATGACGTCGCTGGGCCAGCCATCTACTACCGGCTCGGCAACCTCACCGCGATCATCGATGTCAACCGCCTCGGCCAGCGCGGGCCAACGGAGCTCGAATGGGACCTCGACCGCTTGCCTCCCTGATCTGATCGCGGCGCGCCGACATGGTCTGGCACCGTGGTCATAGCGATTGTCTGTAGCCGAAGAATTCGTGGTCTTGGTTGTAACCGCCTTGTCCGGCGGCGATGTCGGTGAAGTCGGCGACGAATTCGATGGCTTTGATCCACTTGACTTGTTTGAAGCCGATCTGGATCTCGTTGCGGAGTCGCAGTGGGGCTCCGTGGCCGTAGGGGAGGGGGCTACCGTTCATGTCGTAGGCCAGCATCGTGAGCGGAGAGCTCATCTGTTCGATGGGGTGGGCGTCGTAGTAGGTGCCGCCGTCGGCGCCTTCGCCGAAGGAGTAGAACACGACCCATTTCGCGTCCGGGTCGGGCTTGACCAGATCGGTGATGGTTTGCATGGAGATGCCGCCCCATTTGGCGACTCCTGACCACCCTTGGATGCAGAAGTGCTGGGTGATCTGTTCGTGATGGGCGAGCGCGCGGAGGTCGTCCAACGAAAGTTGGACAGGGTTCTGAACCTTCCCGACCACCTGCAGCCGGTAGTTCACGAAGTCGTCGGCTCTCAACGTGGCGTATTCCGCGGACGTGTCCGGCCAGCGACCGTTGTGCCAGAAGTACGGCGAAATGTCGCTCTCGTCGTACTCGCCCGGGCGTGCGTCGACGTGTTCGAACAGTCGTTGTGCGGGGCCGATCAGCGCATAGCCCACCCGTTGCACCAGGCGCGGTTTGCGCAACGTCAGCGGGGTCGCGGCGACCCAGGCGACGATGATCACGACCATCGTGGCCGCGAACACGATGAAGCCGACCCAGCTGCTGTCGTCGCGGCCGGCATAGATGTGGTTCAGGTTGCGGAGCAGTCCTGTGGTGAACACGAGGGCGACGTGGACGACGATGAACAACAAGAACCAGCACAGGACGAGGAAGTGCACCGATCGTGCGACCTGGATGCTGAACACCTTGCTGAGACGTCTGAATCGTGTGGAGAGTGCTGGTGACATCCCGAGCCCGGTGATGAGGGCGAGTGGGGCGGCGACGAAGATCGTGATGAAGTAGGCGATGAGCTGCATGCTGTTGTAGGCGGCCCAGCCGTTGTCGGTGGGCCAGTCGAGCGAGAGGTATTGGATCAGCACGGAGACCGTGTTCGGGAACACCTGCCACGTAGTGGGTACCACGCGGCGCCATTGTCCGGTCGTCAACAACAGGATGTAGAACAGAGCACCGTTCGCCAGCCAGATGACGTCGACACCGAGATGCCACCAGCGTGCGAGCCCGATCGAATGGCGCAGGCCGGGCAGGCCGATCTGAGCCGGCAGGGTGACGGAGTCCTGCTTGGCGGTCCACAACGGATCGACCGGTACCGCTTTTTGGATCCGGAACCATTCGCGCCCGGGAGTGCAGTGCCGGGTCCAGTACAGACGCGGGTGATCGGTGAGGATCTGTGCACCAGAACGAATGATGAAGATCATCAAGAACACGTTCAGGAAGTGCTGTGCCCCGATCCACCACGGGAAACCGGCGTTGTCCTCGGCCTGCTTGGAGATGACCGTGCCCGGATGGCGGGCGATGAAGTCCTGCACCGACGCGGTGTTGCGAAGCCCTTGCGCCACTGCGACCGCACAGATCAGTACGACGAAGCCGATCGGGACGAGCCACAGCAAATTGAACCATCGACTCCGGCCCAACCTCACATGTGGAGGGATGCCGTACTCCTGGGGCATCGACCCGGCCCAAGTCACCGGATCGATGACTTCTTCGCCGATCGTGAGACCGGAATGCAACTGCTTCTGCTCGTCCCGAGCAGGGTCGCCTGCGTCGATCATCGGGACCTCAACCGTGTCACGAGACGACGCCAGAATCGCGGTTGCCGGCTACTTCTTTTGTCCGCCCGAACGACGTGATGATCGACCGGTGCGACGACACTTCGATGTAGTGCTCCACGCGGTCTCGACGCCCAGCATCGTAAAATTCTCCGAGCGCAACGCGCGAAAACACATCTTCGGATCTGGGCCGGGCTGAGTCACGGCAACCCGCTGTCGACGCACCTGGCCGTTCGATTTGATCGCGATTGCTCACTGAACACCCATCTTTCGCAAAATCGCGAACCGCGGGGTCTCGACGGTTTCATCGACGGTTCACGAACGAACCGACAGTCCGAAACCTACTCCCGGTGAACAGGTAGCGGGTCAGCAGGTCAAGTTCAGCTGCGGCATCGACGACCTAGCTGTCGCGCTCAGAAAAGACGTTCAGGATGAGGTTGTTGCCGGGAGTGCCGGCGCGACGAACGTTTCTGTTGGAGGTGGACTTCCCCCTATGGGAGGTGTCCGCCCACGGGGATGCTCAGTTCATGCCACGTCGCCGCACCGCGGTGAAGGGACACGACTGTCGGCGACCTCACCTTGCGCACGCGGTCCTCGTTGGCCAACGACCGGACCCAATCAGTCGGCGTCCTGACCTGCCCGACGACTACTTGGTCGATCACTGGACATTGCCCCTGGTGTGCGAAAGGCTCTCGCAAGTCGGGCGGTCAGTGCGGCCATCCTGCGAACCCTTTGGAGGGTCAATGAACTCAGTGGCTGGTGATGGTCGTCGGTTGTCGAGATCACGGTGGGCAGCGATCGGTGCTGCCGTCGCGGTCGCGCTCGGAGGTGGCGGGATCTTCGTGGCGAATGCGACGTCGAGCGTGTCGTCATCGATCGTGACGATCGACCCGACCCGCATTCTCGATACTCGAACCGATGTGGGGTTACCCGGTCCGTTCGTGTCCGCCGTGTCGCAGCGGTTGCAGGTGACCGGCGGTGCGGTTCCCGTTGGCGCAACTGGCGTGTTGCTGAACGTCACCGTCGTGAATCCAACGGCGGACGGTTTTCTCTCCGTTCGCCCAGGTGACGCGACGGGTGCGCCGACGACATCGTCGCTGAACTTCAAAGCTGGCGATCTGATCCCGAACTCGGTTCAAGTCGGCCTGCCCACCTCCGGCGCGAAAGCTGGTCAGATCGACATCACGTACGACGCCTACGGTGTCGCGGGACCGACCACTGAAGTACTGATCGATGTTGTTGGATACATGGTCGCTGGCGGTGCTGATCCCGGTCCAGCGGGCATGATCTTCATCCAAGACTTCAACTTCACAGCCACAACGTCGTTGGGTACCGATGACCCGGTCGTGAGCGCTCCCGCCGGTTACTCCGCCTCCGTGAACCTCGCTGCAGGTCGGTACTACGTCACCGGCGACATGACAATCTCGAACGAGGACTCATCCCACGCCGGAGTTGTGTTCTGCAGCAGCTACGTCAACAACGCGAAGCAATCCACATATTCGGCGCAGAGCATCCCAGCGGCACCGAATGGCTATGGAAACCTGACCATTTCGAACACCTTCACGCTGCCGGCCGCCGGAACTACGATTGTCGACTTTCGGTGTTTCAAGACGGGCAACGGTGGCGTGGCGCCGACCGACATGACCTACTACTTCGCCAACATGACGATCTACAAGGTCGGCTGATCGTCACTGAGGTGCGGATAGAAGCACGGATATTGCCTGATCGTGCAACTCGCCAACGACACCGAATCCTGGATGCCCAACGCCCTCGCGAACGTGATCGCCGGGGTCGGAACCGACGTTCGGCCTCATCAACGTGGCGTTACACCAACGACGAACGAGAGAATCACCTTCATGGAAAATGAGCACCGGATCGCCGATCAGGACGAGCTGCGCACCGTGTACCGGATGCCGAGCCAAATGGTCATCGACAAGGTCATCGACCACATCGACGATGGCGCGGCCGGTTTCATCGGCCAGTCGCCGTTCGCCGTCATCTCCACCGCAGGACCCGGACGTTGCGACGCATCCCCGCGTGGAGGGCCGCCGGGGTTCATCCGCGTACTCGACCGTCAGCATCTGGCGTGGGGTGACCTGACCGGCAACAACCGCTTGGATTCGATCGGCAACATTCTCGAGCAGTCCGAGATCGGACTCGTCTTCATGGTCCCCGGCGTCGAGGAGACGCTGCGACTGTGGGGTTCGGCGACGCTCGTGCGCGACGGTGCGATCCTCGATGCCTGCGCCATCGATGATCGTCGGCCAAAGACCGCCGTCGTCGTCACCGTGCACGAGTGCTACATCCAATGCGGCGCGGCCCTGCGTCGCAGCGGCATGTGGGACGTGGCAACCTGGCCGGCAGCGGGAACCCGGCCGTCGGGTGCAGCCATTCTCAAGGCCCACATAGGAACCGATGAGTCGGTCGAGGCCATCGAGACCGGTCTGGCCGACTACTACGACAATTACATCTGGGAACCCGGCGGGTGAGCGCCGATGTCGAGGCTGTGCATCTGCGTTTGCTCTTCCGATGGACGCGGGCGGTATGGCACACTGGCGAGCCGTTGACATCCGCGACGGCAATCGGGGGTTCGCAATGACAACGGTGTTGGCACACGAGATCGGTCCGACCAGTGAGCCACTGTGGGGCTCGACGATCGGTGAGAACTTGGCGCGAACCGTGGCCGAGTTCGGCGGCAACGACGCGTTGGTGTCGTGCCATCAGGGCATCCGGTGGACCTACGACGAGTTCGCCGTGCGCGTGCGATCGCTCGCTGTTGGGCTTCTTGGGCGCGGGCTCGCCGTGGGTGACCGCGTCGGGCTGTGGAGCCCGAACTACGCGGAATGGGTGCTCGTGCAATACGCCACCGCCGAGATCGGGGTCATCCTGGTCAATCTCAATCCGGCCTACCGGACCCACGAACTCGCCTTTGCGCTGCGGCACTCCGGATGTCGAATGGTGATCGCCGCACCGTCGTTCAAGTCCTCGGACTACCGAGCGATGCTGGCCGAAGTCGGCGACGACTGCCCCGCGATGGAGTCGGCGGTGTTCTTCTGGGACCCGGAATGGGATGCGCTCGCGGCAGGCGAAGGTGGCGCCGTTGCTGCCGATGTCGTCGCACGCGGCGCCAGTCTCTCGTCCGACGATCCGATCAACATCCAGTACACCTCTGGCACTACCGGCTTCCCCAAGGGAGCAACACTGTCGCATCGCAACATCGTGAACAACGGCCGATTCACCTCGGTTCTGCAGGGCATCACCGACCAGGATCGGATCTGCATCCCGGTTCCCTTCTATCACTGCTTCGGGATGGTGATGGGCAACCTCGGCTGCACCACTCACGGCGCCACGATCGTGATCCCGGGCGATGCGTTCGACCCTCTCGCGGTGCTCCAGGCGGTGGAGTCCGAGCGGTGCACGTCGCTCTTCGGTGTGCCCACGATGTTCATCGCTGAGCTCGCCCACGACCGATTTCGGGAGTTCGACCTGTCGAGCTTGCGGACCGGCGTGATGGCAGGATCGCCGTGCCCGGCCGAGGTGATGAAGGCGTGCATCGACACGATGCACATGGTCGATGTCACCATCTGTTACGGCATGACCGAGACCTCGCCGGTCTCGACCCAGACCATCCCCGGCGACACGCTCGAACATCAGACCGCAACGGTCGGTCGGGCACATCCGCACGTGGAGATTCGCATAGCCGACCCGGAGACCGGTGCCACCGTGGACCGCACGATGCCTGGCGAGTTCTGCACACGCGGGTACTCGGTGATGACCGGCTACTGGAACGATCCCGACCGGACGGCGGCCGCGATCGATACCGACGGCTGGATGCACACCGGCGACCTGGCGGTGATGGCCGACGACGGATATGTCGAGATCGTTGGGCGCATCAAGGACATGGTGATCCGTGGTGGGGAGAACATCTATCCGCGAGAGATCGAGGAGTTCCTGTACACCCATCCCGAGGTGGCCGATGTTCAGGTCGTCGGTGTGCCTGACGCAAAGTACGGCGAGGAGTTGGTCGCGTGGATCAAGCCGAAGCCGGGGTGTACGCCCACCGACGAGGACATTCGGCAGTTCTGCCGCGGTTCGATTGCCCACTTCAAGGTGCCGCGCTACGTCAGGTTCGTCGACGAGTTCCCGATGACGGTCACCGGCAAGGTGCGCAAGGTGGAGATGCGTGAACAGTCGATCGTCGAGCTCGGTCTCTGAGCCGTCGAACGCGACCGCTCTGCTCCGTAGAATCGCAAGCTGTTCAGAATCTTCAGATAGGTGATCCCGGAATGAACATTTTCCCGCCGCAACGCGCGGGCCTTCGAGAGGTCTACTCGGTGTTGTTGACCGTGGCACTCGCAGTCGCCATGGGCGCTTGTGGGTCGAGCATTGGTTCGGTGGGGCAACCGATTTCATCGTCCGCCTCACCTCAAGGTGACGACCAGTTCACTGAGGTCGCGGAAGCGGACCCGATTCCGAATCCTTCGGATGGGTTCCGGTCAGGTGTGTGTGGGTCTGCGCCGGCTGCGACCCTGAACGCCCTCCTGCCAGGAGCCACCTTTTCGCCCGACCTCCTGACGACCGGGTCCTGGTTCGGGGACGGCATCGACTGCAGGTGGGTCGCCGCCAGCGGTGAGTTCATCACCGCCACGGTGTATGTCGCACCGGATCCCTCTTGGGCGACAAGGCGGCCGCAGAACGAATTGTTGTTCGACTTCGAAGGTGTGCCGGTCACGCTCGCGATGGGTACCCCGGTCGTCGACGGTTGGGAAGAAGGTGTGCCGGATCGTGCTGCGGCCGCAGGTCTTGTCGACCACATCGGCGTTCAACTTTCGAAGTATCTTCCCGAGCTCTGCCAACATGATGTGTCGGAGTTGTTCGGCAGTTTGCAGCTCACACGGTCTACGGGCTACGAGGCCGTGTGCGCAGCGCACCCTCTGGTCGTCGCAACCGAACGAACAGACGCTCCGGATGAGGCCGAGCGAGTGCTCGTCGCCGCGCTCACGGCTGTTGAGAGTGGCGACCGCGAAGCCTTCGCTGCACTTCTCGACTCTGACGCGCAGTACCTGGCGGAGGATCCGGGTTTCACCTTCGAGAGTTCGCTGCACGCCTCCGATCGCTATGACTGCACCATGAATGGGTCAGTTGTCGACTGCTACCCGCTCGACACCATGGTCGGGTTTTTCATCTCCAGTGTCGGCAACTCGTGGTTGATAACTGGAATTTACAGCACCGAATCCGGCGAGTAGGAGGTTCGGCTCAGGTCAGCGAGGACCTGGAACCAGCAGTAGGGCTGGTTGCTCGAGCAGGGACTTGATGCGTTGGACGAAGGTGGCTGCGTCCCAGCCGTCGACGATGCGGTGATCGAAGCTGGACGACAGGTTCATCATCGTGCGCGGCACGAACGTCGTGCCGTCCCACATCGGGCGAACCTGCATCTTGTTGACGCCGATGATGGCTACCTCGGGATGATTGATGATCGGTGTGGTGACGAGGCCGCCGAGGGCGCCGAGTGACGTGATGGTGATGGTGGAGCCCGACAGTTGGTCGCGCGTGGCTGTGCCGTCGCGTGCTGCACCGGTCACGCGTGAGAGCTCGGCCGCGGTCTGCCAGAGGTCCATCGATTGCGCATCACGCACCACCGGCACGATCAGACCATTGGGCGTCTGCGTGGCGATACCGATGTGGACCGCGCCGTAGGTGGTGAGCACCTGCTCGTCGTCGTCGAAGGTGGCGTTGACCTGCGCGTGGTCGACCACCGCGAGCACGATGGCTCGCATCACGAACGGCAGCACCGTCAGGCGAGGCTGCTCGGGATAGGCAGCCGTCAACGAGCGACGGGCTTCCTCCAGCTGGGTCATGTCGACCTCGTCGACGTAGGTGATGTGCGGTATGCGTGAGCTGGCGACGGTCAGCCGGTCGGCGATCTTGCGTCGCAGTCCGATGATCGGGATGCGCGTCGGCTCGGTCACAGGCTTGGGAGAACCCGCCGATCCGATGTGCCGGTCGAGATCGTCCTGCGTGACGCGGCCCTCGGGCCCGGAGCCACGAATGTCGCCGAGGCGCACGCCGAGCTCGTTCGCCCGCTCGCGAACAGCAGGTGATGCCAACGCGCCCGAGGTCGACGCGACGGGCGCTGCCGGAGGCGGAACGGTCGGTGCCGCCGTTTCAGAATCGACGCGGACCGCATCTTCGCCGGTCTCGATGGCGATGAAGTCGCTGCCGATGGCCAGCACGTCGCCGGGCTCACCGTGCAGGGTCGTGACCGTACCGGCGACGGGCGCGTAGATCTCGACGGTCGCCTTGTCGGTCAGCACCTCGGCCACGACCGTGTCGGACGTGACGGTGTCGCCGGCGGCAACGTGCCACGCGACCAACTCGGCCTCCGCGATGCCTTCGCCGACATCCGGAAGCCGAAGGATGTGAATGCTCATTCGACGCCTCTCATTTCACAGCCATGGTTGCGCGCATCGCGGCGCCAACCCGCTCGGGGCCCGGGAAGTAGTCCCACTCGTGGGCGTGCGGGTACGGCGTGTCCCACCCGGCGACACGAGCGATGGGTGCCTCCAGCGACCACAGCGCGTGTTCCTGAACCACCGCGCACAGCTCCGCCCCGAAGCCGGAGGTGAGTGTCGCTTCGTGCGCGATCACGCAGCGACCGGTCTTGCGCACCGAGGCCACGATGGTGTCGACGTCGAGCGGCACCAAGCTGCGCAGATCGATGATCTCGGCGTCGATACCGGTCTCGTCCGCTGCCGCTTGCGCGACGTGAACCATCGTCCCGTACGTCAGCACGGTGAGGTCGTTTCCGGAGCGATGGATGCGAGCCGCGCCCAGCGGGATGGTGTAGTAGCCGTCGGGCACCTCGCCCAGCGGGTGCGCCGACCATGGCACGATCGCGCGCTCGTGGTGCCCGTCGAACGGCCCGTTGTAGAGACGCTTGGGTTCGAGGAAGATCACCGGGTCGTCGTCCTCGATGGACGCGATCAGTAGACCTTTGGCATCGTGCGGATTCGACGGGATGACGGTCTTCAGGCCGGCCACATGTGTGAACAACGATTCCGGGCTCTGCGAGTGGGTCTGGCCGCCGAAGATGCCGCCACCGGTCGGCATGCGGATGGTGAGCGGAGCGGTGAAGTCGCCTGCCGACCGGTAGCGCAGCCGAGCGGCCTCGGAAACGATCTGGTCGTACGCGGGGTAGACGTAATCGGCGAACTGGATCTCCACACAGGGGCGCAGCCCATAGGCCCCCATGCCGATTGCGGCGCCGACGATGCCGCTCTCGTTGATCGGGGCGTCGAAGCAGCGGTGCGTGCCGAAGCGCTGTTGCAGGCCCTGCGTGCAGCGGAACACGCCGCCGAAGTAGCCGACGTCCTGACCGAATACGACGACACGCTCGTCGCGCTCCATCGCTACCGCGTGAGCGTCGCGGATCGCCTCCACCATCGTCATGCGCGTCATCAGAACCCCGCCTGCTCGCGCTGGTTGCGAAGGTGCTCGGGCAACGCGGCGTAGACGTCGTCGAACATCGACGCCGGCGCCGAGTGCTGGCTGCGCAACGTACCGAACTGCTCGGCCTCCGCGGCCGCGGCGCGCACCACCTCGTCCACCTCGGCGACACACTCTTGGTGCCGCTCCTCGGTCCACTCGCCGATGCGGATGAGGTGGTTCTTCAGTCGCTCGATCGGGTCGCCGAGCGGCCAGACGTAGGGCTCGTCCTGCGGGCGGTAGGCGGATGGATCATCGGACGTCGAGTGAGCACCGACCCTGTACGTCACCCACTCGATGAGGGTTGGGCCGCAGTTGGCACGTGCCCGTTCAGCAGCCCATGCCGACGCCGCGTGCACCGCGAGGTAGTCGTTGCCGTCCACGCGCAGCGACGCGATTCCGAATCCGTGGCCGCGTGTGGCGAACGTCGGTGAATCGCCGCGAGCGAACCCCTGGAACGTGGAGATCGCCCACTGGTTGTTGACGATGTTGAGGATGACCGGCGCGTGGTAGGTGGAGGCGAAGACCATCGCCGAATGGAAGTCGGATTCGGCGGTCGCGCCATCGCCGATCCAGCCCGATGCGATGCGCGTATCGCTGGACAGTGCCGAGGCCATCGCCCAACCGACGGCTTGGACGAACTGTGTACCCAGGTTGCCCGAGATGGAGAAGAAGCCGGCCTCGCGCGATGAGTACATCACCGGCAACTGTCGCCCCTTCAGCGGGTCGTGGCTGTTCGAGTAGATCTGGTTGATCATCGTCACCAACGGGTAGTCGGCTGCGATCAACAGACCCTGCTGGCGGTAGGTCGGGAAGCACATGTCGTCTGGCCGCAACGCACGCCGGTGCGCGCACGCGACTGCTTCCTCGCCGAGCGACTGCATGTAGAACGACGTGTTGCCCTGGCGATGAGCCCGCAGCATGCGTGCGTCGAAGATGCGTACCGTCAGCATGTCGCGCAGGCCGCGCCGCAACTGGTCCGCGTCGAGCGTTCCCGCCCACGGCCCGATGGCATCGCCTTGCACGTCGAGCACTCGAATCATCTCCGCACCCAGGTCGACGATGTCGGCCGGCTTGACGTCGATCGGTGGACGGCGGACTTCGCCCGCCCTGTCGATCAGCAGATCGCGAAAGATCGGCTTCTCTCCGGGTCGCGCCCTCGGTTCCGGAATGCGCAGTCGAAGGGGCTCGACCTGGTCGGGCTCACCACCCCCGGTGTCGTTCGTTCTCACATCGCGAGATTGTCACGTTCGCGCCTCGGTGTGTGACGCGGCCCCGGCTTTGTAGCCGAATCAGGCCATGTGGCTGCGGTCGTCGGACAGACGCCGGCCGTCGATGTAGCGCAGTTCGTGTCGCACCGTGCCGTCGTTGCGCCACTTGCGGATCGCTGGACTGCCGTTGCGGCCATCTTGTCGCTTGCCGGCCCAATAACGTTCCTCGTAATGCACCTTGCCGTCGGCGAAGTAGCCGCGAGCCGCTGGCATGTCGGTGGTCGGGTCGTGCAGCAAACCGTGCGTGTAGAACAGCTCGTACTTCAGCTTGCCGTCCGGCCGGAAGCGACGGTAGGCGGGGTAGTGGCGGCCGGGGTTGTGCAGCTGCCCCTCGCGGTACCACGCCACGTAGCTGATCGAGCCGTTGGAATGGCGGCGCACACGGCCAGTGAAGCCCACCGGAATCTCTGCCTCGTCTTCGATGTCGATCGTGTTGATGACACGAAAACTCATCGAGTTCGGAATGAGGTCGATCAGTTCCATAGAGGGGTATCGCCACCAACCTCGACAGACTTGAGCAATCAGACGAACTTCGCCGAATACTCAATTTCTGGCAGCGGCTCGGCCAGCTTGGCGGCCGTCTGCGGGCCGTCGAACATCATCTCTCGACCGGTGGCGGACCAGCCGGCGTTCTCGTAGAACCGTCGCGCTCGCGGGTTGTCGCGCAGCACCCACAGCACCGCTTCGGTGTAGCCCAGATCACACAGATACTCGTGACAGCGTGCCATCAGCGCCGGCGCCACGCCCGAGCCCCACGCATCTGGGTGCAGGTAGAACGCGAGCACCTCGCCGCGATTGCTCGCCGATGCGCTGGGAGTTTGGACGTTGATGGAGTCGCACGCCGGCTGCTCGCGCTCGCGGGCACATATCGCGAAACCGACGACGCGGCCGCGTAACTCGCCGACGAACACTTGCCCGTCGATCAACCCGTCGGCCCAGGTCCACGAGCGCCACCGGTCGATCCGCTGCTGGGCGAACTCGGGTGCATCGAGGAATTCGTCGGGCAGTAAGCCGCGGTACCCGCTGCGCCAACCTTCGATGTGGGCCGCAGCACACGCGTCGGCATCCTCGAGCCGAGCGTCGCGAATCTCGATCGTCATTCGCCAAGGATGTCAGGTCGCGGGTCGAGCCCTGCGTCGAATTCTGCCTGCAGTGCGTCGCGCAACTGACCGGCTCCCCGAAAACCCTTCACCTTCCACTCGCGCCGCTCGCCCTCAGCCCCTGCCGCCACCACCGACCAAGGACGGCCGAACACCAGTCGGCCGATTGCGGTGAACAGGAAGATGAAGCCAGCCCAGATCAGGTCGACGCCGATCAAAACCAGTGGCGGAAAGACGAAGATCACCAACAGCGCCGCGACGATGACGACCACCAGGATCGCCAACTCGTCGAAGTCGACGCATCCTCCGCCGTCGAGGTGGTCGTACCAGCGCGTCCGTCGATCCTCGACCGGCTTGGCCGGCTTCTGGGTTGGGGCCGCCGGACGATCTTGGCCGGGCAACTTCTTGTTGACGCGACGAAATCGGGAGCGAACGCCGATGCCCTCGCGGTGAGGTAACCACTTGCGTCGAACCTGCCACACGGGCGAGCTCAGACGGCGAGAAGGTCGCGGGCGCCCGTGTCGGAGGAGGGGTGGCGCAGCTTGCTCATCGCGCGGGCTTCGATCTGGCGGATGCGCTCACGCGTGAGGTTGAAGTGCTCGCCGACCTCTTCCAAGGTACGTGGCTCGCCGCGATCGAGCCCGAACCGCAGCTTCAGGATCTCGCGCTCGCGCTCGTCGAGCGGGGCCAGCAGGCGAGCGATCTCGTCGGGCAACAGCGCAGTTGCGGCAACTTCGAACGGGCTCTCGGCGGAGCGGTCTTCCACCACGTCGCCCAGTTCGGCGTCGCCGTCCTCGCGCAGAGGCTCGCTGAGCGAGAGGGGTTCGGCAGCGAAGCGCAGTGCCTCGGTGACCTTGTCCTCGGGCATCTCGACCTCTTTGGCCAGCTCGCTGAGCGTGGCCGGGCGACCCAGCTTGAGCTCTAGCCGGCTGCGCGCCTTCTGCAACCGCGCCAACGTGTCGCCAGCGTGAACTGGCAGACGAATGGTGCGACCGGTGTTGGCGATACCGCGAGTGATGGCCTGACGGATCCACCAGGTGGCGTACGTGGAGAACTTGAAACCCTTGCGCCAGTCGAACTTCTCGACGGCGTGCATCAGGCCCAGGTTGCCTTCTTGGATGAGGTCGAGCAGTGGGAGGCCCGATGCCTGGTACTTCTTGGCGATGGAGACCACCAGACGCAGGTTGGACTGAACGAACGCGCGCTCGGCATCTTCACCCTCGCGGGTTGCACGGCGCAGCTCACGCTTCTTGGCGGCGGTCAGGTCGCCGGCGCCATCGAGCTCGGCGATTGCAGCCTTACCACTCTCGATCTGCTTGGCCAGGCGAACTTCGTCGTCCTTGGTGAGCAGTGAGTACTGGCCGATGTCGGTCAGGTAGAGGCGAACTAGGTCCTCTTCGTCCCGTTCCA
>DAORTY010000054.1:17066-22432 GCA_035432905.1 Ilumatobacteraceae bacterium | reverse complement strand
GTGAGACCCATGCTGACACCCATCGCCGTCACCATGCCCGGGCACACACGACACAGTTCGATGATCGGGATCAGGCTGAGGCCACCGCCGTCACCACCGCGCGACTCCTTCGCCGCAGGCGGTTCTTCGCCGCGAGCGACCGCTTCGGCGACAGCCTTCTCGCGGGCGATCTGCTTGGCAAAGCGGTCGCGCGCCATCGCGTCCATCCCGAAAGTGGCGAACAGCTTGCGCAGAATGTCGTAGGGCGGCAGGTCGCCGTGCTCGAGTTCGTCCACGTGCGGGCGCACCTCTTCGTCGACGAAGCGCTTCACCGCGTCGCGAATCATCTGGTGCTCTTCGCTCCACTCGTACATGACCGTGCCTCGCTCTCGTGGGCAACCGCTCGGCGCCAACGGTGATGGTAGGGAACGAGCTCCGCCCGCTACTAACCGGTGGTCGGCGCGTCGATCAGCAGGTGGCCACCCAATGCGGTGAGGCCCTCCAGGTCGTGGATGTCGTCGATCAACGGCACCTCCACCAGCGCCACTTCTCCGGCGAGCGTGCGCAGGTGGTCCATCTCCTTGTCCTCGTCGACGGCCAGAGCGACCAGGTCGCGATAGAGGTCGAGTTGGTCGGCGAGAGGGCCGGGTGGCAGGTTCTTGGGGAGATCCTTCACTGCGATCGGCGCAGGAGTCGGGTGCACGAGGTTGATCACCACTGCTCGCAGAGGAAAGCCACCCTCCCGCAGTGCCTCGGTCAGGTGGACAGCTTCGTCGATGGCCTCCGCACGTGGGCTGGAGACCAGTACGAAGGCAGTGGTCTCGGCGCGCAGCAATGTGGCGGCCTCGGCGGCACGCTGGCGCAGGCCTGCCTCCATGCCCGACAGGGACCGGAAGAACTCGATGATGTCCTCCACCACTTTCGGCCCTGCCAGTTTGCGCACCGCCCACAAGAAGGTGGCCGAGCCGGCGTTGGTGATGCGTGCGAACGATCTGCCGGGCACGGCGAGGATGCGGTAGATCGGGTGGCTGAAGAACGTCACCAACCGATCGGGGGCGCCGAGCAGATCGATGGCGTGACGAGACGGCGGGGTGTCGATCACGATCAGGTCGAACTCGTTGCTGCTCCACAGTTGGTGCAGCCGCTCGATGGCCATGTATTCCTGCGCCCCGCCCAGCGAACCGGCGATGCTGCGATAGATCGGGTTGGCGAGGATGGTCTGTGCGCGCTTGGCGTCGCCGGCACGGTCCATGATCATGCGGTCGAACGTCGACTCGGCGTCGAGCATCAGCGCCCACAGCGAACCGTTGGGGTGGCTGGTCGCGCCGACCACCTCGCTGGGGTCGTGCGAGCGTGCGGAGCCGTCGATGCCGAGCGCGTCGGCCAGCCGGCGCGCAGGGTCGACGGTGACCACGATGACCTTGCGGCCACTGTTCGCGGCCGCAAGTGCCAGCGCAGCCGCGGAGCTGGTCTTACCGACACCGCCGGGGCCACAGGTGACGACAAGTCCGGCCTCGCGCAGGACGGTTTCGATGGGGTTCACTTCGCTGCGCTCGCTGGCGTGGCGGGTTCGACAGCGAGCGCGTCGGCCAGCACATCGAGGTGCTCGGGCAGCAACCGCGCAACCGGCAGCCGAGGCAGGTGAACGCGTGGTAGCGGAAGCTGAGCGTCGAGCCGTGCGAACTGCTCGGCCTGCAGGTCCTGGCGAGCCCTGCCGAAGCGCACAACGTCGTCGATTGCCCGTCGGGTGTCGACCGACAGCGTGACCTTCTGCTTGCGGGCGGCAGCCGCGGCAGTCATCGTGAGGCCGGCGCGCTGGGGCCAGCAGCCGTTGACGACGAGGGGAGCGAGCGCGAGACCCAATGTCTCTTCGAGGTCGTGGGCCAGTTCGATCACCTCGTTGACCGGCGTCTCCTCCGCCAGCGTCACCATCACGCATTGGCAGCGAGCGTGGTCGGCCAGCAGTTCGGCGACCTCGTCGGCCTGATCGCGAACGGGGCCGTTGGCGACAGCCACCTGCAGCGCCGATGCCGAGCGGAGGAACGGCGTCGCGTGGCCGGCCGGCGGAGCGTCGACGATGATCAGGTCGGCGGCGTGCAGGCGGTCGAGTTCCTTGATCTTGCCGAGTACCAGCAGATGCTCCATCCCGGGTGTCGCGCCGGCGATCAGATCGAGCGATGCCGCTGATGCGGCGCGGCGCAGGATCCCGCCGAAGCCTTTCAACTCGAGGTAGTCACCGAAGGCTTGCTTGGGTGTGATCGTGCGGCCGCGGATGCGGCCGTAGCCGGCTGAGAACGTGCCCGCGCGCAAGGGTTGCTCGGTGGGGCCCAGCGGCACGCCACCCAGCAGTGGCCCGAGCCCAGCCTTGCCGTCGACGCTGACCAGCAACACATCGGCGCCACCCCGTGCCGCCAGCACCGCCAGTGAGGCGGCCACCGTGCTGGTGCCGACTCCGCCCTTACCGACCACGAACAGCACCCGGGTGCGGCCCAGCCACTCGGGTGTGAGGCGACCCGGTTCCATGAGGGCAGGGTATCTGCCGAGATTTCGTTGCAGTTTTTGTTGTCGTGTGCGTGGGGCGTGCTCTCACAGGTGTGCCACTCATTCCGGGTCGCCGCATCATCAAGGAGCGCAGTCATGAAGAACCGCAAGAACACCCTCCAGAAAGCTCGCCGTGGGCCTCGCCGCACGTCACTCGTGTTGGGCGCACTCGCCGCCTGCAGTCTTGTCGTGGGCATGTCGGCCACCAGTGCGTCGGCAATGACCATCTCGCAGTGGCGAATGGCCTGCCTCAACAGTGGCGGCGTATGGGACGCCTTCCGCTCGTACGGCGTCATGAACTACGAGTGCATCTGGGTCACAGACTCGGGCTACTCCGTCGACGCCTACCGTGGCGGGCGTTTCGTGCGCACCTGCGGTGCCACCGGCCGGAGCCGCGAAGTCTGCATCGACATCTGACGCCGACGCTGGCCGCGAATGTCAACGCCTCGGCAACATTCGCGGCCAGCGTCGGGTCACGCAGCGGTCACAGGACCCAGCGGGTCATCCATTCGACGAGTGCTTCGTTGTGGGCGAGTCGCCCGGCCGGCGGGCCGTACGTGCTGCCCTCGTGTGAGGAACCGGGCAGCGTCAGCACTTCGCTGGGCGTGCCCACGCCGCACAGGACGCGATGCATCGACCACGCCTGCGACGACGGGCAGCGCCTGTCGTCGGTGCCCACCACGAACAGGCAGGGGGTGGTGCAGCGATGGGCCTGCCACAGTGGCGACTGTGCCGCGTAGCGCTCGAGCTGCTCGTAGGGCGTGCCGCCGAAGTTGGCCGGGATGAAGCGGTAGCCGATGTCGCTCGCGCCGTACATCGCAGACAGGTCGGTGACAGGGTTCTCGATCACTGCCGCTCTGAATCGAGTGGTGGTGGCAGCGAGCCACGCAGACATGTAGCCGCCGTACGAGTTGCCCGTCACGCCGAGTCGCGTCGGGTCGACGAGGCCGGCATCGACGGCGGCCTGCAGCACCGCCATCAGATCGCTGGCAGGCCCGTCAGCCCAGTCCGAGATTCCTGCATGGGTGAACGCGTCGCCGTAGCCGGTGCTGCCCCGCGGGTTGGTGAACAGCACACCGAAGCCGGCGGCGCACAGCGCGTGCGCGTCGTGGTTGAACGCCTCCCCGTAGGCGAAGTTCGGGCCACCGTGAATCATGAGCACCGTCGGCAGCGGCGTGGCGCCGCCGACCGGCGCGATGAACCAGCCGTCGAGTGGTCCCAGGTCGGAGACCACGACGGTCCGGGTGACAGCTACGGGCTGCACCGGAGCAAAGTGCGTCAACCGTCGCTCACTGCCCGCCTCCGTCACTGCAAGTTCGACCGGCGCCTCCGCGGACTGCGTCGTGAACACCAGCCGCCCCTGCGCCCACCCGACTGGCGATGCGCAGCGAGTTCCGTCGACGAGTGTCTCGGTGTCGCCGCTGTCGATGACGACGCGGGCAATACCCATACGGCCGCGAGCGCCGATGCGCACGATCAACGCGTCGTCGGTCGGGATGACGAGGTGGTTGTAGCTGTCGGCGAGTTCGGCCGGTTGGTCGCCGTAGACGTCGCCCAACAAGTCGGGCACGATCACCTCTGTGACGTCGTCACCATCGATGACGTACAGCCGAGCGTGGCTGCCGACCGGCTCGGTTTCGGGCCCACCGATGAGAGCGATCAAGCGACCATCGGGCAGCCATTCGCCCAGCACGGTGCGACCACCCGCTACCGGCGCCTGCGTCACTGCGCCATCCACGGTCACGACGCGCAACCGATGTCCGTCCAGCGTCCCGGTGGGGTCATGAGCGACGATCGCGACGATGCGGTCGCCTGCGGGGGCCCAGCGTGGGGTGCTCCAGCGCCACTCGTCGTTCGTCAGCCAACGGGTGCTGCCCGCGGCAAGGTCGAGCAGTTGCAACTGGGGTGGGTCTTCCAAGGGGCCCGTCGAGTCGAACGCCGCGATCGGACGCGTCCACCGGTGCGGACGGGTGCGGTCGATCACGTTGCCGCGGCGGCTCACCAGCACGAGCGTCGACCCGTCGGGAGACCATGCGGGTGGCTCGACCAGCTGACCGTCGATGTCGAAGAACGAGGTGTGGCCACCCTCGGCGCTGACGGCAATCTGGGCGGCACCGTTGCGAGTGGTGATGAAGGCGAAGCTGGAGCCGTCGGGTGACCAGACCGCGGAGTGGTCACCCTCGACGGATGCGGCCACCGGGGTTTCATCACCGGTCGCGACGTCGATGATGGTGAGCTGTTCGAGCGTCGTCTCGGTGCCCAGGGGGACATGGGTCGTGGTCAACAGCAACCGCGCGCCGTCGGGCGAAAGGCTGGCGTGCAGCGGGGAGCGAAGGGCGAGCAGCTGCGCGGTTGGGTCACTCATCTGAATACGTCACCACGGTGAAGAGGGTCGCGGGCGCGTCGTTGGCGCGATAGCAGTGGCCATCGGCGGAACTGAACCGCACCGTGTCGCCACTGTCGAGCACGAACTCGTCCTCGCCGATCTGCAGCGTGACCGAACCGGACACGACGTAGCCGTACTCCACAGACCCGCGACCGTGGTCGCACGAGACGGTCGGTTGCCCGGGTTGCAAGATGCCTTCGGAGAGGTCGAAGCGCCGCCGCTCCATCATCGAGAACAACATGCGAGCGCCGGACGAATCCGGGGTGCCCGTGAAGCGGATGATCTCGGGAGCACCGGCAGTCGGCCGGGTGAGTTCGGAGAACGTGAGGTCCAACGCCTGTGCGATGCGGGTGAGCACGGCAACCGTCGGGTTGGCGACTTCGCGTTCGATCTGGGAGAGCAGCGCCTTGCTGAGCCCGGTCTGTGTGGCCATCTCGCGCAGGCTGAGACCGCGTGCCAT
>DAORTY010000054.1:1719-16966 GCA_035432905.1 Ilumatobacteraceae bacterium | reverse complement strand
TCGCCGCTCTCGACGACCTCGCCGTTGCTCATCACATAGATGCGCCGTGCCATCTGGCGCACCACTGCAAGGTCGTGGGTGATGAACAGCAGCGCCAGACCGAGGCGGCCGACGAGCTCGTTGAGCAGGTTCAAGATCTGCGCCTGCACAGTCACGTCCAGCGACGAGACGGGCTCGTCGCAGATCAGCAACTTCGGGTTCGGGGCCAGCGCGCGGGCGATGGCGATGCGCTGCTGCTCGCCACCGGAGAGCGAACTGGGACGGCGTCGCGCGTACTCGGCAGGGAGCCCGACGAGGTTGAGCAGGCCCGGCATTTCGCTGCGGTCGCGACCGCCGGCGCGCAACGCCTCGATGAGCGCGGCACCGATGGTCATTGCCGGGTTGAGCGCAGAGGTGGGGTCCTGGAAAACGATCTGTGCACGCGTGGCGGGTGGGCCGGTGATCGACCAGTCGATGGTGCCGCTGGTGGCGTGCTCCAAGCCGATGAGAATCCGTGCGAGCGTGGTCTTGCCGGAGCCCGACTCGCCGACGATGCCGACCGTTTCGCCGGCTCCGATCACCATCGAGACCGAGGCGAGCGCGAGCGGTGCGTCGCGGCTGAACTGTTTCACGAGGTTGTTGATCGTGACGAGCGGTGCGGGGTGGCCGACATCGGCGATGGGGGCGGCCGGCTCGACCTGCCGGGCCTCATCGGCCGCCAGCGGCTTCCAGCACGCGACCTGCGCGATTAGGTCCACGCCGACGCCGACCAGTTCGGGCTCGACGGCGAAACAGTGATCGTCGGCCCGGTCGCAACGAGGGGCGAACGCGCAGCCCGCCTCGATGTCCCACGGCCGCGGCACGGAGCCGGGAACAGCGGGCAGGTGTGCAACGCGACGATCGATCGGCGGGTCGCTGTTGCGCAGCCCGGCGGTGTAGGGATGCTGTGGCGAGATGAACACGTTGAGCCCGGTGCCGGTCTCCATCAGACGGCCGGCGTACATCACGAGAATCCGGTCGGCGCGCTCACGCGCCACGCCGAGGTCGTGGGTGATCAGCAGCAGTGCCATCGAACGCTCGAGCTGGATGCGTTCGAGCAGGTCGAGCACCTCGCGTTGGGTGGTGACATCGAGGGCCGTGGTCGGCTCGTCGCCGATCAGGACTTCCGGGTCGCTCGCCAGGCTGGCCGCGAGTGCAACGCGCTGGCGCATGCCGCCGGAGAGCTCGAACGGATACTGGCGGGCGACGCGTGCGGGCAGGTCGACTTCGTGCAGGCGACGTTGAATCTCGTCGCTCGATCGGCGCAGCGCCGGCGGCAGCGCGGCGACGATCTGCTCGCCGCAGCGATGCACGGGGCTGAGGCTGGTGAAGGGGTTCTGCAGCAGCAGGCTGATGCGCTTGCCGCGCAGGCCGGCGAGGGCGCTGGGCCCGTTGGCCAGGTTGACTTCGGTGCCATCGAGGCGAACGATGCCCGTGGCAGTGACGCCGCGCGGCAACAACCCCGTCATCGCCTTGGCCGTCATCGACTTGCCCGAGCCGCTCTCGCCGACAAGGGCCACTGTCTCACCCGGTCGCACGCTGAGATCCATGCGCGTGACGATCGGACCGGCCGGACCCGTCACGGTCAGGTCGTGCACGGTCAATCCCGCTGCATCGCTGCGCCGATTGTCGCTCATCGCTGCCGCGCCCGTTGCTCGAAGCGTTCCTGTAGCCAGTCGCCCAGCAGGTTGATGGTGGCGGCGGTGACGATGATCAACACGCCGGGCACGATCACCGCAGCGGAGTTGCGGCCCAGCAGGTCGCGGCCGTCATTGAGTTGACGGCCCCAGTCCGGTTCGCCGGGGCCGACGCCGAGACCGAGGAACGACAGTGCGGACATGGCGACGATGGCGAAGGCGATGTTGAGCAGCATCGTTGCCAAGGCCACGGGCATCACGTTGGGAAGGATGTGTCGGAACATGATGCGTACTCGGCCGAGGCCGAGAACTTTCGCCGACTCGATGTAGGGACGACTCGATTGGGCGAGCACCGAACCGCGGATCATGCGGATGTCGGTGGGCGAGAACAGCACCACCAATACGAGCACGGTGACCCAATACCCGCCGTCGATGAGACCGGCGACGACCAAGGCGATCAACGTCGTGGGCAGCGCCAGGAGCAGGTCGGCGTACTTGGTCAGAACCAGGTCCGGCCATCCGCCGAGGTAGCCGGCCAGCGAGCCGAGGATCAGCCCGATGAGCATCGAGCCCAGCGCGATGAAGAGCGGGCCGACTACCGCCGATCGTGCGCCGGCGATGGCGAGTTTCAGAATGTCGTGGCCGACCTGATCGGTACCGAACCGATGGCCAGGGGTGCCTGCAGGCGTGAGGCCCAACAAGATGTCCGGCTCGGCCGCGTTGGGCGCGATCCACTGAGCGCCGACCACGCAGACGGCCACGATCGTCAGCGGGATCGCACACAGCACCGGGATGACGGGCAGGCGCTTCATGCTGCTGCTGCTCTCTTGCGAACTCGCGGGTCGGCTGCGAAGTAGAACAGGTCGACCGCAAGAGCGGTCAGTGCGATGACCGCCGCCGTCAGCAGCGTGATGGCCTGGACCACCGGAAGATCTTTGAACGTCACCGAACTGGCGAGCAGTGCGCCGATGCCCTGCAGGGCGAACGTGATCTCGACGAGGATGGTGCCGCCGAACAGGAACGCGAACACAAGCCCGAGGCTGGTGACGACCGGGATCATCGCATTGCGGAGCACGATCGAACGCACCTGCTGGGGTGACAGACCGCGGCTGACCGCGAACGACACGTAGTCCTGGTCGAGTTCGCCGAGCACGGCGGTGCGAGTGAGCTTGAACACGAGTGCGCCGATGCCGAGTGCAAGCGTCACCGCCGGCAGTGTGAGATGCCACATGCGGTCGAGGAATCCGTCGCCGCTGCCGTACACCGGGAAGATGTCGAGGTTGACGCCGAACACGTAGAGCATCAGCAATCCCACGGCGTACGACGGGGCTCCGACGCCGATGATGGCGCCGACGCTGACCGTGCGGTCGAGGCTCGATCCGGCGTGCGAGGCGGCAAAGATTCCCAGCGGCACTGCCACCAGCACCGTGAGGATGAACGAGAAGGTCGCCAGTTCCGCCGTGAGCACGACGCGGTCGGCCAACAGCGTGGTGACCCGGGTGTTACTACGGATCGATCGGCCCAGGTCGCCCTGAAGAACGCCCCCCAGCCAGTGAAAGTACTGGCTGAGGAACGAATCATTCAGGTGATATTGCTCGCGGATGGAGGCGAGTATCTCCGGGTTCGCAACGCGCGGGCCGAGCAGGTTTCGTGCCGGGTCACCTGGTGTGAGGTGCAGCAACGCGAAGACCACGAACGACACGGCGACCAGCAGCAGCGCCGTGGCAGCGAGGCGAACCAGCGTGAACCGAAGAACGGTGCCACGCTCGAAGTGCCGGCTCATCCGTTGGTGAGGATGCTTGAGGTCCAGGGAGACAGCATCGTGTACGAGCTGAAGTCCTTGATCGTGTACTTGTCGGCGATGGCAGTGGCGCCCTCGCCCCACCACAGCGGCACATAGGCGACCTCGGTGAGAGCGGCCTTCTGTGCGGCGATGAGCAGCTCGATGCGCTGGGCAGGGTCGGTCTCTTCCCGAGACTGCGCCATCAGATCGGTGACGTCAGCATTGGTGAATGATGCCGGGTTACCTTCACCGAGGAACCACGTTGCCAGTTCGCCCGGGTCGCCGGTGGTGCTGTTGTACACCATGTAGGCGAGGCCCCAGTCGGGTGAGCCGATGGTGTCGAACCATTGCTCCACCGGCATTTCTTCGATCTCGATGATGATGCCCAAGGGCTTCACGGCGGCCTTCAGCGCCTGGAACGCGGCACTCACCTGCGGTGCGCTGGAGGAGATGCCGACCTTCGTGGTGAAGCCGTCGGGCACCTTCGACTTTGCGAGCTCGGCTTTCGCTGCGTCCATGTCGTAGGAGAGTGTGAACGCCTCGCCCAGTGCGGTGCGAGCGCCATCGGCGCCGAGCACACCTTCGATCTGCTGGGGTGTGGTGAGGGCGGTGGCAACCTCGCCATGACCGTTCAACAGTGACTTCACGTAGGCGGCGCGGTCGCAGGCGAGGGCGATGGCCGTGCGCACGTGGATGTCGTCGAAGGGTTCGACAGCGGTGTTGAAATCGAGACCGACGTAGCTGCGGTCGGGAGCAAAGATCACCGAGGTGTCCTTGGTGCTGGCCCACTGCTGTGCCTGGTCGAGCGAGATGTTGATGGCGATGTCGATGTCACCCGACTCGCGAGCGAGCACCCGCGTCGTCTCCTGGGGGATGAAGTCGATGCGCACGGTCTTCACCGGAACGGGGCCGCCCCACCAGGTGTCGACGCGTTCGAGTTCCACCGAGCTGTCGGGCACGAACTTGGTGACCTTGTACGGGCCGGTGCCGAACAGTAGCGACGTTGGCGTGCCGAGGTCGCCGTTGTTGGCTTCCACGAACTTCTGGGTGGTGATCCACAGCGCGTTGGCGGCGCAGGGGCCCCACTCGAAGGCGACATCCGGAGTCAGGAGCGTGATCGTGACTTCGTTGTCGGCGGTCTTCTCGGCGGTGTCCATGTTGGCCCAGTAGTACGCAATGTTGGGCGAGACGTTCTCGTCCTTGGCGAGGCCGATGGAGTACACGACGTCGTCGGCGGTGACCGGAGTGCCATCGCTGAACTTGGCGTTGGAGCGCAACGTGTAGACGTAGGTGGTGGGCGACGTCTGCTCGAACTTCTCGGCCAGGGCAGGCACGAGCTTGCCAACGCTGTCAGGGGCCACCAGGCCTTCGCCGACCAGCGCGGCGACGTAGTAGTTGAGGATGCCGGCTTCCTTGCCCGGGTACAGGTTCGACAGCGAGGCAGCGAACCCGATGGTGAGCGTGTCGATCTCCTTCGAACTCGGGGTGCCGCCGCCCGTCGTGTTGCCGGTGCCGGTGCCGCCTGATGTGGTGACGGTGGCCGTGCCGTCCTCCCCGCATGCGGCGAGCAGCGCCAGTAGTGCCGTGGCGCCAGCGCCCTGCAACACCGTACGACGGCTGATCGGAAGAATATTCGACATGAGCGCTCCTGAGTGGTCGACTGGCCCAGCAATACCCGACCACTTTGATCGGTTATTGAAAATCACCAAGTGAATTGTGACAGTAGACGCGCGTCGGAATTCCGTCAACACTTTTCTGCGCCAGGGTCGAGAGCGGTGGCGGCGCTGCGGCCGGAGAGCACGGCGCCTTCCACCTTGGCGCCGCCGAACGCGTCACCGGCAAACACGAGCCCCGCGAGGCCCTGCGCCAGCAGGTGACGCTCGCGATGTTGCACCACCGGGCGGGCGTAGCGCCAGCGTTGCACCTGCGCCACAGACGCCGCGGCCGACAGCCCTGCGGCGGCCAGCAGTTCGGCGATCACGACCTCGTCAGGTGACGACCAGTGTTGGTGGCTGAAGTCGGCCGTGGCGTGGATGGTGACTGCCGGCGATGCGGAGATGCCCTTTTGCTGGTTGTCCGCGATCCAGTCGATCGGTCCGTCCGCGGGATCCGCTGCTCCCGGTTCGTTCAGTCCGCTCGGTCCATCGAGCACTGCCAGCACTGCCAGACACGGTTCGTAGCGAATGGCTTTCAGCGCGGCCAGGTCGTCGGCGGCGAGAACAACGTCTCCGGCGGCGAGCAGGGCCAGCGATTGCGGGACGGGCGCCGTCAGCACCACGGCGTCAGCGTGCATCGAGCGATCGCCGATCCTGAGTGTCCACCCCTGCGAGCCGTCCGTGCGGGTGATGGAGTCGACCTTGGTGGCGGTTCGCACGTCGATACCGGTGGCCAGGTACTTGGCCCGACATTCATGCTCGCGATGCCACGGAATCGTGTGTGGCCGTCGGGATCGACGATTCCCGCCGGGCCGACCCTGCCTCGGAACCACGGCTGGGCGACTTCGGCCGCCAGCCAGCCGGCGACCACGGCAGCGAACTCATCGGTATGCGTGGTGAAGAACTGGGCGCCATGGTCGAGGGTTGCGTCGCCAATTCGCCTGGTGGCCATCCGACCGCCGACGCCGTGACCCTTGTCGACGACCACCACTTGGTGCGTGCCGGCGAGGGCGCGGGCCGTCGTGAGTCCAGCGAGACCGGCACCGACGACAACGATTCGCATCGGCACAACCTACGGACGACGGCGATGATCGATGTCCGATCGGCGGGCCATATTGCCGAAGCGCCCACCTGAGCCCACAACGACATCAGGCGGCCCCCGATGGGACCGCCTGACTTCAGCGCGCTCGAAGGGACTCGAACCCCTAACCTTCTGGTCCGTAGCCAGATGCTCTATCCATTGAGCTACGAGCGCTCACGGGTCGCAAGTCTAGAGGCGCGACCGTTGCTTCGGCTACTGCTTTGCGAAGCGAGTTACAGACGCCACGGGCCCCAGCCGCCGGACCTCAGGTACATGGCGTAGGCGGCGTAGGCGTTGGTCATCGGGTCGTACAGCTGCTCGGCGGAGGTGACGCCCATCTGGGCCAGCCAGCTCTTGTGCACGTTGTAGTAGATCTGGAAGAGGCCGACGCAGCAGTAGTTGCGCACGTTCGGTTGGAGGTTGCTCTCGCGTGTGGCGATGCGGACAGCTTCGTCCTCGAGATCGTCGGGCCACACCTGGCGGATGATGGCTTCCGCCTCGGACCGGGTGTAGCTGGCCTTGGGGGGTGCTGCGGCCGTGGTGGTCGTGGTCTTGACGGTGGTGGTGGTCTTGACCGTGGTGGTGGGCGCCTTCACCGTGGTCGCCGGCGCAGTCGTGGCCGGCTTGGTGGTCGTGGCTGGTGCCGCCGTGGTGGGTGCCGCCGTGGTGGGCGCTGCGGTGGTGGGCGCCGATGCGTTTGACGGCAGGCACACCGTACGCCCCGGGTAGATGGCGGTGTCGGTGGTGGCGTTGTTGGCGGCCAGCACCTCGTCGAGGGACACGCTGACCTTCTTTGCGATCAGGATCCAGTAGTCGCCGGCGACCACCTCGTAGTCCTTTGCACACACCAACTCGGTGGTGGCGACGGCAACCGCTTCGATGGCCGGCGGCGCAGCGACGGGGGTCTCGGCGACCGCTTTCGATGCAGCGGTATCAGCGGGTGTTGGTGTTGCGGGCGCTGCAGCGTCGGTAATGGCAACCTCAGTGGGGGCTGCTTGCTGCACGACCGCTGGGTCGGTGACAGCTGCGTCACTGACGGCTGCGTCAGTGGCCGCTGGGTCGGTGGCGACCTCGGTGGCAGCCGCCTGACCGGTGGACGATGATTTCAGGCCCACTGCAACGGTGCTGGTGTCTGGCCGCAGCGAACTGCGCTCCTCGCCACCACGAAGCGACATCGCGACCGGTACGCACAAGGCGACCACGATGGCGAGCGCGCCCATCCGGCGAATCAGTGGGTCGACGTGGCCGATGCCCTGGCGAAGGCCGCCGGCGCGGGGCGCACTGTCGACGACAGCGACCTGCTGCGTGTCGTGGGAGCGGGTGGCGTCACCGTGCTGGCGCCGGCCGACCTGCGGGTCGATCGGGCGGGGGCGACGGGTCGGGGCGATCGGCGCCGGGCCCGCAGGCTTGCGGCGGGCACCGATGCGGTCGAGGGCCCGGGTGGGTTCGTCGCTCCAAAATCCATACTGATCGTTGTCATCGTCGAACACGTCGTCACCCCTTCGAAGGGACCCGCCGAGGCCTGTTCGGCCGTCTAGATGACGATCTGTCTACTCCCTCTGTAACCAAAACGCAACAGTGTGACAAATGCGTGACGGCGAGTGGTGGATGCTCAGCGTCGAGCGGCGAGGCCGAGCGCACGTCCTGACCTTGCCGGAAAACGACAGCAGCCCGAACCGTGGTGGCTCGGGCTGGCGCCGGAATGTCGGTGACATTCTTCTGGCGGAGAGGGTGGGATTTGAACCCACGGACCCCTTTGAGGGGGTCACCGCATTAGCAGTGCGGCCCCTTCGACCTGACTCGGGCACCTCTCCGCTCGACAGACTATCGCTCGATGCGTCACGGTCCCACCGCGATTCGCCCAGCTTGTCGTGCCGTTGATGGTGGGTTACAGGTCGCCCTCGGGGCCCAGGTCGCCGGCCCATGGCGGCGCGCAGGTGTACGGCTTGGTCCACGGCCCGCGGGCGCAAAAGACCCAGAGATCGCTGGCGGCGTCGGCGCAGTTGGCCATGCTCTGCTTCACGTTGTCGACGTTCCACCCGCGCCGGCCGAGCGAACCGTTGGGCTCGAACATGCCGGCCATTGCGTTGAGCTGGAACGTGCACTGGCTGTCGTCTCGGGTCTGCAGGTTGAAGTTGACCGACCGGTAGTCGCAGCCGCCCTCACGCGAGGCGATGTAGATGAAAAACTGTTGCGTGGCGATGTCGGCGCCGTCCTTGGCGAACTCGCGGGCGATGGTGTCCGCGTCCTCGCGTGAGCAGTAGCGATGGTTGCCGTAGACCGGTATGCCGTTCACGATCCGGAAGTTGGGCTCAGCCTGCATGGTGGCTGGCCACCATGCGCCGCCGTTGAAGCTGTCGCTGCTCTGGCTGATGACGAAGCCACTCCAGATGCCAAGGGCCGCGAGCGTCTGGTTGTCGGCCACGCCGCTGGCGACGAGCGGTGGCGTGTGCAGCTGGTAGTTCTTGATCGCCGCCGCGGTGTCCTTGCCGTAGGCGCCGTCGATGGCGCCCGCGAACAGGAACTTCGACTGCAACACCTTTTGCACGCATTCGGCAGAGGGCCCACGGTCGCCGAGGTTGACGGGTGCGTCGGCCAGACAGGTGGGCGGCGGTGGCTTGTCGATGCCCGAGTAGATGTCCATCGCCTCGAGCGTGTGTGAGCCGGCGGTGCCGTTGGGGGTCAGCGGTGGGTGTGCCTGTTGGAACTTGATGACGGCCTGGAAGGTGGCCTGGTCGTAGGTGCCGGTGACCAGACCTGTGTACAGCCCCATCCACAGCAGCGTCCATTGCACGCAGATGACACTGCCGCCGGTGCTGCCCACGACCAACTCGGAGTCGGCGACGCAGTGACCCATCTCGGGGAAGTCCGCGCGGGCGGCCGGCGTTGCGAGGTCTTGAGGAGCGACCAGCAACATGACGACTGTCAATGCCCGGACGAGTGTGCGCACGACTCCATTCTGGCGGCGACAGCCCCGGTTCGCCCATCGCGAGTTCGTGAAAGTTGTTTTGCCGAATCGCAATTCTCACCGTGCCCAGTGGAGGTGTGGAGAACCTTCCTGCACATTCGGCGTCATATCTTCGCCCCCGCTCAGTCTCTTCAGTGTCCGGCGGACATAGGGGCACGACAATGACAACGATCGAGACGGTGCGGGTCACCCCCGTACCCACAGCGGACCGTGTGGTGGCGGCGTGGGCCGCGGCCCACCCGGTCATGAGGCGCGCGGTGCTTGCCGCGTGCGTGACATCGGCGGCGATCAGCTCTGTGATCCCTGCCCCGACGAGCGTGAGGTGGAGCGTCGCCACTGTTGGCGTGATTCTGGCGATCGCGGCAATGGTCGATGTGCACGAGTACAGGCTTCCCAACAGACTGCTGCTCGCTGCTCTCGCGGCAGCCCTCGCAGGAGCGTTCTCGGCATCGAGTGTATCGACTCTGATCGCGGCTGCGATCGGCATGCTGCTGGGCGGCGGGTTGCTGCTGCTGGTGCATCTCAGCCGGGGCGTCGGCATGGGTGACGTGAAAATGGCTGGTGTCGTCGGTGTCAGCGTGGGCGCCGTCGAGGTCAACGCAGTTCCGGTCGCCATCGCCGTTGCGGCATTTGTCGCGGCGGCCTATGGCCTGGCGGCACGTCGTCGGCGACTGCCGATCGGGCCGGCGTTGTGGTTCGGGTGGGCCGTAGCGCTGTCGGTCTGCGCTGCCGGGTGGATGTCATGAGCAGCACGACGAGCAAGCCCCGCCGCCGCGTGCAGACCCAATGGCTGGCGCTGGGTGCAGCGCTCGTCGTACTTGCCGGCGTGCTCGTGGCGTGGGCGTTGTCCAACGCCGCAGATCGCGTCGAGGTGGTGCAGGTCGCCCGCAGTGTCTCGGCTGGTGAGGTGATCGAGGCGAGCGACCTGGCGCTCGCAAGCGTGGCTTTCGACCGCGCAGTGGTGGGCCTGGTGCCATCGACGTCGCTGGACTCGTTGGTCGGAAGGGTCGCCGCCATCGACCTGCAGGCTGGTGTACTGCTGCAAACCGGTATGTGGCGCGACGCCACGCACATCGCCCCGGGTGAGGAGAGCGTCGGAGCGCTGCTTGCACCGGGCCGCTTTCCCGGCGGCCTCGCTCGCGGCGATGTGGTGCTTGCTGCGCCGATCGACGCCGCGTCGGCCATCCCCGCTCTCGCGGTTCGTGTGCTCGATGTGGAGCCGGGTGCCGGTGGCGAGCTGGCAGTGACGTTGGCGGTTCCTGCAGCTCAGTCGGTGGCTGTTGCCCAACTGGCTGCCGGCAACCAACTGCTACTGGTCGGGCAGCCACCAACTCCCGCGCCGATCGGGGCGACGCCATGATCATCGCTGTCGGGTGTTGGCGCGGAGTCGGCGCGACCACGACGGCACTTCTTGCGGCAACGTGCATGGCGGCAACGGATGCGGCAGGAGCCTGGTTGGTGGAGGCGGACCCAGCGGGTGGCGTCCTCGCCGGCCGCATGGAGGTACCTGCCCACTGTCTTGGCGGCCTCGAGCGAGTCGCTTTCCCCACCGACCGCATCGGCGCAACTGATTCGTTCATGTCGGCGGCGCACGTCATCGGCAATCTCCGCCTGGTGCTTGGCCCGGCCGACCCGTTCAGAGCCTTCGCCTGTCACCAGCCGCGCATGCCATGGGCGCCGGCGTTGCGAGATCTGCCCGGATCGGTGGTGATCGACGTGGGCACTGTCCGTGCCGGTAGCCCCGTGTGGCCCGTTTTGGCGCACGCCGATGTGGTCCTCATCGTGTCGTCGCCCGAAGTCAGCTCCGCGGTCGCTGCGTCCGAGTGGGTACAGGCTGCCGGGAGGGTGTCGCCCGCGGATCCTGGGCTACTCGACGCATCGGCCCGCATCGTGTTCGTCGACTCGCCGGTGGGCATTGCGTTCTCGAGAGCGACGCTGCAGGCGGACCTGCAGACCCAGTGCGCTGCCTGGCTGCCCTGGGAACCTGCAACCATCGACCTCGTGCACCGAGGTGCATCCGCGAATGATCGTCGATTGCGGCGCAGCTCGCTGATGGGCGCTGTCAACCAAATGGTCCTGCAATGGACTGCTGCCGACGCGGTGCCCTCATGATGACCGATGACGAGTTGGACACACTGGTCATCGACCTCCGCCGTCAGTGGGGTGACCGACTGCCCGTTCCCGGCCGCGACGAGACCTCGAACGAACGCGACCTGCGTGAGGAGATGACGCGAGACGTGCTCGAGCGGGTGGTGCTGCCGGAGCTCGAACACCAGCGGGTGACGTCGCGCCAGACGCCGCTTTCCGGTGACGAGCACACTGCACTCGTCGACCTGGTCATCTCGGAGATCTTCGGACTACCCCGGCTGCTGACAGTGCTGCGCGACCCGCAGGTCACCGACGTGCTGGTGTTCGGCGCCGACCATGTGCGCGTCGAGCGAACGGACGGGACCCACCAACTCTTGCCACCGCTGGTTCGACGCGATCGAGACCTCGAGCGGATCATTTACGACACTGCCACCTCGCGGCGCCGGCCCTTCAACCGCGAGAACCCGTTCGTGGACCTCGAACTGGAGCCCGGCGTGCGCTTCCACGGCGAAGGCTTCGACGTCGTACAGCGGCCACTGGTGACGATTCGGCGAGCAGCCGTTTTCGGGATGACCCTCTCCGATCTCGCCGACCGCGGGATGCTCGACCAGGGAGCAGTAGCCCTGCTACAGGCCGCGATCGCCGCGGACATGAACGTCGTCGTGTGTGGCCGGATGGGTTCGGGCAAGACCACCCTTCTGCGTTCGCTCGTGGCCGAGATCGATGACCACAAGGTGATCGTCACGGTCGAGACCGACTTCGAGCTGAACATCGCCAACATGGGTCGCCACCGTTACGTGCACGCCTACCAGTCACGGGTCCCGAGTACCAATGACGGCGTCGGCATTTCGTGTCACGACATGATGGTGCCCGCCGTGCGGACACGTGCCGACTGGATCGTCGTTGGCGAAGTGCGTGGTGCCGAAGGTGGCGCGCTGGTGCAGGCGATGTCCATCGGGCAGGGAGCCATGGCGACGGTGCACGGCGGTAGCGCCAAGGACGGCATCGAGCGTCTCGCCGAGCTGATCGCCTATCACAACGGGGTCGAACTGAAGATGGCCCGGTGGCAGGTGTATCGCAGCGTCGACCTGGTGGTGCACGTGACCGGCGACAACCGCACCGGCCGCTACGTGACCGAGATCGTGTCGCCGTCGGTGGAGGAGGATGGTGCGCGTTTCATCATGCATCGCCTCTTCGCCCCGCGTTCAGATGCCGGGGATCGGCGTGCGCGTCCGGCCGCTGAGCCGCAACGGCCGATGCTCGATCAGCTCGTGGCCGCGACGCCAGGGTTCTCCACCGAGTGGTGGCACAGTGCCTGTGAGACGTACCAGCCGATTCGTTCCGGCAGCGGCGGCACGTCTGCGGTCCTCACCGAACAGAACGTCGTCCGACGATGACCGCCACTGTTCCCCCCAGCGCGGTTGCGTTCGCTGTCTGTGTGCTGCTGCTCGGCGCGTTGATGGCCGGCGTGCGTGGTGTGTCTCCACCACGCCGTCGCGCTGCGTCGGCTGCTACGCCGTCGCTGCTCGCTGGTATCCGCGGCAACCGGGTCGCAGCGGGGCTTGCCGGCGGGTTCCTCGTGCTGCTCGCCACACGTTGGCTGATGCTGGCGGTACTGGTCGGTGTGCTCATCGTTCTGTGGGGGCGTCTGCTGCACGACACTCGGGCCGACGACGAGCGCACGCGCGTGGAGGGCATCGCCAAGTGGTTGGAGGACCTGCGCGACACATTGCGGGGTTCGGCGATCGGTGCCGAGGAGGCACTGGAGCAGGTTGCCCTGCGACCCCCGGACGCCATCGCAGGCCCGTTGCGGACGTTTGCCCATCGTCGTCGGCAAGGCTTTCGAACGGAGGATGCGCTGGCCGACCTGGCGGAAGAGTTGGCACACCCGACCGCCGACGCCGCAGTGGCCGCTATCCGGCTCGTGATCGGTGGCTCCACCAGTGCTGGTCGTCTCTACGCAACGGTGAGTGCGTTGGCGGCCGCCGCCCGCGACGAGGTGACCGCACGAGAGCGCATCGACAGAACCCGTGCGGTCTATCAATCGAGCATGAAGCGACTGGTCATCATCGGTGGCCTCCTAATTGCGTATCTGCGTTTTGTCGGTGGCGATCTGCTCACCCCCTACGACACCGCTGTGGGGCAGGTGGTCCTGTTGCTGCCACTGGGGATGTGGGTCGGTTGCGTGCTGTGGTTGCGCTCGCTGTGTCGCTACGACCTGCCGCAGCGATACCGAATCGTTGGCTCGACGGTGGCAGCGACATGAACCCGCTGGAGATCGGTGCGCTGGCCGGGCTGCTCGTTGCAGGTGGGCTGTGGTGCATGGTGCGCTCACTGCAGAGGGCACCCCGCTCACTTGCGGCGGCGCGCCATCGCATGTATGGCAGCGGGCAAGCCGTTCAACTCGCGCGTCCGCAGCGAGCGCGATGGACCGATTCGCTTGCCGCAGGCGCGCCTGGCCGCTGGGCACTGCGCCACTTCGGTGTCGGGCTGGAAGTCCTCGGGCTGACACCGGCCGATGTCGTCACCCGTGTGCTCACCTCGGTGGGCATCATGTTGTTCGCCACCTCCAGTGCTGTGGCCGCGCTGACTGCGCTCGGTCTGTTGCCGCTGTCGCCGATCTGGCCGGCGCTGGTGCTGGTCGTGACGGCGATGGCCGGCTGGATTGCGATCAGCGACATCACCGGCAAGATCGAGCGGCGCGGTCGCGAGTTGCGCCAGGCGGCCAACGATTTCGTGCAACTCGTCGCCGTCGGCCTGACGACGGACCAGAGCGTGGAGGAAGCAATTCGCTTTGCGCTCACGGTCGGGTCCAGCGCGGCGTTCGACGCGCTCCGCGACGAACTGAACACAGCACCACAGCGAGGCGTGCCGGTCTGGGAGGCGCTCGATGACTTCGGCCGAAAGTTCGGCGTTCGTGAACTCAGCGAGTTCGCAGCGTCGATCGAACGGCAGGGTCTGCAGGGTGTGTCGATCAGCGACACCGTCTCGTCGTTGGCCACATCGATGCGCGCCAAGGCGCTCGACGAATTGGAACGCGACGCCGACAAGGCAAACGCCAACCTCTCGGGTCCCACCATCGGTTTCGTGGTGACGACGATCGTGTTCTTGGCGTATCCACTGGCGCAGCGCATCAGCGACGCGTTCGGCGGATAGCGACGACAGGGCACCCCTGCCGCGGTGCACAGCACACAACCAACAGCAAGCGACACGAAAGGTATTCGGCGGATGAACGAACAACTGCTTCCATTGGCGGTGAGGGTCCAGGTGAGCTTCGGCGACCTGCGCTCACGAGCGCGACATGCGTGGGCGACACGCCACGAGGAGGACGGCGTCGACGAGGCCGTCACAAAGATGATCTGGCTCGCCGTCGGGATCGTCGTCGCCATCGCGGCGACGGCATTCTTCATGGCGAAGTTCAATCAGGCCAAGGACAACGTGCCCGATCCGATCGCCCCGTAGCGCGATGAACTGCGGTCGTCGCCGTGTCACAGATCGTCGAGGCCGTGAGGCGGCCGCGCGCGATCGTGGCGCGGTCGACGTCTCGATCCAGATGCTGTTCGGCCTCATGTTCGTAATTTTCGTGATGCTGCTCATCTTCGAGGCGGTCACCTACTGGCATGCGCGCAACGTGTTGGACGATGCGGCGGCCGAGGGGGCGCGTGTGGCGGCAGCGTTCGACGGCAACTGTGCCGCCGGCGTTGCTGCCGCGCACGCCGTGGTGTTGCGAACAGCGGGTTCGTGGGCTGACGATGTCGTCGTGACGTGCACGGACGGGGCTGTCATCACCGTGACGGTGTCGGGCGCGACTCCGGGTGTCCTGGGCAACGCGTTGGGCTTTCATGCCCGCGTCACCGAGACCGCCCCGAAGGAGGCGTGACGTGACTGGTCGACTGCACGGTGACGACGGCATCGCGACCCCAGTCGAGATGATGTATCTGCTGATCTTCTGTCTGGTGGCAGTGTTGTTCATCGGGTTCCTCGGCCGTCTGCAGGCCGCAGGTGTCGAAGTGACGA
>DAORTY010000054.1:0-1619 GCA_035432905.1 Ilumatobacteraceae bacterium | reverse complement strand
GTGTTGTTCATCGGGTTCCTCGGCCGTCTGCAGGCCGCAGGTGTCGAAGTGACGAACACTGCCCAGGCTGCGGCGCGAGTTGCGTCGCAGGCACCCAATTCGTCAGTCGCCCAACAGGCCGCCGAAGACCTGGTCGCGGCCTCTTCGCTGACCGCCCGTTGCGGTGGCGGGGCTCGGGTAAGGGTGACGTGGACGCCCTCCTCTTCGGGCGCCTGGCAGGGCGGATCAGTCACCACGCAGGTGTCGTGCACCGTGCACAATCGGTCGCTCACCGGCGTGTGGGCACCGGGCTCGCGTACGGTGACGATGAGCGACACCCAGCCGATCGACCGGTACCAGCGATGACGGGGCCAGGCCGCGACCGCGGCGCGATCTCCGTTGTCATGGTCATTCTTCTCGTGATGGTGCTCGGCGGTGCGGGCCTCGTGGTCGATGGCGGCCGAGCACTCGTCGCGCGACGCCATGCGTCCAACACGGCGGAGGCCGCAGCCCGTGCAGCGGTGGCATCGGCGACGCCGCTGGCCGGTTTTGATGGGGATGCTGCCCGCGATGCGGCGTTCAGTTACGCAGTGCGTGCCGGGGTTCCAGTGGGTGATGTTCGCGTTGTCGTGGGGGTTGATTTCGTCACCGTGACGATCATCGAGCGACGCAGCACCGTGTTCCTCATCCTCGGCGGCCAGGAGACCGTGACGGTCCAGGCATCGGGTACCGCACGAGTGACGTACACCGAATGAGTCCCGTGCATGGACAGACGAAAGTGAAAGGTGAAACCTGATGCGGCTCTCGCGTGTGGTACTTCGGATCCTTGCGTTCCTGATGTTGACGGCGCTGCTCGTCGGTGTTCCGGTCGCGGTCTTCAAGCTGGTCGGCGTTCCGCTTCCCGGCGCGGAGGAACTGCGTGACGCGTGGCAGCACCGACAGATCGGCGGTGAACTGGTGGTGCGCGTCGGTGCGGCCATCTTTGCGGTGCTGTGGCTGTGGTTCTCGGTCACGGCGCTCACCGAACTCGGGCATGTCATCTCGTGGCGAGTCGGTGGGCCGGCTGCTCGATTGCGGCCGCTTCCTCCTGGCCCGTCCGGGGCCGTTCGCGCGTTGGTGCGCTTCATCGTGGTCTCGTCGGTGACCGCCACGGCGACCTTCGGCAGCTTCGTGCCATTGGCACGGGCAACGATCACGACGGCGGCCCGACCGATCTCGGTGATGACTTCCCCGACCGGTTCGCTACCTGCCACGTCGTCGGTCGCAACGGTGCCGACGCATCTGGCGGTAGGTCGCGAGACGCCGTTCTCGCTCGCCGCCATGCTCGGTCGCGCCGAGTTGCGCGAGTCGATCATCGAACTCAACCTCGGTCGCGTCGGCCCGGATGGCATGGCGTGGCAGGGCGGTGTGTTCCCAGCCGGCATTGAGGTGGTGCTCCCCGAGGAACTCGTCGTGGACACGCCGTTGGGGCCCGCACACGAGGTGGTGAGCGGCGATTCGTACTGGGCGATCGCCGACGAGCACCTCGGCCACGAACTGGAGCGTGACGCCACTGAGCCGGAGGTGATGGCATACACCGAGTCGTTGATGTCGACGAATCATCAGCTCCTCGGACACCGAGACCCGGCGCTCATCCTGCC
>DAORTY010000053.1:3361-22713 GCA_035432905.1 Ilumatobacteraceae bacterium | reverse complement strand
GTTCGCCGTCAACGGCACGATCACACTCACCGAGGGCGAGCTCCAGATCGACGACGACATCACGGTCACCGGGCCAGGCGCCACGAAGTTGACCATCGACGCCGACCAGACCGGAAGGATCTTCCGCGTCGCGGACTCGAGCAATGAAGAGATTTCGAACCCGACCACCGCAGAAATTTCGGGCATGGCACTGGTGAACGGCCGAGAGGCGTGCGTCGAAGGTGCGATCTACACACGCAGCGCAGGCACGCTCACGCTGCGCGGCCTCTGGGTCCACGACAACTCGGCCGGCGGCGAATGCGGCGGCTTTGGTGGCGGAGTTGCCGGCAATGAAGGAGCCACCATCAACGTCATCAACTCGACGATCAGCGGCAACAGTGCCGAGGACAACGGCGGGCAAAGTGGCTTCGGCGGGGGCATCTCAGTGGACTCGGGCACGCTGAGCGTCGTGAACTCGACGATCAGCGACAACTCAGCCACCACCCCGAGCGAATTCGACGGCGACGTCAGCGAAGGCGGAGGCATCTATGCGGCGGAGACCGATGTTGTGCTGTCCAACATGACAATCGCCAACAACAGTGCCTCCATCGGCGGCGGCCTCTCCGTTCACGGGGAGTCCAGCACCCAGGTGGGCAACTCGATCATCGCCGGCAACAGCGCCGATGACGGCGTGGATTGCGCAGGTGAACTGACGTCCACTGACCACAACCTGTTCGGCGTGCTGGACGGTGAATGCTCCGTCGGCGGTCTGACCACCAACAACAAGTCCGGTGCCGCCGGGCTGGGAGCGCTGCAGAACAATGGCGGTGAGACCCCGACCCATGCGCTCCTCGACGACAGCCAAGCAATCGATGCCGGCGACTCGCAGGCCCCGCTCGTTGCCGTTGCTCTGGAGCCGGCAGCCAGTGCACTGGGGCCGGTCGCCTGCGAAGCCACCGATCAGAGGGGCGTGAACCGGCCGATCGACGGCGACGCCGTTCCCGGGGCACTCTGCGACATCGGCGCCTTCGAGAAGAATGCGTTCATCCCGCCGACCACGACGGCCGCGCCGACCACGACCGCGGCGCCGACCACGACCGCGGCATCCGCCGCTGCGACGCCCACGACAACCACCCAATTCATACTTCCGGCAACCGGTGCGTCGTCGAGCTCCGATGACACTGCGCTCGTCGCCGCAGCACTCCTGCTGCTCGGTGCCGGTCTCGTCCTCATGGTCCGCCGCCGCACGGCCTGATCGGTCAACGGCGTTTGACGCCCCACGCATTCCAATGGGTCACTACCCCGGCGGGCTTGCGTGGGGCCACGCCAAAGTTGCCGACAGGGTGCCCGACGGGAACCAGCGCGGCAATCTCGTAACGCACCGCACCGTTGTCGCGCCGTGGCACGCCGAGGGCATCGAGCACCTCGTCGGCATGAATGCGGATCACCGTCGTGAGCGCGGTGCCCAAACCGAGCGAGCGAGCCGCAAGGCAGAAGTTCTGCACCGCGGGGTACACACTCGCGTCGAGGCGACCGATGTCCATGGCGCCCTGCTCGTCGACCGAGCCCCACGGGATGATCGGCTGCAGGAACAGCACGATCACCGGCACGTCCTCGAGATGGTCAGCAAGGAAACGACTGGCATCGCGGGTGCGAGCCCACGATGCCGCCTGCGCCTCGTCCTTGAACGCCGTCGGCTCCGGCAGCGACTTCTCGTAGCGGTCGAATGCAAGCCGGTACCAGCCGGCAATCTTGGTCTTCATCACCGAGTCGGTGAGAACGACGTACTGCTGGGGTTGCACGTTGCCGCCGCTCGGTGCCTGCTGCGCAGCGCGCAGGCAGGTCTCGATCTCGGCATCGCTCACCGGTTGGTTCGTGAACCGGCGGATGGCACGGGTGGTCATGATCGATTCGATAGTCGCGTTGTTGTCGGTCATCGTCAGTGCCCTTCGTAGGTCGGTGGTCGCTTCGCTTGCAACGCGTCGATGGCTTCCTTGTGATCGCTCGACAGGAAGCACGGGATCTCCAGCGCTGCCGAAAGGTCGAAGCTGGTCAGCAGTGCCTGCTTGAGCTGCGCGTTGACCGCTTGCTTGGTGCCCTTCACCGCCAGTGGAGGCTGCGCAGCAATCCGTCGTGCCCACGCCATCGCCCGCTCGCGGACATCGGCCGGCGGACACACTTCGCTGGCCACACCCAGCCGGTGGGCATCGACGGCCGTCAACGGCTCGCCGAGCAGCAGGTGGCGCTTCGCCGCCAGCGGCCCCAACAGCAACGGCCAGATCGCCGCACCACCATCGCCGGCAACCAACCCGACATTGACGTGCGGGTCGATGATGACTGCGCGTTCGCTCATCACGATCAGGTCGCACAGCAGCGCGATCGATGCGCCGAGACCCGCCGCCGAGCCGTTCAACCCGCACACGATCGGCACCTCGACGTCGAGGAGGTCCCAGATCATCTGCTTCGCATCGCGACGCAACTCATCGAGCGCCGCCATGTTGCGCAGCTCGGGGAACCAACCAAAATCGCCACCCGCACTGAACGCCTTCCCCTCCCCCACCAGCACGATGACGCGCGCCTCGCGCTCTCGCTTGAGCGTGCGGAACAGTTCCCCGAACTCGTGATGCAGCAGCGCGTCGACCGCATTCATCGGCGACGTGGGGTGCCGCAGAACCACCTCCAGTACATGACCATCGCGAGTGAGGGTGAATGCGTCCATGTGGCTCCGGTCAGATCATGGTGGCATCGATGTCGATGCCGAAGTGAAGCTTGCCCAGCGTCTCGTAGAGCCGAGGCGCGACCATGATGTGTTGCGTCACCACGTGCGCATCGCGCAGGCAACGCTGCAGCGGGCTCTTCTCGAAGATCGAGGTGCCGCCCCCCAGCGTGTAGGCCGTGTTGGCAGCCGACAACGCGGCTTGGGCAGCATGCGCACCTGCCAGGCGCATGCGCCCGCGGGCCGCAACATCGATCCTGCCGCCCGCGACCGCGGTGGCCCATCCCTGCGAGACCTCGTCGTAGAGAAAGGCTCGGGCGCTGCGTAATGCGGCTTCCGCACGCGCCAGCTCGGCCTGCGCGACACCCGACTGGCTGATGGTGCGGGCGCTGAACTGCGGCCGCTTCTCGACGCCGAGCTCGACGATCGCGTCGAGCGCGTGACGGCCGATGCCCAACGCCGCCGCAGCCACGCCGACGGCGAGCAACGTCATGTCGGGGAAACGTCCGAACGGCGAATCCACCTGCGGGCCGGTTACCTGCGGCTGGGTCGCGAGGTCGTCCGGGACGAACGCATCGACCACGTGGTACTCGGTGCTGCCCGTGCCGCGCAGGCCCGACGTGTGCCACGTGTCGTCGAAGATCACCTGGTCCGGCGTGAACCACATCGAGCCGCTGAAACCGTCGCCGGTGGCGCCACCGGTGATCCATTGGCAGTGCTGCGTCCCGCTGCCCCACATCCACGCTCCCGACACGCGATACCCACCGTCAACCTTCACGGCCGTCGCGTTGCGGGCGAACACTCCGCCGGTGAAGTTGGCAGGGTCGCTCCAGATTTCGCGTGCACGATCGGGCTGCACGTAGTGACTGAACAGCGAGGTGGTGGTGGCGATCATCGTGCACCAGCCCGCCGCACCATCGGCAACAGCGATGCGCTCGATGACCTCCAGGATCGTCGGCACATCCAGCTCCGGGCCCCCGTACACGGCGGGCACACACATGCGCTGCACCCCCTCGGCGCGCATTGCGTCGACCACCGGCGTCGCCAGACGCCGCAACTGCTCACCCTCCGTGGCGTGTGCCGCGGCGACCGCGGCAACACGATCAGCGGCGGCGAGCCAGTCGGTCATCACGCTCGACCGCCGCTGAGCCGTTGCGACTCGGCCCAGCTCAGCCCCTTGGCCGCATCGGGCTCACGAGGCAGGCCGAGCACCCACTCGCCGATGATGTTGCGCTGCACGGCGAACGTACCGCCGCCGATGGTCAGCGCCTGACTGAACATGAAACCGTCGTACCAACCGGCGTGCATCAAGCCGCCCTCGGGCTTCTCGGGCCCGAGGCTCTTGGTGTCGGTACCGGGAACGAACGACTCACCATCGCCTCCCGCCAACATGCCGGCGGCACCGATGAAGTCGCGGGCCAGCAGCATCACGTGCTGCCCGTGCTCGTCCGCCAGCAGCTTGCGGATACTGGCCTCCGGGCCAGGCTGCTTGCCCTTCAACGTCGCCGACAGCGTGCGCATGCGAATGAGATCGAGCACTACGTGTTCGGTGTACACCGATGCGATGCGCTGCCGCATGTGCGGGTCGGTCACGGGGCCGAGGTCGCGGATGCTGTCGATGAGCTCGGTCGCTGTCGGGCCATTGCCCCACAGCACACCGCCGGTGCTCAGTGACACGCGCTCGTTGCCGAGCGTCACCTTCGCCAGGCGCCAGCCGTCGTTGAGATCGCCCACCAGGTTCTCTGCCGGAATACGCACGTCGGTGAAGAACACTTCGTTGAATGTGTGGCCACCGGTCATTTCGGTGATCGGGCGGATCTCGATGCCGGGCAGATCCATCGGGCAGACGAAGTAGCTGACGCCCTTGTGCTTGGGAAGGTCGGGGTCGGTGCGGGCGATGAGGATGCCGTACTTCGCGTACTGCGCCCCACTGGTCCAGATCTTCTGACCGTTGACGACGAACTCGTCGCCGTCGCGAACGGCTCTGGTGCCCAGGTTCGCGAGGTCGCTTCCGGCACCGGGCTCGCTGAACAGCTGACACCAGAACTCTTCGCCCGACAAGAGGGCCGGGAGGTACTTCTGGTGCTGCTCGGGCGTGCCTGCGAACAGCAGCGTCGGGCCCGCCCAACCAATACCGATCGGGTTCGTCGGACGGCGCACCTTCGCCCGATTCAACTCATCGTCGATGATGACCTGATGGATTGGGTCGGCCCCCAACCCCCACGGCGCCGGCCAGTGCGGCACCACATACCCCGCCTGCGCGAGCTGCGCACCGGTGGGCGCCGGGTTGACTGCAAGCCACTCCCGAATTGCAAGGCGGCGGGGATCATCGTCGGCAGGCAGCTGAAAGTCCATACGCCGCGACCCTATTCCAGGGTCGAGTACCTCTCGTCATCGACGCCGGGTCAGGGCTTCGGTGGGTCGAACGGCGTCGGGATACCGAATTCGCGCAGCGTCGCGATTGCTTCTGGGGTCATCGCGGTGGGCTGGCCGACGGCGAACTGGGACGGATCGGTGGGGTCGAACCACGACGGCCAGCACTCGCCGATGCGTGGCATTGCGGCCTGAGACAACAGCATCCGCTTCTGCACGTCGAACGGCTGGCCGCCGGCGAGTGGCTCGAGTCGGAACGATACGTCACACTGGATGTTGATCATGTTGACCACCGTGCCCGTGGGCTGGATCGCCATGATCCACGCTCGCGCCTTGGTTCCGGTGGCTGCCAGCTGTGCCGCCAGCTGCTGCTTCTTCTTCGACATCCCAAAGGCACCGCTCTTGCGGAGCATGGTGAGCACGACCACCAAGACGACGATCGATATGACGGCAGATAGGGCGAATCCCGTGAGCATGGCCGAAATTTATCACGCTGTGAGTGGCCACTTTTCCGCTGCGCGCCGTCTGCGCCGGGAACTCGTCCCGACGTCGGTTGAATGGGTGCCCCGGTGGCCGTCGCCCACTACGGTCGCAGCCATGACCGCTGGTTGGAACCTCGCCGACATCTGGGAGCGCAACGCCGACCGCTTCCCCGAATCGATCGCGCAGGTTCAGGCGGACCGTTCGTTCACATGGACCGAGTTCGACCGGCGCGCCGACGGCATCGCCCACACGCTGCTGCACGCCGGCGCACAGCAGCAGGACAAGGTCGCGCACTACCTCTACAACTGCCCCGAGTACCTGGAGAGCATGTTCGGTCTGTTCAAGGCCGCGTTGGTGCCGGTGAACACGAACTACCGCTACACCGACGATGAGCTGGCCTATCTGTGGGACAACTCGGATGCAGTGGCGGTCATCTTCCACGGTTCGTTCACGCACCGTTGCGAGCAGATGCGAGCGCGAGCACCCAAGGTGCACACCTGGATCTGGGTCGACGACGGCAGCGAGCCCTGCCCGGAGTGGGCCATCGACTACGAGATCGCGGCGGCCAGCGCCACCGACACCGGCCGCGTCTCTGGCCCGTGGGGCCGCAGTGCCGACGACCTCTACATCCTGTTCACCGGCGGCACGACGGGCATGCCCAAGGGCGTCATGTGGCGACAGGACGACATGGTCGGCAGCCTGGACGCGCCGTCGAAGAACCCGCTACCGACGCTGCCTGGTTGGGCAGAGTTCGACGCACGCATGAGCAAGCCCGGTCCGCGCAACCTGCCGGCGGCGCCGCTGATGCACGGCACCGGCGCCTTCAACGCGATGTGGAACCTGGTGCTGGCGGGTTCGGTGGTCACACTGCCGGGGCGTCACTTCGATCCCGTCGAGCTGCTCGATTCGATCCAGCACCACCGTGTCAACAGCATCTCCATCGTCGGTGACGCCTTTGCGAAGCCGATCCTGAAGGCGCTCGACGCGCAGCCCGACCGATGGGACATCTCGTCGCTGCGCGTCGTCGTCAGCAGCGGCGTCATCTGGGCCAGCGAGACCAAGCAGGGTCTCCTCCGGCACAACGCGCGGCTGATCATGATCGACAGCCTCGGCAGCAGCGAAGCCATCGGCATGGCGTCGAACACCACCACCGCCGAATCCGCCGGCACCACCGCCAAGTTCGCACTCGGTCCCAACACACGCGTGCTCACCGAAGACGGCCGAGAAGTGTTGCCCGGAAGCGGCGAACGTGGCCGAGTCGCGCTTCGTGGTCGCACGCCAGTCGGCTACTACAAGGACGAGGCGAAATCGGCCGACACGTTCGTCGTGCACGACGGCGTGCGCTGGAGCATCCCGGGCGACTGGGCCGAGGTAGAGGCCGATGGCACGCTGCGCCTCTACGGCCGCGGCAGCCAGTGCATCAACACCGGCGGCGAGAAGGTCTACCCCGAGGAAGTGGAGGAGGCCCTGAAGCTGCATCCGTCGGTCAACGACGCAGCAGTTGTCGGCGTGCCCGACGAGCGCTTCGGCGAGGCGATCACCGCGCTGGTCGAACCCCACGAGGGCACGACCATCGACGAGGCGCTCCTGATCGCACACGTGCGCACCACGCTTGCGGCGTACAAGTCACCCAAGCGCGTCCTCACCATCGAGACCGTCGGTCGCGCCGCCAACGGCAAGCTCGACTACAAGTCGCTGAAAGCCGAAGCCCTCCGTCAACTCGACCTCCACTAACACGGTTTTACGTAAAAGCTGTCGGTCCATGACCTGGTGATTTCTGTCTGGAACTTTTACGTAAAGCCGGTGGATCGGTAGGTTGCTGGCCATGAGCTCAGACACTCTCGGTTACGACGGCAAGGTAGTCATCATCACGGGCGCCGGTGGCGGGCTCGGGCGGCAGCACGCGCTGCTGCTCGCCAGCCGTGGCGCACTGGTCGTCATCAACGACCTGGGCGGTTCCATCGACGGCAGCGGCAGCGACAAGGGCGCAGCCGAGCACGTGGTCGACGAGATCAAGGCTGCCGGCGGCGAAGCCGTTGCCGACACCAACTCGGTCGCCACGCCCGAAGGCGGCGCCGCCATCGTGCAGACCGCCATCGACGCCTACGGCAAGGTCGATGTGGTCATCAACAACGCCGGCATCCTGCGCGACAAGTCGTTCCACAACATGACGCCCGAGCTGCTCAACCCCGTGCTCGACGTGCACCTCAAGGGCGCGTTCTACGTCACCCAGCCGGCATGGGTCGTCATGCGCGAGCAGGGCTACGGCCGCATCGTCAGCACCTCCAGCGCGGCGGGCGTGTTCGGCAACTTCGGCCAGACCAACTACGGCGCCGCCAAGATGGGCCTCGTCGGCTTCACCCGGGTGCTCGCCGCCGAGGGCGCCAAGTACAACATCAAGGCCAACGCCATCGCCCCGCTAGCGCTCACCCGCATGACCGAAAACCTGATGGGCGGTGCGTTCGGCGACAAGCTGTCGCCCGGCCTCGTCTCGCCGCTGGTCGCCTACCTCGCCCACGAGGACTGCCCGGTCAACGGCCAGCTGTTCAGTGTCGGCGGCGGGCGCGTGGCGCACGTGTTCATCGGCGAAACGCAGGGATACTTCAAGGAAAACCTCGCTCTCGAAGACGTGCGCGACAACTGGGCGACCATCACCGAGCGCGAGGGTTACGCCGTGCCGGCCAACCTCCCTGAAGAAACGGCGATGTTCCTCCCCTTCTTCAAGTAGCGGCAACGTCACCTACGGTCCGAGGTGATGATCTCCGTCGACGAGTTCCAAGCCGACGCGCAGCAATGGCTCGCCGACAACAAGGGCGATGCGCCACGCGACTACGGCGCAATCTGTCCGCCAGACCTCGTCGAGTCCGGGCTGGCGTGGCAGCGTCGCATCCACACCGCGGGGTACGCGGGCATCTACTGGCCCGAAGAGTTCGGCGGCCGCGGTCTCACCGTCGAACACAACGCGGCGTGGTTGTTGGAATGCGCTCTCGCGGGTGTGCCGCCCGTGTTCAACATGGTCGGCATGGTGCTGACTGGCGGAGCGTTGCTGCGCTACGGCACCGTCGAACAGCAGTCGAAGCACCTCGCGGCGACCCTCGCCGGCGAGGACGTCTGGTGTCAGTTGTTCAGCGAGCCGGGCGCGGGTAGCGACCTCGGCGGGCTGACCACGAAAGCCGAGCGCGACGGTGACAACTTCATCGTCAACGGCCAGAAGGTGTGGTGCAGCGGCGGGCGCTACAGCAACTGGGGCATCCTCATGGCGCGCACCAGCCAGGAGGCGAAGAAGCACGAGGGGATCTCGTTCTTCCTGTTCCCGATGGACCTGCCCGGCGTCGAGGTCCGTCCGCTGAAGCAGATGACCGGTGAGTCCGAGTTCGACGAAGTCTTCTTCACCGACGTGCACCTACCGGCCAATCATCTCATCGGTCCCTTGCACGGCGGCTGGGGCGTTGGAATGTCGGTGCTCACCAACGAACGCGGCCACATCGGTACGGCGGTGATCGGCCTGGAACGCCGTCTCGAGGCGATGGCCCACATGGCCGACAGTCGCGAACTGAACCCGGTCGAGCGTCAGCGAATGGTGACTCTGTTGGCAACGGGTCAGGCGTACAAGGCAATGGCACAGCGCCAGGGGCCTCAGGCCAGCACGGCCGCCAGCCTGATGAAGCTGGGCATCACCGAGATGATGTTCGCCAGCTCGATGCTGCGCGGCGACCTCGGTGGCGCGGATGCAATGCTCGATGGTCCCGAAGCCTTCGGAATGCTGTCCGCACCCGGCGGCCGCATCGCCGGCGGCACCAGCCAGGTGCAACGCAATATCATCGGAGAACGCCTCCTGGGTCTGCCCCGGGAGCCGTAGGCCTAGAAGGGCAACGACATGACCATGAGCAACGACAACGACCTTCCACAATCGAGAACCAATTCGGCCGCCGGCGGTGCCAGCGGCCCCAGCATCGCATTCATCGCGTTGTTGGTGGTCGTCGCACTCGCGGTGGTGTTCTTCTTGCAGAACGGCGAGTACGTGTCCATCGACTTTCTCGTGTTCGAGAAGCGCACCACCCTGCGCTGGTCGATCCTGATGGCAGTGGTGCTCGGGGTGTTACTGGACCGCGTCTTCACCATTGCCTGGCGGCGCCACAAGAAGACCAAGAGGAACAGCTGACCGTGCGCATACCGTCCTCCGACGGGGTCCAGATCGCCACCTACGACCTGGGCGGCACCGGCACGCCCCTCCTGATCTCCCACGCCACCGGCTTTCACGGTCGCTGCTACATCCCACTGGCCGACGAGCTCGCCGCAACGTTCCACTCCACCGCGTTCGACTACCGCGGCCACGGCGACACCCTCCGGCCCGACGGCGAGATCGATTGGGAAGGGTACGGCGACGATGCCGTCGCGATGGCGACCTGGCTGGCGGAGCGGTCCGGGGCTCCGATCGATGCGTTCGGCCACTCGATGGGCGGCGCCTGCCTGCTGATGGCCGCGCATCGAGCACCCCACCTGTTTCGTCGCCTGGTGCTCTTCGAGCCGATCGTGTTCCCGCCCGGCGGCATCGGTGGCTCGCCCGCGAACGGCACTGACGACTTCGAGAGCCCGATGGTCGCGGGGGCCCGTCGCCGACGCGCCAGCTTTGCGTCGTACGAGGCTGCTATCACGAATTACGCCTCCAAGCGGCCGCTCAACGCCTTCACTCCCAAGGCGCTCGACGCATACGTGCGGTACGGCTTCGCGCAGGGCGACGGCGAGGTGCACCTCAAGTGCCTGCCCGACACCGAGGCCGGCACGTTCGCAACGGGCGGGCTGCATCACACCTGGGACCATCTGCCCACCATAGAGACCGAGGTGCTGGTGATCGCCGGGGTGCTGCAGCCGATGCAGCCAGCAATGATCGCGCAGCCTGTCGCCGAACGACTACCCAACGGCCACTACCTGCAGCGCGACGACCTCGATCACTTCGGCCCGATGACCCACCCGGCCGAGATCGCCGAACTGATCACCGCCGAACTGACCAACTGATCTGCGCCAGTCGTGATCATCGTCGCACTATCGCGCACCCCTTCTCTACGATGACGGCATGTATCCGGTGCCCACGAGCCTGTCGCCCAGTCGAGTCGAGGCGTTCTTGTCGTGCCCGATGGCATTTCGGTTCGCCAGCATCGAAAAGATCGCCGAGCCACCCAGTATCCACGCCACCAAGGGCAGCATGGTCCACAGGGTGCTCGAACTGCTGTTCATGCGGCCCGCGGCGCAGCGTTCGCTCGAATCCGCCCAGCCGGCGTTTCAGCAGGCAATGGCCGAGTACAGGCTCGACCCCGAGTTCACACTGCTCGGCCTCACCGAACCCCAGCAGCAGGCCTTCTTCGACGATGCGTGGACGCTGGTAGAGGCGTACTTCGCCATGGAAGACCCCACCGCCATCCGCGAGATCGGGTTGGAGATCCGGCTCGAGGCAAAGGTCGGCGATCTGGGCCTGCGCGGCATCATCGACCGGTTGGAGCTCGACGAGCAGGGTGGCCTGGTGGTCACCGACTACAAGACCGGTCGCGCCCCGGGCCCGATGTATCAGCAGAAGAGCTTGGCCGGAGTGCACTTCTACTCGTTCCTCTGCGAGGAGGTGCTCGGTAAGCGCCCGTCGTCCATCCGGCTGATGTACCTGCGTACCGGCGAAACGATCACCGCCACACCCACCGCGCAGTCGGTCCGCTTCCTCACGACGCGCACCACCGCCGTGTGGAAGGCGGTCGAAAAGGCCTGCACCACCGGTGTGTTCCAGCCGCGCGAGGGGCCACTGTGCAAGTCGTGCGCCTTCAAGCCCTGGTGCCCCGCGTTCGGTGGTGACCCTGCGCTCGCTGCTTCCGAGGCGCCGCTGCGGTTCCTCACCCCGGCGGTCGCGTGAGCCTGCACGATTTGAAGGCAGTCGAGTCGTTCGATGCATGGGCCGACGCGCAACTCGAGCGGCTGCGCGGCCACAGGGCGGCCGACGTGGTGTTCACCACTGCCAGCGAACTGGGCGACTTCAGCCTCATCTGGCACTTCGTGGGCGCGGTGCGCGGCCTCACCAGCGACCACCACGCCAACCAGGCATTCATCTTCTCCGCGCTCATCGGCGCCGAGAGCCTGATCGTCAACCAGGGCATCAAGCGCCTGTTCCGCCGCACCCGCCCCACCGAGACGGGTGACCCCCGCTACCCCGTGCGTAAGCCGTCCACCAGCAGCTTCCCCAGCGGGCACGCATCCTCCGCGTTCTTCGCCGCCAGCATCCTCACCGCCTGGGGCGGCGCCGTCACCGCACCCGCCTGGTTCGCATTGGCCGGCGTGGTCGGCACCAGCCGTGCGTATGTCCGAATCCACCACCCCAGCGACGTGGTCGGTGGCGCGGTAGTCGGGCTCGTACTGGGCCAAGCGGCCCTCGCGGCCCTCCGCGCAATCCGCTAGCAGCCCGCGCTGCGTCCCCAGCAGCGGCTCACGCTGCGTCCGCCGTACTTCTGTGGCACACCACAGACGTACGTGCGTCTGTGGTGTGCCACAGACGCACGAATTGGGGAGCTGCGATCGTGGGGCCGGACAGGGGTCGCTGGATGGGGTTGCACTGCCATGCCGTAGTCTCGGTGCATGGCTGAGCTGCATTTCGACCGCAAGATGAGTGATGCGGAAGGTTTGATGTGGCGACTCGAGAAGGACCCGCACCTCAGCAGCACCTTCGCCAACGTCACCGTGCTCGACAAGTCGCCGAACTTCGACCAGTTCCTGCGCCGTATGGAGCGCGCCACCTACGCCGTCCCGCGCCTGCGCCAGCGGGTCCAAACGGCGCCCGCCAACCTCAGCGCACCGATGTGGGTGGACGACTCGAACTTCGATCTGCGCTACCACGTGCGCCACATGGCACTTCCCAAGCCTGGCACCATGCGGCAACTACTCGACCTGGCCAGCCTCATCGCCTGCGACTCGTTCGATCGCACCCGCCCGCTGTGGCAGTTCGTCATCGTCGACGGGTTGCGCGGTGGCAAGAGCGCACTCATCCAGAAGATGCACCACACCATCGTCGACGGTGAGGGTGGCGTGCAGCTGAGCCTGCAGTTCCTCGACTTCGAGCGCGACGTCGCCGAGCCGGCGCCGCTCGACCCCGAGCTGATCGCTGCCGCCGAGGAAGCCGCCGCCGAGGACGCTCCTTCGCCCGACTTCCTGCGCGACATGCTCAACGGGGGCCTGCGCCTGCCGATCGGTCTGCTCAAGCAGATCAAGGACCTGTTGCTGGACCCCACCGGCATTCCCGAGGCCGGCTCGGCCGCCGCCGACACGGTGCGCGGCGTGATGCAGCAACTGGGCGACACCGAGGGCGCGCATTCACCGCTGTGGACCAAGCGTTCACTGCAGCGTCGCATGGAGGTGCTGCGGGCACCGTTCGGCGAGACCCGCGCCGCGGCCAAGCGGCTGGGTGGCACGCTCAACACCGCGTTCCTCGCCTGCGCCGCCGAGGCCGCCGGGCGCTACCACGATGAAATGGGCTCACCGGTGGAGATGCTTCGTTCCAGCATGGCCATCAGCACCCGTACCGACTCGTCGGGCGCGAACGCGTTCTCTCTCGCCCGCATGTTGGTGCCCACCAGCGACATGCCCATCGGCGAACGCTTCGCTGCCATCCAGGCCGCGGCCGGCGCCGCCAAGGACGCCAGCGCGACCGCATCGCTCGACACGCTTGCGGCTGTCGCCGCCGCGCTGCCCACCAGCATGATCACCCGGCTCGCGCGCCAGCAGGCACAGACCGTCGACTTCGCCACCAGCAACGTGAAGGGCGCTCCGATGCCGATGTACCTCTGCGGCGCGCAGATGTTGGAGAACTATCCGGTCGGCCCGCTGGGCGGCGTCGCGTTCAACCTGACGCTGCTGAGCTACAACCACAGCTTGGACATGGGTGTCAACATCGATACTGCAGCCGTCACCGAACCGCAGTTGTTGCACGATTGCCTCGTGCGGGCGTTCAAGGATCTGCTGGCCGCATAGCGGCAGGAGCCCTCAGACGGGGGCAGGAACCGCAGGCTGCGGCATGGTGAGCAGGGTGCGCACGTCGAGCAGCACGTCGGTGATCTCACCCGACGACACCAACTCTCGGCTCATCATCTGCGACAGGGCCTTGTCGATCACGCTCAAGGCCTCGTGGATGACTGCATCGGTGGTCTCGGTCACTGTGCTGCTCCTTCATGGACTGGCGTGTGACGAACGTACATCGTTCGCCGAACCTCTGTGGGCATGGTAGCGGCATGCTTGACGAACAATTGCGGAAGTGGCCCGCCATCAGCGTTCCTGCGTGTGGCCGCCGTCACCGCCTACGCTGCCCCAGATGGAACTCATGGGCAAGCACGCAGTCGTCACCGGGGCCGCCGGCGGAATCGGTGAAGGTCTCGCTGAGAGATTTCATGCTGAAGGAGCCAACGTCGTCGTGGCCGATCTGCAGGAGGCCGCCGCCGGCACCGTGGCAGCGCGACTCAATGCGTTGCGCCCCGGCAGTGCACTCGCGGTCGGTGCCGACGTCGGCACGGAGGACGGCAACCGCATCCTGATCGAGACGGCTGAGCAAGCGTTCGGCCCCATCGATCTGTTCTTCGCCAACGCAGGCGTCGGCATCGGTCGCGGGCCGGAGAGCCCCGAGTCCGAGTGGGAGTTGGCGTTCAACGTCAACGTGCACGCGCATCGCTGGGCAGCGAAGTACCTACTGCCTGGTTGGCTGGAACGCGGTGAGGGCTACTTCTGCTCCACCGCCTCCGCAGCTGGCCTGCTCAGCCAGATCGGGTCGGCGGCGTACAGCATGACCAAGCATTCGGCGGTCGCGTTCGCCGAGTGGATGAGCATCACCTACGGCGACGCCGGCATTCGGGTCAGCTGCCTGTGCCCGCAGGGCGTCAACACGGCCATGCTGCGCGCCGGCGACGACCCTGCCACCGGCATCAGCAGCAGCGTGGTCCGTTCTGCAGGCCGAGTGTTGGAGCCCTCCGAGGTTGCAGAGGTTGCCGTCGCAACCATCAATGCCGAGACGTTCCTGATTCTCCCCCACCCCGAGGTGCTCACCTATCTGCAGCGCAAGACCGGCGACTACGACCGTTGGCTGGCCGGTATGCGCAAGCTGCAGGCGCGCATGCTTGCCGGCGGATGATCGACGCATCCACGTGATCGACGCGTCAACATTGCAACGGCTAGGGCTTCGTGCCGGTGAGCCGGTTCGCTTCCGCAAGGGCGATGTCGGCCGCTGGTTCTCCGGCAAGATGTCCGGCATTGCCATCGACGGCAGCATCACCATCTTCGATGCCAACGGCGCGGCCCGCAGCTTGCGTCCCGAGCGCGTGGAGGTCCGCCGTCCCGGTAGCCGCGGTCGCCTGACCTGGCAGACCGTCAGCGACGTCGCCATCACCTGGGAGCAATTACAACTCTGGTGAACACACCTACGGCGGGGTCAGTCAGTTGGTCTTGGCCTTGGCGAGGGCACGTTGGAGGACGACGTCGAGCAGGCTGAGGACCGTCTCCTTGACGGCCACTCGGCCGCGTGCGTCGGTGCTCACCACCGGCACCTGTGTCGAAATCGAGAGTGCCTCGCGTACCTCGTCGACCGTGTGAAACATCTGCCCGCCGAAGCGATTGACCGCTACCACGAACGGCACACTGCGGCTCTCGAAATAGTCGAGCGCCGGGAACGAGTCTTCGATGCGGCGACTGTCGACCAGCACGACCGCTCCGAGCGCACCCTGGATCAGATCGTTCCACATGAACCCGAAACGATCCTGGCCGGGGGTGCCGAACAGGTACAGGACGATGGCGTCATCCACGGCCACGCGACCGAAGTCCATCGCCACGGTGGTGGTGGTCTTCGTCGACACGTCACCGCGATCGTCGAAACCCTCGCCAAGGGTGGTCATCGCCGCCTCGGTCGTCAACGGGGTGATGTCGGACAGGGCACCGACGAAGGTGGTCTTGCCGACGCCGAACCCGCCGGCGATCACGATCTTGACCGGAATGGGGCCGGTGGCAAATGGTCGGGTGGGGCTTTCAGAGACTACGGACACCGGCAATCAACCTCGTGATCAGGAGCACGTCGTCAGCGACGTTCGCGCTCGGCTGGAAAGACTCCAACATTCCTTCGGACACCAGGTCCGCTGCCACCACTCGCACCACGCCAATGGGTACCCGCAAGAGTGCCGACAATTCCGCAACCGATTGTGGGTCCGACTGACACAGCCGAAGAATCTGTGCGCGCTCGAACTTCATCGCCGTCAGGGCTTCACGACCGCTGCCGGTCGACTGCAGCATCGTTTCGAACTCGAGCACGCCACTGGCCTGCGAGCGTCCACCGGTCATCGCGTAGGCGCGCACACCGGTGATCGCCCCCGAGTGATCTTCCTCCACCGATTCACGCTCCAACGGGCGCTTCCGGTCGAGAAACGGACGTACTAGTTGAGCGTGCGATTCGTCCGCGGCGAATGCTTCCATGTCACACCGAGACCAGCGAGTTCTTCAACTCGGTGATCAGGGTCGGGGTCAGCTGCGCGCCGACCCGTTCGACGAGGAGCGTGATCTCGAAGCCGACGAGACCCAGGTCGCAGTCACGAGCGGTGACCACGCCGAGTGTCGAACCGCCTGAGATCGCGCTCACGAACATGTACGCGCCGGCCATCTCGACGAGGACCTGCATGACCTGGCCCTTGGACAGTTCGTTCGCAGCACCATGTGCAAGTGCCCGAATGCCGGTGATGATGGCGGCCATCTTGTCCGCCGAGGCACGCTCCAGCTGGGTGCTCATCGCGATGAGCAGTCCGTCGGACGAGACCGCGACTGCTTGCTCGACGCCGGGTGTGCTGCGCACGAAGTTGGCCATCAGCCAATTGACGTTGTTCGCCTTTTCGGAAAGTGACATGTGGTAGCTCCTTTGGGCCCTAGGTCGCGATCAGCTGTCGATGTGGCGCTGGCGGCCGAGGTCGACGCCACGCTGAAGGCTGGCGAGTGTGCTGCGCACCTCGTCGGCTGGGCGGGGCGGGGCGTCCTCGATCTGGGACGAACCGAGCTCGGGCATCTGCGCACCGCGAACACGCTTGGTCAGACCGGACTGAGTGGTCAATGGCTCGAATGCCGGCAGCGTCAGCGCCGCAGCAGGCACAGGGGTTGCAGGGGGTGCAGCGGCAACCACAGGCTGCGGCTCGGGGGACTTCATTGCTTCCCACAACGCTTCGTCGGTCATCTCCGTGGGCCGTTGATCCATGGACAGGCCTGCGGAAGCAGACACAGTCACGGGCAGCGGCTCGCTGAGGCGCTGAGCCATCGCCGGCACGTCGACCACGGGAGCCACGCTATTGCCGGGCGCCGCAACGGCTTCCAGAATCGACTTCGGCAGCCGCACGATCGCCGTCACACCAGTGCCACCCGGGGTGGTGGTGAGCATGACCTTGATGTCGTGACGAGCGGCAAGCCGGGCGACCACTTGGAAGCCGAGCATCTTGTTGCTCTCACGGTCGAAGGACGACACCTGGTTCAGCCGGCGGTTGGCATCGGCAAGTTCCTCGGCAGTCATTCCAAGGCCATAGTCGAAGATGGCCAACTGGTGGCCGTCAGGCACCGCGCGACCGACAACGGTCACTGAACTCGTGGGCGGCGAGAAGCTGGTTGCGTTCTCCAACAACTCGGCGAGAAGGTGGGCAATCTCACTGGCAACCTGACCCTGCACTCCGATGTCGCCGAGGTCGGCGAGCTCCACCTGGCCGTAGTTCTCCACTTCGGAGAGGGCGGCGCGAACGACGTCACCGATGGCGACCACAGGCGCCCATAGGCGGGTCGGCTCGGCGCCGGCCAGCACCAGCAGCGACTGCGCGTTGCGTCGCATGCGAGTGGTGAGGTGGTCGAGACGGAACAGGTTGTCGAGCGCTTCCGGGTCGCGCTCGCCCTGCTCCAAGCTGGAGATGAAGCCGAGCGTACGACCGAGGAGGTTCTGGTTGCGGCGAGCAATGTTGACCAGGTTCTCCGACACGATGCGGCGGGCCAGGGCCTGCTCGGCAGCGAGGTCAACAGCGGCATCCTGCACCGAGTTGAAGCTCGCGCCCAGGTCGGCCAGCTCGTCACGAGTACCCACATCGAACGTGGTGAGGTGCGGCACGGGGCTATCGGCAGGAAGGTCCTGCACGGTCTGCACGACCTCGGGGAGGTCCTTGGTGGCGACCGACTTGGCCTGTGCGGCAAGACGGCGGATCGGGCGAATGATCGAGCGACGCACCATGCCCGACAGCAGCAGGGTCACCACGAGGAGGACGAGGGTGCCGAGACCGGCGAACAAGATGACCTTGCCGACGTAGTCGTTGGTGCTGTTCTCACGAGCGGCGACTTCCGGCTGTGACCACTGCAGCGCACGCTCGACGCCGGTCTGCTGGAGGTCGTAGCGCCACTCCATGCTCTTGATGATCTTGATGACGTTCTGTGGGGCCTTGGAGGCGATGGCCGGCTTCAGCTCCTCGTTGACCTGGCGGAAGAACTTCACGCCCTGGTCGCCGCCGATCTGGACAAGTCGAATGCCCACCCGGCTGTCGACGTCTTGTTGGCTCCAGTACGCCATCGACTCTTCGAAGCGGGCCTGGGCCGCATCGAGTGCGACCAACTGCTGGTCGATGATGGCCATACCGTCCTCGGTGAAGCCGTCGATCGTCGCTCCGAGGATTCCGATGTGGTTCACGATGGCCCACGCCTCGAGAAGGCTGGCGGGCGGTGGGTTCGTCGCTGCGCGCAAGTCCTGCGCCTGCTTGAGAGCTTTGTATTCATCACCGCGGACGCTCACGCGTTGCAGTGCGATGAAGCTGAGAGCAGCAAATGCAACCAGCGCCAACAATGGCAGGGCGATGAGCATGTTCACTCGACCGCCAATCTTGAGTCGTCGAAGCATCGACTCGCCCCTTCCCGTCTTGTGGCAGGGCCTCCCTGCCCTGGCCGGTTCCGTCCTGTCGAACCTTGGCGACGAGTCATCGGTCCGCAGCGTGACCACCTTGAGAGTTCCTTTGACAAATCCTCAAGGTCGCCGCCAGTTCGGCCGAAACTCAAGGCCGAAGGATTCGTAACGGGAGGGTCTCTCATGATTCGCAGCCAACTCAACTCTTACAGTGGTGCCGATCCCATCTGGGGTTTCGTTGCACTCATCGCTAGCGAGCGCTACACCGGTGAAACCGCAGTAGGGATCGACCCACGGGTTCGACTCTTCGCGGTCGACGGTCGTGTGTACTTCGCTGAACGTGAGGGTGACGCGCCGATCGGTACACGCCTCGTGAACTGCGGGGCGATATCGACCACGCAACTCGAGGCGGGAGCCGTGCAGATTGGTGAGACTGCCTCGCTGGCACGGCTCTTTCAACGGCAGCCGGCGATCGACCGCGATGCCGTCGAGCTGACCATCGATCTGGCCACCGAATCGCTGCTGGAATCAGTGGCCAACAAGGCAGTGGGACTACCCGAGGTGTTCCCGCTGCGTCACCACTCCTCCGGCATCCACCACTGGTTGCGATCCGCAGCGCCCCCGGCAACGCCACCGGTCGCAGAGCCAGCCGTTCCGGAAGCGACCGTTTCGCAAGCAACCGTTCCGGAAGTATCACTCGTCGACATCCCGGCCGCCGGGCTGCTGCACTTCACCGAGGAGACAGTGGCCGAGGAGCTGCCGGCGATCGAGGAACTGCCCGCGATCGAGGAACTGCCCGCGATCGAGGAACTGCCCGTGATCGAGGAACTGCCCGTGATCGAGGAACTGCCCGTGATCGAGGAACTGCCCGTGATCGAGGAACTGCCCGTG
>DAORTY010000053.1:0-3261 GCA_035432905.1 Ilumatobacteraceae bacterium | reverse complement strand
GATCGAGGAACTGCCCGTGATCGAGGAACTGCCCGTGATCGAGGAACTGCCCGTGGCCGAGGAACTGCCCGTGGCCGAGGAACTGCCCGTGATCGAGGAACTGCCCGCGATGGAGGAACTGCCGGCTGAGACGGTGATCCCCACCTGGGGCGCCGAGCTGTTTGACGAACCTGCTCTTGTGACATGGCCGACCGAGCAGACATTCGATCCGCCGGCAGAACTCGCTCCCCCTGTCGAGGAACTCTTCACCGCACCGGCCCCCCGGTTCACCCTGCCGACCCTCGGCTCGTTCTCGCAGCCTGCGCTCGACGAGGTCGAGGTGGACACCGTCGAAACGGAGACTGTGGTGGCGCAGACCGCTCCCGAGCTGGAAATCGCACCCGAGCCACCCACGATCGAGCCGCTGCTGGCACCGATGCCAACGCTTGCATCACTGTCGCTGCCGACCCTGAAGAGCATGTCGTCACCACCTCCGCCAGCCGCTGCAGATGATCTCGTCCCCGAGCAGATTGCACCGGTCAATCCATATGAGCCCGGCACACAACCAGCCGACCTGCCCAAGCTGGCTTCCGCTCCGATCTCGATGAGTGACCTGGCTGCCGCCAACGCCGCACCGGTGGCACAGTTCGGTGAGCCGGCGCACAATCTGGTGGCCGTGGATATCTGGGAACTGGTCGATGAACTGACCGACGATCGCAGTGGCAACGAACAGGAACTTGTCGGTAGCGGTGCCACCGACAAGCGCGGCCGCTGGTTGCGGGGCAAGAAGGGCTGAGCGTTGAGCGACCCAGCTGACGAGAAGATCGAGCTACTCGTTCGATCGGTATTGGCCGCCGTCGATGCGCGCCTCGTGGAGGTTCGCAGCGAGATCCAGGCGGTCGCGTCCGATGTCGAGCGGCGCCACCAGCAGGTCCTGGCCCACTTGCAATCACTCGAACAGCAGCGGGAGAACCAAGTCCCCGATTCCGCGTTGCTCGAGCACATCGAGGCTCTGCATCGGCGCAACACGATCGCTACCAATGAGCGCTTTGCACTCATCAACCTGGCGATTGAACAACTCAAGGGTGAGGTTGTAGTCCCCGCAACGATCGCGGTTCCGATGGCAGATCTGGACGGGGTGAACGCTCCACTGCTCGTCGGGACCCCGACGGGGCAGGTCCCGGTGGTGCCACCTCTGGCTCCGGCCGCGGTGACGTTTTCCCGAGTGCCGCCGGTCGCTGCGCCGCGCTGTGAAACCAGCGAGGAAGCTCCGGAACCCATCGACATGAGCAGGCTCGCGGACTTGCTCACCGAGCGGTTGGGTTCGATGAGCCTGGAACCGCATCAGCCACAGCACTGAGGCACGGGGGCAGGTACGCCCGGTACTACCTCGCTGAGAGCGGGTCGTTACGGTGACCGCATGGCTGTACGACTGGACCCTTCCGACGAACTCATGCACGAGCTGGGCCCGGAGTCCAACTTCAACGAGAGCATGTACATCAACTGCTTCGATCCCGAGCAACAGGTCGGCGGCTGGTTCCGAATCGGCAACCGCGCCAATGAGGGCTACGCCGAGATGACGGTGTGCCTGTACCTTCCGCCCGAGGCCGACGGCGGTCAGCGCAGCGTCGGGTTCATGTACAAGCGACCCACGATCGACAACAACGATGCGTTCGATGCCGGCGGCCTGAAGTGGACGATGGTGACGCCGTTCGAAGAGCTGCACATCGACTACGCCGGCAAGGTCGTGTTGCTCGACGAGCCCGAGCAGATGGCCAACCCGAAGGAAGCATTCACCAACAACCCCTACGCCGAGTGCGAGGTGAGCCTGACGTTCACCGGCCAGGGCAAGCCCAGCATGTTCGGCGGCGAGCCCGACACCCCGCACGAGACGCCCGGCGAGGAGTTCGCCAAGGGGCACTACGAGCAGCTGGTCCAAGCACACGGCACCATTCGCGTCGGCGACCGCGAGTGGGAGATCAACGGCCACGGGCTGCGCGACCACTCGTGGGGCCCTCGCTTCTGGCAGGCGCCGTGGTACTACCGGTGGTTGACGGCCAACATCAACGAAGACTTCGGCTTCATGGCCAGTCGAGTGGCGAAGAAGGACGGCCCCGGCACGCGCGGCGGGTTCGTGTGGGAGCAGGGTCAGATGCACTACTGCGACGAGGTCACCATCAGCACCGAGACTCGCGGCGACGAGCAGTACCACGAGCGCATCACCGGCCTGTTGAAGTCGTCGCGATCCGACCGCGAGTGGGCGTTCACCGGTGAGGTGATGGACCTGATTCCGCTGCGCAACCGCCGCCAGGATCCTGAGGGCAATTGGCTGATGACTCGCATCAGCGAGGGCATGACCAAGTGGACCGTGCACTCCGGCCCGTTCGAGGGCCAGAGCGGCTACGGCCTCAGCGAGTATCTCGACCAGATCATCGACGACAGCCCGGTGGGCCTCGCCGAATAATCGGTAGCCCGCGGTCACCCGGCCACCCGGCCACGGGCGTACTTCTGTGGCACACCACAGAGGTACGTGGCTTTGTGGTGTGCCCTACATGCAGCGCAGCGCTAGTCGAGTGAGGCGTGCGCGACGAAGCGTGCGGCGACCTCGGCCTCGCCGATGACATCCACGGTGGAGAGCTCCCGCCGACGCCAGAGCGCCAGCAGAATGTCGCTCGCCGCGCCACGGATGGCGGCGTCGCCCTTCGCGTGTTCCCGAGTCACGTCGAAGCCGTGCACCTCGCTGGGCAGCAGCGTCCACTCGCCCGCGACGTCGGTGCAGTGCAGGTGCACCGAGCCGCCGACAGGCTCCGCGTCGGTCGAACCGTCGCCGAGCATGTGGGTGAGGAACTCGTCGATGCCATCACTGGCCAGCGACGCTTCGAGAGCAACGTCGAGGCCGGCGGCCTGCTGGGCGTCCCAGGCATGAATCGCCGTCTCGTGCGCCATCCGCCGAATCACGAAGCCCGCGCTGTGGTCGTTCGACCAGGTCCAGTTGGTCTGCATGGGATCGGCCGCAGCGAGCACCGCCAACGTTGCGGCCAGGCCATCGCGATAGAACGCCACCAGGTCCTGGTCCGCCGGCCGCACCGGTTGTTCGTACCCCTCCCACGTGTCTCGATGGTCGCCCACGATCGTGCGCCAGAAGTCGTGCACCTCCGCCAGATGCCACACCAGATCGGCCGTGCTCCACTGCGGGCACGCAGTCACACGCGCCGACAACCCGGCAACATCGATGGCGTCGGCAAAGGCCTCCCCGTCGCGTGCAGTAGCAGCCAAAAAATC
>DAORTY010000052.1:4455-22777 GCA_035432905.1 Ilumatobacteraceae bacterium | reverse complement strand
GGCAAAGCGCTGGTGGCGCTGCTCGCGCTGCAACTCGTGGACGCCGGAATGGTCGGGCTCGACGATCCGATCGCCTCGGTCTGGCCGGAGTTCGCCGCGGGCGGAAAGCGGAACGCCACCATCCGCCATGCATTGTGCCATCGCGCCGGCGTGCCGGCGATCCGTGAGCGCCTCACCGACGACGACCTGTGGAACTGGCAACGCATGACAGATGCGCTCGCTGCCACGGAGGCTTGGTTCGAACCTGGATCGCGGCACATCTACCACACCAACACGTTCGGGCATCTCGTGGGTGAGATCGTGCGCCGCGTCACCGGCGAGATGCCCGGTGCCCGACTGCGAGGCGTGACCGCGCCGCTCGCGGCCGACGTGCACTGGGGTCTCGGCGTCGCCGAGCAGGCTCGTTGTGCGGATGTCATCTGGGTGCCTTCGGTGGCCCTTGACGCGATCGATCCGTTCACGATCGAGGGTGACGGGCGCCTTCCCGCGCTCAGCTACTTCAACCCGCCGGGGTACTCGTCCACCGGTGTGGTCAACTCGTCGCAATGGCGGGCGGCGCAAGTGCCCGCGACGAATGGCCATGGCTCGGCGGTCGGGCTTGCCCGGGTGTATGCAGCCATCCTCGAGCCGGCCCGGTTGCTGTCGCCTGGGCTGCTGGCGGAGGCCACACGCGTACAGTCGCACGGACCATGCCCCGTCTTGGGGGAGGACGTGTCGTTCGGGCTCGGTTTCGTACCCACGTCGGCTCGCCGACCGCTGGGCACCAGTCAGCGCAGCTTCGGCCACTTCGGTACCGGGGGTGCGCTCGGCTTCGGTGATCCCGATGCAGGGCTCGCATTCGGGTATGTGATGAACCATGTCGTGCCGCGTTGGCAGAGCACCCGCAATCGTGCGTTGATCGACGCCGTGTACGCCTCGCTCTGACACGACTACGGTGCACCCGATGAGCGCGGTCACCTCCGGCATGGTGTGTAGTCATCACCACCTCTATTCGACCCTTGCGCGCGGAATGCCCGCCCCACCTCGACAGCCGACCAAGTTCATCGAGATACTCGAGCAGGTCTGGTGGCGCCTCGACGTCGCGCTCGACGACGAGATGATCCGATGGTCGGCCATGCTGGGCGCAGTCGAGGCTCTGCAGAGCGGCACGACGTCGATCGTCGACCACCACGAGTCGCCGTCGACGATCGAGGGCAGCCTCTCGCTGATCGCCGACGCATGCGCAACCGTTGGCGTACGAACCAACCTCGCCTATGGCGTCACAGACCGCCACGGCGCCGACGGCGCGCACCGCGGTCTGGCAGAGAACGAACGTTTCCTGCGCTCCGGTGGTCGCGGAATGGTGGGCGTGCACGCCGCGTTCACATGTACCGACGACACGCTCACGGCGGCCGCCGAACTGGCCGCCGACCTGGGTGTCGGTGTCCACATCCACGTGGCCGAGGGCCCCGACGATGCCGATGCCGGGCAGCGGCTGCAGCCACTTGCTCGCAACGACTGGCACCTCGTGCATTGCGTGTACCTCGACCGCGAACTACCTGGCACGATCGCACACAACCCGCGCAGCAACATGAACAACTCGGTGGGGTACGCGCGGCCCGCAGCGCGCCCGAACCGCATCGTGCTCGGCACGGATGGCATCGGCGCCGACATGCTCGAGGAGGCGCGGCTGGCGTACGTGCGTCTGCGTGAGGACGATGTGATGGCCTCGCCCGACATCGTGTGGCAGTGGCTGGAAAATGGATACGAGTTGTTCCCCGAAGCGCGCCACGACCGCGTCACCTGGAACTACGAGCACGCCGACAGCCCGTGGCACGTTGCGTTCACACCCGGCGTCCGCGCGCTCGATGTCATCAGTGCTGACGGGCAGGTACTCCTGCGCGATGGCCGGCCCACTCTCGTGGATGAGCGTGAGGTGCGCTCCAAGGCCGCCGAGCAGGCGCAACGCCTGTTCGCGCTGCTGTAGCGCTGTACAAATCGTCAAGGAACTAGCGTGGGCTCCATGAGCACACCGATGGCCGTTTACCTGCAGGACGCCCACCCGATTCGCGAGGGCATGGCCATCGCGCAGTATGCGGAGGCGAAGGGTTTTCACGCGGTCTGGCAGGCCGAGAGCCGGCTCGTACGCGAAGCCACCGTGCCGATGGCCGCGTTCGCCAGCGTCACAGAGCACATCAAGGTCGGCTCCGGTGTGGTCGACTGCTGGAGCCGCAACCCGGCCCGTCTGGCGGCCACGTTCAGCACCCTCGACGACCTCGCTCCCGGCCGTGTAATCCTCGGCATCGGCGCCTGGTGGGACCCGCTGGCAGCCAAGGTCGGCATCGAGCGTGCCCGCCCGCTCACCGTGATGCGCGAGATCGTCACCGTCGTACGTGCGCTGCTGCACAACGAGACGGTCACCTTCGACGGAACGTACGTGCACCTCGACGGCGTGGAGCTGGACTACGTGTACCAGGAACGACGGGCCAAGGACGTCCCGATCTACATCGGTGCCACCGGGATGCAGATGATGGAGCTCACCGGCGAGATCGCCGACGGAGCCGTGCTGAACTATCTCGTGTCGCCCGACTACAACGAGCGTGCGATGGAGGCGCTGGCCACCGGTGCTGCCAAGGCGGGACGCAATGTCGACGACATCGATCGCCCGCAGCTGGTGGTGTGCAGCGTGCACGAAGACCGCGAGACAGCGCTCGACATGGCGCGCATGATGGTCACCCAGTATCTCGGTCAGCAGCCACACATCATGAAGGCGTCGGGCGTCCCGCAGAGCTTGCTCGACAAGGTCGGTGAGGTACTCACCTGGCCCGCCACCCACGAGCAGGTCGAGGCGGCCAGCAAGCTGGTGCCCGACGAGATCGTGCAGATGCTCACTGCCAGTGGAACGCCGGCGGAGGCGAAAGCCAAGGTGCAGGAATACATCGACCACGGCTGTACCTGCCCGATCCTGTACCCACTTGGCGACGTGCACGCCATGATCGACGCCTTCGCCGACTGACCCGGCGAGATGATCACGTAGGTGTGACCGGCGACATACCTAGGTCGGCCAGGGTGAAACGTCGGCGGATATACGTCGATCGGCGGATGTGGCAGGAGAACCCGAGGCGCATGCTGAAGGTGTCGAAAAACCACGAAGGACTCCTGCCATGTTCACCAGCCTCACCCTCAACTCAGAGATTGCCCGGCAGCGTCAGTCGACCTTGGTCGCCCGCTCGAATCGCTTCCGCGCCTGGCGCCGACCGGCCGATGTCGTACCCGAGACGTGCGGATCCTTGATCGAGCTGCCCGTCGCACGATCGAACGTCAGCAACGCCGACAGCCTCGTTGCCTGAAGCTGCTCCGGGGTCGGTCCCGTTCGGCAGTAGCGTTCACGTCATGCTGCGAGGGCGAACCGGCCTGTCGCCGGTCATGATCGGTCGACACACGGCGTTGAGTCGGCTGGTCGGCCTCGTCGAGGCAGCGGAGGTCCGCAGCGGCGACGGGCCCGAGATCGCGCTGGTGTCCGGGGAGGCCGGTATCGGCAAGACCCGTCTCTTGCGCGAATTGATCGAAGCTGTCCCGTCCGATGTGACGGTCCTCAGCGCGCAAGCGCGGCCCGGGTCGATGGGCCGACCGTTCGACGTCATCGGTCAGCTCGGGCCGCCCGGTGACAATTCGGCCGTCGCCGCGCGCGGGGTGCTCGACGCCGCCGTTGCCAAGGGCCGCACACTGCTGATCGTCGAGGATTTGCACTGGGCCGACGCTGACAGCGTGCACTTCATCGAGCAGGTGTGCATGCAGTCGTGGCCGCAGCTGGTGATCGTCGGTACCTATCGGGGCAACGATCTGTCGCGCAAGGCGCCGGGCGGCGAACTGGTCTTGCGCCTCGAGCGGCAGCACAACGTGGAGCAGGTTCGCCTCGAGCGCTTGGACCGCGCCGAGGTTGCCGGCCTTCTGGCGGCCATCGGTAACGGATCGCCATCGTCAGGCGCCGTCGAAGCGGTGTATCGCCGTAGCGGTGGCATCCCATTCGTCGTGGAGGAACTCGTGCGCTGCTGCGGGCCCGATGCGCGCATCGACGACCTGAAGACCGCGCAGTTGCCGTGGTCGCTGGACGAGGCGGTGCGCCAGCAACTCGGCAGCTTGCCGCCCGATGAGCGGCGAGTGGTCGATGCGCTGGCGGTTTTCGGCGACCCGGCGCCGTTCGAGATTCTTCGCGAGGTGTGCGAGCTCGGTGACGGTCATCTACTGCCAGCGCTGCGCAGCCTGGTGACGCAGGGCATCGTCGTCGAGCCCGACGACGACACGTTCTGGTTCGGACACGCGCTCGTCGCCGACGCGGTTCAGCAGCAGTTGTTGGGCCGCGAACGCCGCCGCCTCCACGAGCGTTCCTTCGCTGCGCTGCGTGCGCAGGCAGAGCCGGATCACGCGGCGCTCGCTCGCCACGCGCTCGGTGCCGGGCAGTTCGAGTTGATCCCCGCGATCGCCCGCGAGGGGGCGCGTCGATACCTCGACCGAGGTGCATCGTTCCAGGCCCTGCGTCTCGCCAGTGAGGCCCTTGCCGAGGCACCCAACGACCCGGAACTGTTGGCGGTTGCCACCGATGCTGCGTGGCGACTCGAGTTCGGCACTGAGGCGTTGGCCTATGCGGAGCAGTGGAACGCGCACGCGGTCACCGACCTCGAACGAGTGGAATCCCTGCGCTTCATCGCTCGCCTGCATCACGAACTGCTCGACACGGTGCAACGCGATGTCATTGTTGACGTGCTGGAGAAGCTGGCTGATTCGTTGCCCGTGGGCATGGCGCGGGGTCGCTGTGTGGGAGCGGTCGCGCAGTTGCACATGTTGGCCGACCGCAGTGCGAAAGCGGTGCAGTGGGCCGACCGGGCGCTCGCGGATGCGCACCTCGGAGGCGATCAATGGCTCGAGGCGCAGGCGTCGGTGGAGCGGGCGTCGGCGCTGACGCATCTGGCAACGCACGGCGACAGCGAGCAGGCGCTGCTGCACGCTCGAGACCTTGCGCGACAGGTCGGTGACAGCGTGCTGGAGTGCAGGGCGCTGAACAACTTGATGGCAGTGGTGGCCCCTCACGGCGCGCTCGGCGCTTCAGCGCGAGCTGAGCTGCGCGACGCGTCGCAGCGGTGCGGGCTCGACAAGCTCGGTGCCGGCATGCTGGCGCTCTGGGAGGCGGAAGCAGCTTTGGCCAGCGGCGATATGCATGCCATGCGTCAGGCGCTCGCCGAGGCCGGCCAGCATTGGGGTCCGGACAGTCGCGAGTTCCTTTACCATCGGGCTCGGTTGGCCACCTTGCGCATCGAGGAGGGCTTGGTCGCGGAAGCCCTGGCCGCTGTCCACGAGATGGAGGTAGCCCTCGCCGGTACCCGAGAGTTGGGCGTCACCGAGCGCCGCGTGATCCTCGCTGGCGCTGCCCTGGAGGGGCGCCGCGCAGACGTCGAGCGCGAGTTCGATGCCATCGTCGCGTCACCCCGGGTAGCCGACCAATCCGATGCACTGTGGTTCATGTTGGAGACGGTGCAAGCTGCGTTGCAGGCGGGGATACCAGCGGCTCGCGTGCGCGCCGAGTTCGTCGACGGTTGGGCCAAGTCGCACACATCGCGCGGCTTCCTCGTTCGCCACGCGGAAGGAATGCTGCTGATGGCAGCAGGTGACCATGCGGGTGCCGCTGCGGTGTTGGGTGAGGTGCTACGCGAACCAGATCCGATGCTGTACGTGCCGAGCATTGGGTCGCTGCGCACGGTGCACGCCAGCGCGATGCTGGCTACCGGTGATCGGGCAGGTGCGCTCGCTGTCGCTCGTCAGGCTGTTGCGGATCTCAAGGGTTGGCCGGGTTGGCGACGCGATCGCGCTGAGGCATTGGTTCGCCGGCTGGAAGGCAGTGGCGCCCGCGCCGACGGTGAGCTGACCGGCCGCGAGCGTGAAGTGGCTGCACTCATCGCCGAGGGGCTCACCAACAGTCAGTTGGCCGAGCGGCTGTTCATCTCCCCGAAGACGGCGGCGGTACACGTGTCCAACATCTTGATGAAGCTCGGTCTTTCCAGCCGAGCGGAAGTGGCCGCGTGGGCCGTGCGCCACGGCATTGTCCTGCAGCCCGGCTGAGGACGACCTGCCGGGCTACAGCCAGTCGCGGCGCTTGAAGATTTGATAGAGCACGAAGCTCAGTGCGACCATGCTGCCCAACGCGAACGGATAGCCCCACATCCAGCCGAGTTCGGGCATGTGCTGGAAGTTCATCCCGTAGATACCGGCGATGAGCGTGGCGCCGAACACGATCGAGCCCCAGGCGGTGAGCTTCTTCATGACCAGGTTCATCTGGTTGCTCATCACTGCCAGATGAGCGTCGACGGCATTGCCCACCAGTTCGCGCAGCTCATCGACGATGTCGACAGCGCGCAGCAGCTTGTCGAACGTATCGCGCAACACGATGAGGGCATCCCCCTCGACCCACTCCACTTCCTTGCGCAGCAAGGCTGAGAGGACCTCGCGGAGGGGGATGACTGCTCGTCGCAACTCGAGGAGTTGTCGGCGAACCCCGAACAGGTCCTGCTGGACCTTTCGTTCTGGATGAGGCTCCTCGTTGAAGATGCGGTCCTCGATGGCTTCCAGCTGATCCTCGAGGACGTCGAGCGAGTCGAAGTAGCCATCGACCAGTTCCTCGGTCACCGTTGCCAGCATCATTCCGGTGTGCACGTCGGGTGCCAGTCGTTGGATTCGGTCGAGTGCCACTGCCGAGTCCCACTCGCGGCCGCTGTCGTCGTGAAGGCGGATCGTCACGAACCACTTGTCGCCGACGAACATGTCGACTTCGCCCAGTGTGCCGCTGAACGCGACGAGATGCGCATGATCGGCGAAGCGTCGCATCGTCGGTCGTGCGGAACGACGGCGAGCCTCGTCGAACGTGCGATCACCGAGACCGAACTGTTGGTCGAGCGACTCCAGCTCCTCCGTCGTCGGGTCGACGACGTCCCACCAGCACGTGTCGCCGAACTCATGCCGAGTGATCATCGCCAGCGATCGTACGGCCCTTCTCGTCGCAGCGGTGGGACTCGCACTACGCTGACGGCACTATGGGTCAGCAGATCGGTGTCATCGAAAAGGCCAGCGCGAATCCGGGGATGGTGCGCTTCGAAGCGAACCGCAACCTGACGGGTATGGGGCATGAGGCGTTCCACACCGCCTCCGATGCCATCGGCCCACGGCCATCGGCCGCACTGGCCCGCAAACTGCTCTCCACCGGTCAGGTGGCTGCAGTGCACATCTACGGCAACATGATCACGCTCGACCTCGCGAAGGGCGCCAGTAGCGCGGGCCTCGGCGACGTCATTCGCAATCTGTACCAGTACTGGAAGCCGGGCATGGAGATGCCGGTCTTCGAAGACGTCGCCCCGGAAGCGGCTGCTGCACCGGCGGCGGCAGTGGCCGATGGCACCAGTGGCCCCGAGACCGCGTACCTGTCATTGGTGCCACCCACACTGGTCGAGCGCAGCCGCGCTGCGCTCGCCAAGTGGAAGGCCAACCACTGAGAATCCGGAGTGCTGCGTTACGCAGCAATCCATGTGCGGTCCTACGGTGACGTCGGTGTCAACTGTCGTCCTCACGTTGAACGAAGCAGCAGAGCTCCTGGGCGTGCACTACATGACGGCGTATCGATACGTGCGTCTGGGCCTGCTGCCCGCCACCAAGGTCGGTGGCACCTGGCAGGTCACCCATTCTGATCTCGAGACCTACCGTGCTGCTACAGCAACCGTGCCCTCGGTGGGGCGTGACCGTGCTGATGGCAGCAGTCGTACCCGTGCCCCGTGGTCGGCTCGGTTGGAGTCGCGGCTCGTCGCCGGCGACACCCGCGGTGCCTGGGGCGTAGTGGAGGCAGCGTTGGCGGGGGGCACCGAGATCGACGAGATCTACCTCGATGTGATCACCCCGGCGATGCACTCGATCGGTGCCCGCTGGGCGGCCGGGGAGCTCGACGTGTCGGTCGAGCACCGAGCCACTGGTATTGCATTCCGACTGATCGGTCGCCTCGGGCCGCGCTTTGCTCGCCGGGGGCGCACTCGTGGGGCGGTGCTGTTGGGGTCACCCGAGGGTGAACGGCACTCGCTGCCGATTGCGTTGCTGGCCGACCTGCTGCGTGGTGAAGGTTGGGATGTCTCCGACATGGGCGCCGACATGCCGCACGATTCGTTCGTGAACGCTGCCCGGCAGACAGCTGATCTGGTGGCTATCGGGGTATCGGTGACGTCGGTGGATTGCCTGGATGCGGCCGCGCGGTTGCTGGCAACGCTGCGAGCGGAGATCGAACCCAGCGTCTATCTGGCTGTCGGCGGTCTGGCCGTGCGCGACGGTGATCATGCCGTTGCACTGGGCGCCGACGGCTGGGCGCACTCGGCGCACGACTTCGCCGAACAACTCAGCCGACGCGCCGCCGTGTAGTCACCCCGGTAGAAACTTCGGCTCGCAAAGCGTACGTATGTTCGATAATGTGGCGAGATGAGCTCTCGACCCACGTCACTTGCGCAGCTTGCCGGCAGCGGGTTGTTGTCGGGGGTGGCAGCGCAGCAACGCACCATTTCCCTGCTGCCGGCCTTCGAAGAACTGTTGCCCCAGGCGGTGATGCAGCGTGGCAGCGTGGTGGAGTGTGCGGGTTCAGCGGCAGTGTCGCTGGCGCTCGCGTTGGCTGCTGGGCCGTCACTTGCCGGCGCGTGGGTCGGTGTTGCCGGCTTGCCGCACGTGGGGGTTGCGTCAGCGGTCGAGCTGGGGGTGGCGCCGGAGCGGTTGGTGATGGTCGCCGAGCCGGCGCAGCGTTTCGACGACGGGCAGTGGGCCGAGGTGTTGGCGGCGATGATCGACGGGTTCGATGTGCTGCTGCTCGGCCCAGGAGCGCACGCGGTGAAGGCCGTCACCGCCCGTCGGTTGGTGGCGCGGGTGCAATCGCGTGGTGCGGTGCTGCTGTCCGTGTCGGCCGGTGGCACGTCTGGTGTGTTCGGGGCCGACCTGCGGTTCGAGGCAATGGATACTGTCTGGCAGGGGCTGGGCAACGGCCATGGCGTGGCCCGCGGGCGTCGTGCCAGCGTGCAGCTCAGCGGCCGTCGGGTGCCACGCCCGCGCCGTGCCGAGATGTGGCTGCCCACCGCCGACGGCGCGGTGGAGGCCGTTGTGTCCATCCAGGTTGCGACACCTGCTGCGGTGCCCGCGCTGCGGCGCACCGGGTAGGCAGCGGTGTCACGACTAGGGGTGCTGTGGTGTCCGCACTGGCCCGTCGCCGCCGGCTCAGCGCATGGCGTTGGGTCGGCTGCCGGCGCCGGTGAACCCGTTGCGGTGCTGCACGCCAACCGGGTGGTCGCGCATTCGATAGCGGCGGGTGCGCAGGGTGTTGCCGTCGGCCAGCGGCGTCGCGACGCGCAGGCGCGCTGCCCATCGGTACGTATCGAGCAGCACGACCCCACTCGCGATGCCCGCGCATTCGAGCCGGTGGCACGTGCGGTCGGGGCGATGGTGCCGCGAATAGAAATCACCGAGCCCGGCACGCTCACGTTCGTCTCGCGTGGCCCGTCGCGCTACTTCGGTGGCGATGTTGCCATGGCCGCCACTGTCGCGGCCACCGCCACCGATGCCGCACAACTGTCGCTGGCCGCCGTTGGTTCGTTCGGCATCGGTGTGGCCGATGGTCGTTTCGCCGCTGGCATTGCTGCGCGTCGTTCGGCACGACGCGGTGAGCCGGTGGTCGTCGAGGCAGGTGCGCAGGCCACTGCGGCCTTTCTTGCACCGTTGCCGGTGCGTGTGCTCTCGGTCGTGGCAGGCGTGTCACCCGAGTTCGTGCACCTGCTCGACCGGCTCGGCGTGCATCACCTTGGTCCGCTGGCCGAGCTTCCCGAGGCCGACGTGGTGGCTCGCTTCGGCCCGCTCGGTCGCTTTGCCCACCGGCTCGCGGGTGGTGGCGACGATCGGCTACCCGGCACTCACGACCCACCCGCCGGCATGCAGGCGCAGCGCGTGTTCGAGCAGCCGGTGTTCCACTCCGATGCGCTGGTGTTCGTGGCGCGCCAGTTGGCCGAGGAGCTCGTTGGTCTGTTGGCCGCGGACGGCCGGGTGTGCACGCGTCTCGTGGTCACCGCCGAGACCGAGCATGGCGAGCAGAGCGAACGCCTGTGGTATCGCAGCAGCGGGCTCAGTGCAGCGGCGATGGTCGAGCGTGTGCGGTGGCAACTCGATGCGTGGGCGCAGCACGGTGCCATCACCGCTGGTGTGACGCTGCTGCGGTTGAACCCTGCAGAGGTGCGCAGCGACGATGGCGTGCAGCTGGGTCTGTGGGGTGGCCGCACGCAGGCCGATGAGTGGGCGGTGCGTGCGGTGGCGCGCCTGGTGGCCGTTGCCGGCGAGCAGCAGGTGCTGGTGCCTGCAGCCCAGGGCGGCCGCCAGCCGCACGATGCATACACCTGGACGCCGGCGGTCACCGCCGATCTCATGGAACCAGCCGAGCGGTTGGCCGTGCCCGATCATCCGTGGCCGGGGCGGCTGCCGGCACCGTCACCAGCGGTGGTCCACCAGCCGCCGCAGTCCATCTCGGTGCTCGACGTCACCGGGGCAGCGGTGAAGGTCACCGGCCGCGGTGCCGTCAGCGCGCCGCCATACGCCGTGCAGGTGGGTGGCTCGCTGGACACCGTCCAGTCGTGGGCGGGCCCGTGGCCGGTGGAGGAGCGCTGGTGGGATGCCGCCCGCCATCGCCGTCTCGCCCGCTTCCAGGTCCTCACCCAGTCGGGTGCGCTGCTACTGCTCACCGTCGAGCGCGGCCAATGGTGGCTCGCCGCCGAATACTCCTGATGACACAGCCGCCTCCCATGCAGACGCGCGAGCCCTGGCCATCCGAGTGGGTACTCGCACCCCGGGATGCGAGTACCCACTCGGATGACGCTGTGGCACTCGGACTGATGCTGTGGCACTCGGACCGACGCTGTGGCACTCGGATGGTGCCCTCAGCTAGACGGAGATCAACTCGCGGTCGGTGTCGTCGTCATGGCTGGCGCCCGTCGACTCGGGCTCGCCGATCAGTGGCTCGTCGACGATCGGCGCATCGGCGGCACGTAGCAGGTCGTTGCTGAGGCGGAAGCCAACGCCGCGGACGGTGTGGATGAAGCGCAACCCCGGGGCCTTCTGCTGCAGTTTGCGGCGCAGATTGCTGAGGTGCACATCGACGACATGCGTGTCGCCCACCCAGTTCGGCCCCCACACCTCTTCGAGCAGCTCCGATCGCGAGCACACTTCGGCCGGGCGACGGCACAGCTGCTCGAACAGCGCGAACTCGATGCGGGTGACCGGCACGTCCTTGGTGTGAACGCGTATCTCCTTGCGGCCCACATCCACCGTGAGCGCGCCGAGTGTGATGATCGATGCCTGCAACGGGTCCCAACGTGCGTGCAACTGGCGCGGACGGCGCAACAGCGCCTGGCAACGCGCCGCCAGCTCGTCGGGGTTCAACGTGGCGGCGACGACATCGTCGGCGCCGGCTCGAAGCGCACGGATGCGGGCGGCGTCTGCATCAGGGGGAGCGATGCCGACGATGTACGCATCCGTGAGGGCTCGCATGGTGTCGAACAGGTAGCCGCCTTCGGGGCTGGGCAGGTCGAGGTCCACCATGACGACATCGGGGGAGAAGGAGCGGGCAAGCATCAATGCAGCCTCTTCCTCCGTGGTTGCACTCACCGAGTAGCCGCGCGCACGCAGCGCCGAGGAGGCGACACGCCGCAGCAGAGGATCCGCCACTGCGAGTAGCACTCGTGGTGCGAGTTGTGCGTCGGGTTCCATGATGATGAGTTCTTCCCGCCTCAGTCGTGGCTTTCGGTGCTTGGCGTGGTTGCCCCCGCCACCGTTCGGATTCACTATCGGCGCGTTCGTGCACTTCCTGAAGTGGCGATTTTGACGAATTCGTGCAGCACCGAACACGCATCGACCGCCTACCGTGGTCGTGTGAGTGATCTCAACCAGTCGATTCGATCCGCCGTTCTTGCCCGTCGGCCCGTGGATGCCCGCGAGCGCGACTCGATTGCGTCGCTCATTCGCCTCTTCGACGCGCTGGAGCAGCCATTCTCGGAGACGGCCAACAAGGTGCACGTGACCGCCTCGGCCATCGTCGTCACCGACGATCGTCGACGAGTGCTGCTGCATCTGCACAAGCGGCTGAACAAGTGGTTGCAGCCCGGCGGCCACATCGAGCCGGGGGAGCTGCCCTGGCTCGGTGCACTGCGTGAAGCCATCGAGGAAACCGGGCTGCCCGCGCAGCTGGTCGGCCCGGTCGGCGAGGACGGGCCGGCGCTGCTGCACGTCGATGTTCACGCAGGGCCCAAAGGGCACACGCACCTCGACCTGCGCTACCTGGTCGAGTCGCCGATGGTGACGCCCACGCCTCCGCAGGGCGAGAGCCAGGACGTGAAGTGGTTCCTGTGGCACAACGCCGTTGACACCGCCGACCCTGGTCTCGAAGGCGTGCTGCGCGCGCTGCAGCCTGGCGATGCTCGCATCCGGGTTGCCCGCCACACCGACGCGGTCGATTGTGCGACCGTGTATCTGCGGTCGCGTGCGTTCGCGCTGCCGACGGTGCCGTTGGTGCACCCCGACCGCGAGGTCCGCCGTTGGATGGCCGACGAAGTGGTCGGTCGCGCTGACGTGTGGGTGGCCGAGATCGACGGCACCCTGGTCGCGATGATGGTGCTGGACACCGCCGGTCGCGGCGCCGGCTGGATCGAGCACCTCTACCTCGACCCGGCATGGATGGGCCGTGGACTGGGCGACAAGCTGGTGCAACTGGCCAAGGAGCGTTCGTCGGAAGGTCTGCAGCTGTGGACGTTCCAGGTCAACGAACCGGCTCGCCGGTTCTACGAGCGACACGGTTTCATCGCCGAGGAGTTCACCGATGGCGCCGGCAACGAAGAGCGTGCTCCCGACGTCCGCTACGTCTGGCGGCCATGAGCCCGGCGCTCGCCGCTGCACTCGCATTGGGCGCGAAGCACAGCCTGCCGATTCATTCTCCCGAGGTGTTGCTCGACGGCAGCAACCTGCTGGTGCACCTGGCGCCTGCGCCGGTGGTGATACGGGTGGCGACGTTCACGGGGTTCATTCGTCACGATCCGTCGCCCTGGCTGCGACGAGAGGTCTCGCTCGGCACCTACCTCGCCGGTGTCGGTGCCTCGGTCGTGCCGCCATGCGACGAGATTGCACCCGGTCCGCACCTCGTGGACGGTTGGTGGATGACCGTGTGGCGCCATGTCCCACACGACCCGACAGCGGTGGCAAGTGTGAGCGAGCTGCTGCCGGCGCTCGACGAACTGCACGCCGCCCTTGCCGGGTATCCCGGCGAGCTGCCGCTGCTCGGCCCGGCCACTTCCGACCTCGATCTGGCTCTCGCCTGCTGCGTCGACAACGACCTGCTCGAACCTGCCGCGTCGGAGAGCATCGTTGCCCGGCGTGCCGAGCTGTTGCCGCTGGTCAGTGCGTTGCCATCGCAGGCGCTCCATGGTGATGCTCACCCGCGCAATGTGCTGGTGGCGGTTGATGGTCGGTTGTTGTGGAACGACTTCGAGGACAGCTGCGCCGGGTCGCCGCTGTGGGACGTCGCCGTGCTGGCGCGACGTGACGAGAGCGGAGCCGCCGCGCAGGTTGCAGTCGACCGCTTCGGTCCGGCTGCGTACGAGGCGATGCTCGCGTTGCGTGCGCTACAGGGCGATGTGTGGACGGTGCTCCACACGGCTCGCCGAGAGGGCCGCATTCACCGAGGCACCGCTGCGTCGCCGACGCGGACGTGACCGAGAGCACATCGATGCTGGATTGCTCTCGGTGCAGTCGCGATATATCGTGATCGCACACAACAGGTCGACCAAGGAGATTTCATCATGCGACCCAGATTCACTGACAACCAACCAGGTGGTCGTCGTGACCGCGGCGAGTTCGGATTCGGCGGGCCACCCCACCGTGGCGGTCCGTACCGTGGCGGTCGCGGTGGTCCGCGCCGTACCCGTCGTGGCGACATCCGCATCGCGCTGCTCAGCGGACTCGCCGATGGTCCGGCGCACGGCTACGAGTTGATGCAACGGCTCTCGGACCGTAGCGGCGGCCGTTGGAAGCCCAGCCCCGGCTCGGTCTACCCGACGCTGCAGATGCTGGAAGAGGCGGGGTTCGCCTCGTCCACCGAGCTCGACGACAAGCGGGTGTACGCGATCACCGAGGCAGGTCAGGCCGAGCTGCAGACCAAGTTGGCGCAGGCCGATGGTCCGATGCCATGGATGGACGCCGAGTCCGCCGGCGGGCACGACGACTTACGCAAGGCAGTCGGCCAGCTGGTCATGGCAGCCAAGCAAGTGGGCACGACCGACAATCAGCACCACATCGAGACCGCTGCCGGCATCATCAACGAGGCCCGCCGCAAGCTCTACCAACTGCTCGCCGAAGCCTGACCGCCGGTTCACAATCGCACGTGTCGCGGCCCCATCGGATCACACCGAGGTCAGGCCGCGACACGTGCGATTGTGATCAGTGGCGGTACTTGTCGGCGGGGACGCTGAGGTGGAAGCGGGTGCCTTGGTCGTCGACGCAGGTCGCGGCGGCACCGCTGTCGTAGAAGACGGGCTCGTCGGCCGTGCCGCCCATCTCGCGCACGCGGGCAATGGCGGAGTGGATCTCATCGACGACGAAGTACAGGTCGGTGTTGCCCTCGGCTGCCCCGTGGGCGCTGCCGGGAGGCGCCGAGATGTTGCCGATGTGGCCGTTGTCCGGGTCCTCGAACGTCCAGCCCAGCACCGCGCCGTAGAAGGTCTGCGCCTTGTGGACGTCGGGCGTGTGCAGCGTGAAGTAGTACAGGTCGCCCTGGTCGTAGTGCTTCACCTGGTGATCGAACGACGTCGATGGGCTCGCGCCCGGCTGCCACTCGAAACCAGCGGCACCGCTGTCGGCCGCGTACTGCTCGTCGGTGAAGCCGGCGATCGGCGAACTGATGCTCCACTGGTGGCCCCACGCGTCGCGCAGTGTCCCCTGGCGGTGGCCGTAGAACTGATCGGCGATCGGACGGACCTCGGTCGCCCCCGCGGCAATCGCGCGGGCGAACACCGAGTCCACGTCGGCGACAGCGAGCGTGAAATTGGTCGACGTACCGCCGCGTGTGGTGGGGCTGATGGCGCCCGCCTCCGGATACTCGTCGGCCATCATCAGCCGGCTGTTGCCGATGACGATCTCGGCGTGGCCGATGCGACCGTCGTCGCCGACGAGGCGGTGGTCCTCGACTGCGCCAAACACGGCGACGTAGAACGCGATGGCCGCTGCCGCACCATCGACGACGAGGTATGGGGTGACGGTGTTGACGGTCGCTGGTTCGGGCATCGGTTGCTCCAGGGTGGGCGGTGTGATCGTGAGTCGTTGGCGGAGTTGGTCGGCGAAGGCCGCGGGTGGGGCGACCGGAGAAGTGTCGGCGCGCAGCGCGTCGAAGGCGTCGGGAGTCATGCTCATCATGTGCCTCCAGTCAGTTCGGTCGCAGCCTGGCGATAGGCGGTCTTGGCTCGCATGAGCAGCGATTCGGTGGCGTGCAGACTGCGCTCCAGAAGCGCCGCGACCTGATCCACCGGTAGGCCGTCGAGGTAGCGCAGCGTGAGCGCTGCACGGTGATGCGGGAGCAGCCCGTTGAGCACGTCGCGCACGTCCAGCGCGTCGACCGGCTCGTTGCTGTCGGCATGCGGGTCGGTGCCCTCCCACAGCTCCTCGAGCAGCCGCTGGTTGCGCCCACTCTTGCGCCAGTGGTCGACCAGCTTGTGGCGGGCGGTGCCGATCAGCCATGGCACGTTCACCTCGCTGCCCGAGCGGCTGGCGGTGAGCGCAGCCAGAAACGTCTCAGCGGTGAGGTCCTCGGCGGTGGCTGCACTGTCGCAACGGCGCACGAGGTAGCCATAGACGTGTGGCAGTGCGTCGTCGTACAGCTGCAGCAGGGCGCTCACGGAAGGTTCATCGTTCGGCGACATCGGAATCCGTCGCGATGATGCCAGAGATAGGTGCGCCCGCAGCTGTGCGAGGATTGCGCATGCGTCGTCAGCAGCTCGTCGTGCTCGCCATCGTTGCCATGTTCGGCGCCGCGTGCTCCGACGGTGCCGGCACTTCTGGCACCACCCCCGACTCCAGAGCCGCGCTCGCGCCCGCGGCACTGGTCCCGGAGGTGTGCTGGGGGCCGCAGGGGGCGTATTTCGGTTTTGACAACCAGTCGTCGGTTCCGGTGGTCGTGCCCGATGGTGCGGGCAACCGCCTCGAGGGTGGCCTCGCCGACGACAACCCGTTGCGGACCACGCTGTTCGCACCGGGACGAACGGCGCTCGCGTTCTGGGTGGCCCCAGCGACCGATGATGCGGCCGAGCCACCGCCGATCATCTGGACGGTCACGGGCCCCGACGACGTGGAACGTTCGGCCACCGCCGATGACTCGACGGCGCAGTGCGCCGACGACACCGGCGAGCCGAATGCAGCCGACCCGCGCCTCGCGGACCTGAAGGTCAGCGACGAAGCAGTCAGCGCCGCCGGTGACTCGGTGTCGTTGACGGTCACGGTCACCGGCGTTCCCGACCTCAGTCTCTGCAACGCGGCCTTCACCGCCGAGCCGGTCGGTATCTCGCTCGACGCGGCCACGTTGCCGACACGGTCGGACCCGAGCCGGTCGTTCACGCTCCCACTGGCGCCGGCCACCTCGCGGCCTGGCCGACTGGCCAGTACCCAGGTCGTCACAAATGTGGTCGATCGTTGCACGTACGACGGGCTCACCGTCGCTTCGTGGCCGATCACTCAGCCATTCGCCACCCTGGGCCAAGGGGTCAGTGTCTGTGCCTGGGTCGACGACTCGGGCGCGTTGTCGGTCGAGCTGACGCCGGGGCTGTGCGAGATGGGCGTCACCGGAGGCTCGAGGAATCGACCCAGTTGACCCGTCTCGATCACGCCAGCCGGCTCGCTGCGTCGTGGTTGGCCGACGCTGACGCGCCGGCGTGGCGCGAGGCCGACGGCTCGTGGGTGCTCGTCGACCTCAGCGGGTTCACCCGACACACGGAACGGCTCGCCAGCACAGGTGCCGAAGGTGTCGAGGTGCTCCACCAGGCGCTCACTCGTTGCTTCGCAGCGTTGCTCGGCCCCAGCACCGATCTCGGTGGCGATGTCCTTGGTTTCGCAGGGGACGCCGCGCTGGTGTACTTCGATGGTGCGGGCCATGTGGCGCGGGCGGTCGACGCCGCGTCTTCGATGTCGCCGCTGCTGGCGGCAGTGCCGGCGACACTCACCGGCGGCCGCCGACTACAGGTGAGCATCGGTGTGCACACGGCAGCGATGACAGCATTGCTCGCCGGTTCCGGTCAGCAATGCCTGTTCCTGTGCGGGCCGGAGATGTCGCTGCTCGCGCGGCTGCAGGCAGCGGCTCCCGCCGGGCGCGTACTGGTCAGCGACGCGGTGGCCGCGATGCTCGACGCGAATCGCCGGGGCGCGGCGACGGGGCCAGGTGTCGAATTGGTGGGCGCGGCCGCCGGGAACCGTTCGAGGGCAGACACCGCGACGCTGCCGGGGTACCCGGTCGAAGTCTCGGGACGCGAGCCGAGTGCCGAGAGCTCGTACCGGCTCCTCAGCCCGGCGGTACGCGACCTGATCCAGGCCGACGCGGCCGTCGGTGATCACCGGGCAGTCTCGGTGGGGTTCGTGATGATCACCGGACTGGATGCGCTGCTTGCTGCGCAAGGTCCTGGGGCCATTCATCCGATGCTCGTGGAGGTGGTCGACACCTGCGTACGTGTGGGCGCTGAACTGTCGATCGACCTGCTCGACAGCGATGTCGGTGTCGACAGTGTGAAGCTGCTGCTCGCTGCCGGTGCGCCACGCGCCGTCGACAATGACGAGGGGCGGATGTTGTTGGCCCTGCGTCGCATCGTCGATGGCTGCACCGCATTGATGCCGAGCGGTGTGACGGTTCGGGCCGGGACGCAACGCGGGCCGGTGTATGCCGGGCGACTTGGTGTGCCCGGTCGCACCACCTACACCGTGCTCGGCGACCCGGTCAACGTCGCCGCCAGAGCGCTGACGGCGGCAGCCGCCGGCGACGTGGTGGCGGGCGACGGCATGGGTGTTGCGGGGCGTGCCGAGGTGGTGGCAGTCAGTCTGGGGGCAACATCGCTGCGCAACCGGGTGCGACCCGTCGAGCTGTGGCGGGTCGATTCCGTCGGCCGGTCGCCAACGACGGTGCGGGGTGAGCTCTCGGCGTCCATCGACATTGCTCGTGGCGAGGAGTGGACCACCGTCATCTCGGCATGGAAGCAGGCGGAGAACGGCATCGGTG
>DAORTY010000052.1:0-4355 GCA_035432905.1 Ilumatobacteraceae bacterium | reverse complement strand
TCGGTGAGGCCACCGCCGTGGCCGGTTCTGCCGCGACCCTGCTCGATGCGGATCCGTTCGCACGCCACGTGCCGTACGGGCTCGTGGTCGCACTCGTGCGCTCGCTCGCGGTCGCCGCCGGGGGCGACGTCAGTGACGGCGGCTGGTCGTGGCTGCTGCATCACCGTGCGCAGGTCCCCGATCATCTGCGCTCGTGGGTGGACGATGCAGTTGCCGTCGCTCGCGGTCGGATGAGCTCGTCGGCCGGCGATCCGCGAACGAGGGCTACGCGTGCGCATCGGGCGCTGGCCGCCGTACTTGCTGCGGCCGCGCCGCGACCCTGGATGCTCGCCATCGACGATGTCGACGCGGTCGACGAGTCGTCGCGCTCGGTGCTCGACGGGTTGGGTGAGCTCACCGTGGGCGAGTCGATCTTGCTCCTCACCGGCAGCCGGTCAGTGACGTTCAGGTCGAGCGGTAGCCCGGTGGTACATGCAGTCATCGAGTTGCTCCCTGTCGGCGATGCCACGGCCACTGCACTCGTCCGTGCGGCAGCGCCGCTGTTGCGGCCCGATCAAGTGGTTCGCATCCTGGCTGCCGGAAAGGGCAACCCGTTCGTGGTGACCGAACTGGCTCGACATTCCACCGCAGATGAGCTGCCCGATTCCCTGCAACGACTGGGTGCGGTGCTGATCGATGCGCTGCCGGTGGCGATGCGCAGTCTTGTCCGCGATGCCGCCACGCTCGGGCCCACGGTGTCGCTCGACGTGATGGCCGACGTACTCGGTCGACCCGAGCTGGCTGATCCGGCAACGTGGAGGACAGCATCTTCGGTGGTGAGCCCGTCGGGAGATGGCTCTCTCGCGTTCGTGCACGATGTGTATCGCACGGTCGCCCACGAGTCGCTCTCGTTCCATCGTCGTCGGGAACTGCACGGGGCCATCGCCGATCACATGGTGCGCCACGACGCCCCCGATACCGGCACTGTGGCGCTCCACCTCCAGTTGGCCGGCCGGTACGTCGAGGCGTTGCCGATGGCTCAAGAGGCGGGGCTGAGAGCCAAGTCGGCGGGTGCGCTGGCCGAGGCGAATGAACTGCTGGGCCACGCCGCCGCCATGGCTCGCGCAACCCGCAGCGACCAGCTCACGCTCCTGCTGCTCGAACATGGCGAGACGTTGTCGTGGCTGGGCGATCTCGTCGGGGCCGAACAGGCCTATCGCTGCGCTGCTCGACGACGCCCATCGCCCGACGAACACGCTCGCCTGTGCCACCTCGTGGCGGATCATGCGCTGCGCACAGGTGAGTACCGACGGATGAACGCCTGGATCCAGCGCGGGCTGGTGGCTGTCGAATCTGGTGACGAGGCGGGTGGGTGCTGGCGTTGTGAGCTGCTGCTCGACGAGGCGAGCCGGCACTCCGACCTGGGCCGTCAGTTGACCGCGCTGCGGTCGAGCGAGGAGGCGCTGGGGATCGCGGAGCGGCTGGGCAACGTGACGCTGCAGGGCAAGGCGCATCTCAGTCTCGAGATCTCCTACAGCATCCTGATGGACGAAGCGGCCATCGCTCACGGTGATGCGGCGGTGCTGTGTTTCGAGCGTGCTGGGAACGATCGTCACCTGGCCAGCGCGTACAACAACATCGCGCTCACCTCCATGCATCTCGGCCGCTGGGGAGAGGCATTCGATCGGTACGCCCGCGCCCGCGCGCATGGGGCTCATGCCGGTCGCCCGTTGGACGTCGCGATCGTCGACACCAACGTGGGCTTCATGCTGTACCGCCAGGGGCATCACGAAGAGGCCGACGTGCTGGCCCGCAGCGCGCTGCACACGTGTGCGGTGGTGGGGGCGCGTCGGCAGGTCGCGTTCGCCCGGGTGTTGCAGGGTTTGGTCGCAGGTGGCGAGCGCCACTTCGCCGAGGCCGAACAGCACGTCGCACTGGCCCGGGCAGAGTTCGCCGAGATGGGCGATGCCGCGCTCGTCGTCGATTGCGACACCATACGAATGGCCCATCTGCTCACCCAGGGCCGTAGCGCAGAGGTGTTGTTCATGGCACCGGAGGTGGAGCGCCGCCTGGGTGCGGCAGAGGTCGAGGTGGTGATCTCGTTCGACCGCACCGTGGGGCACGCGCGGACGCTCGCCGGCGAGAGTGCGGGCATCGAGCAGGTTCGCCGTGGGTTGCTCGTGGCTCGGGGGAAGCGAATGGTGTACGACGAGTACCTGTGCCTCGCCACGCTGTCCGCTCTGTCCGCTGCACTGTCGTCTCGGGAGGCGGCTCGGGTTCGTGATGCTCGTGATGTGATCGCTGAGAAGCTGGGCATCGTGCGCAACGACGGATAGCGGCCGGGCCTGGCTGCTCGCCGTCCCCCTTGCCAAACGAACACGCGTTCGATATGGTCGCGAACTCCTATGGGCTTCAACAACCCCGACATGCCATGGAGCGACGTGGAAGCGCTGCTCTCCGGACGCGGCAAAGACGGGCGCGCGCCCGGTAGTCCCTCGTGGAATGGAGGCGGCGACGGGCCGGCACTCAGCCGCAAGCGACAACCGTTCCAGCCCGACGACACCAGACCGTTGCTGCGGCCCGACACCGGCCATGTGCCGTACGCGGAGCTGCACTGCCACAGCAACTTCTCGTTCCTCGATGGCGCCAGCCATCCCGAACAACTGGCCGAGGAGGCCTCGCGTCTCGGTCTCGAGGCGCTGGCACTGACCGATCACAACGGCTTCTACGGCATCGTCCGCTTCGCCGAGGCGGCTCGCGCCGTCGGCCTGCCGACAGTCTTCGGTGCCGAGATCACGCTCACCGCGCAAGGCCGTCAGGCGCGCCCGGAAACCGACACCCATCACCAGGTGAACACCGGTCGGGTCTCCGACAGTCATGCCCCCGACCCTCACGGCGAGCACCTGCTGGTGCTGGCGGAAGGGCCGGCCGGGTATGCGCGACTTGCTCGAGCGCTGAGCCTCGGCCACCTCGCCGGCGAGAAGGGCGCACCGCAGTTCGCGTGTGCTGACATTGCCGACGCGATGGGTGGCCACGGATGGGTGCTCACCGGTTGCCGGAAGGGTTCCGTGCCGGCAGCGCTGGTGGATCGCGGCCCGCGGGCGGCGGCGCGCGAGTTGCAGCGGCTGATCGACGCCTTCGGCCGCGACCGCGTGCTGATGGAGCTGTGGGACCACGGCAACCCACTCGACTCGGTACGCAACGACGCGTTGGCCGAGTTGGCGGCGCGACACGACGTCGGTTGTGTCGCCACCAACAACGTGCACTACGCCACACCCGCGCAACGCAAGCTGGCCACCGCGGTCGCGGCCGTGCGGGCACGGCGCAGTCTCGACGAACTCGACCCGTGGTTGCCCGCCGCCTCAGGCGCACATCTGCGCAGTGGGGCCGAGCAGCTGCGACGATTCCTGCGCTACCCGGGTGTGGTCGAGCTGGCGGCACAGGTCGGGCGGGCGGCGGCCTTCGACCTGTCGCTGGTGGCGCCCAGCCTGCCGCCGTACCCGTGCCCGCCCGGCACGGACGGCGCGCCGCTCACCGAGATGGCCTACCTGCGTCAGATCGTCGAGGCCGGGGGCCGTCGTCGCTATGGCGAACGCCCGGCAGCACACGAAGACCTCTCGCTGCGGGCGCGTGCATGGCGCACCATCGACCACGAGCTGCAGGTCATCGAGGGCCTTGGCTTTGCCGGCTACTTCCTGGTGGTGTGGGACATCGTCGAGTTCTGTGGCCGCGCCGACATCTACTGTCAGGGTCGCGGTAGCGCGGCCAACAGTGCGGTGTGCTTCGCGCTCGGTGTCACCAAGGCCGACGCGGTGAGCCTGGGCCTGCTGTTCGAACGCTTCCTCTCGCCCGAGCGCGATGGCCCGCCCGACATCGATCTCGACATCGAATCCGACCGGCGCGAAGAGGTCATCCAGTACGTGTACCAGCGCTACGGGCGGCACCACACCGCGCAGGTCGCCAACGTCATCACCTACCGCGCCCGGTCCAGCGTGCGCGACATGGCCAAGGCGCTGGGCTTCGCGCCCGGCCAGCAGGATGCGTGGAGCAAGCAGATGGATGCGTGGGGCGGTGTGTCCACCACCGCCAAGCAGCCCGACCACGACATTCCGGCGTCGGTACTGGAGCTGGCGGCCGAGATCGAAGATGCGCCGCGGCACCTCGGCATCCATAGCGGCGGCATGGTCATCTGCGACCGCCCGGTGATCGAGGTCTGCCCGGTCGAGTGGGGTCGCATGCAGGACCGCAGTGTGCTGCAGTGGGACAAGGACGATTGCGCTGCCGCCGGCCTGGTGAAGTTCGACCTGCTCGGCCTGGGCATGCTCAGCGCGTTGCACTACGCCGTCGATCTCATCCGCGAGCACCGTGGCTACGAG
>DAORTY010000051.1:0-23279 GCA_035432905.1 Ilumatobacteraceae bacterium | reverse complement strand
ACGACGAATCGCAGTGTCACGACGGCGGGATTGTCGTCCACTTCGACGCGGTCGAGCCCGAGCGAACAGCCGGGATCGTTGAGGTAGTAGTCCACGGTGACGCTGGTGCCGTCGACAGCGACGGCCTGCCAGTCCACGAGGGTGCAGTCTCTTCGTTGCGGGTTCTGCGATGGCGGCGGCACGACACAGGAGCGATCAGACGTCGACGTCACAGCGCCGATCGTTGAGGATGCGGGCTCAAGCACCGGAGTCGAGCTCTCAGCGGGGCCCGAACTGACGTCAGAACCACAACCGACGCACGATGCCATCGCCGCAGTTGCCACGAACACCAGCCGCATTGCGTTGGTCACCACCCGAGCAGGATGCCCGCTCTGTGCGCATAACGCAAGCCACCTGTGCGCACAGATCATCTGATCTGGGCACTGCCCCCTTCCGCCGGTTATTCGTTTGATCCACAGTTGAGCCGCACCTCGAACTCGCCACTCTGGGCGCTAAGGGCTCCCCGCAGGATTGTTTACTCGTTTGGTGTGGCGGTCACCGCGAGAGTGTAGTTCCAGTCGCCGTGCCAGTCGTGTCGGGTGAGGGGTAGTGCGGCCATTTCGGTGTCGCTGATCTTGACGCCTTTGGCGTAGTACTCCATGTCGCGTTCGGCTCGGATGGTGAGCCCGGTGTCGGTGGTGGTCGCGGTGATCAGCTCGATGATGGTGCGGTAGGAGGTGAGGGGTCGGCCGCGCCAATTCATCGTGATGAACGAGAACATGCGGTGTTCGATCCGGTTCCATTTGCTGGTGCCGGGCGGGTAGTGGCACACGGTGATGGCGAGTCCGGTCTCGGCGGCGAGCTTCGCGAGTTCAGACTTCCACAGGCGGACGCGGTGTCCGTTGGAGCCGCCGGCATCGGCGGTGATCAACAGTCGGGCCGCGTTCGGGAATCGGGCCTTGCCCATCGTTGTCCACCACGACCTGATCGCGTTGACCGCGAACTCGGCGGTGTCAGCGACATCACCGACTGAGACCCAGCCCTCGTTGTTCGTTTCGTCGTAGATCCCGTATGGGATCGCCCGACCCAACTCGGGGTCGACGAAGTCGTGGACGTTGACCCGCTCGGGTTCACCGGCCGGTTGCCATTCGACGCCACCGTTGTCGTACTCGCCGACCATCTCCTTCTTCTTCGTGTCAACACTGATCACCGGGTCACCCGACCCAACGAACTGTTCAGCCAAGCCCTGTAGATACTTGAACTGGCCGTCACGATCCGGGTGCGCCGTGCCTTCTTTGACCTTGGCCGGCGACTGCAACGAATAGCCGAGCCGTTTCAACAAGCGGCCGACCGTGTCATCAGAAACCTTGAACCCGCGACGGGTCAACTCACCGGCCAGTTTCGCGGTCGACTTCGACGTCCACTTCAGCAACGACATCGGGTTGCCGCGCGTGTCGGGATGAACCAGCTGATCCAACGCTTCCAACAAGTGCGGCTGAGTTTCAGTCAACGGCTTCGCACCTGCGCCCGGCGCGCGCAACCGGGCCCGAGGCGTGATCCCCGCAGCGACCTCACCCTGCGCCTTGATCACCGTGTTGCGCGACATGCCCGACGCGTCAGCCACCCACGACTTGCCACCCCGACCCAACATCTGCGCCGACGCACCAGCCACCACCCGCCGCTGCACCTCATTCAAATGCGGCAACACCACCTCAAAGAACCGCGCGAGCCCGTCAGGGGTGACCTCCACAACCACACCCTACACCGCGCGCACAATTCAGCGGGGGACCCTAATCACCGTGAAGGATCTATCGGCCGCCAGTGGGCAGATTCTCGCGGCCACCATCAAAGCACAATGAACCGCGCAGATCGCCGGGTTTCAACGATGGACGGAAAGAACCGGTTGGCCGCCGACCCGACGATTGTGCTGCACCCGAATTGGGTGCGACACGGATCTGCCACAGTCACTTGCGCCGACTTCAGGCGTCGACGATTCGGCGGACGGCACTGATCTTGTCGCTGCTCGGGATGGGTCGGATGCGTACCACGATGCCGGTTCCGACGGCTTGGATCCAGGTGGTGGCATCGAGGGCGATGCCGACGTGACCAATGCGAGTCGGGTCGACCGATGAGACCATGAAAATCAGGTCGCCGGCCTTGATTGGTTCATTGCGCCAGTCGACCTCGGTGCCGATCGTCGATTGCATCCGGCTTTGATGTGGCAGTGTCACGCCGATTTGGCGGTAGCCGGCGACGACGAGGCCGGAGCAGTCGAATGTTTCGGGGCCGGCGGTGAAGAACTTGTATGGCTTGCCGACCTGGCGCGCAGGTACCTGACGAGCGTGTCGATCCGTGTGCTGATGGTTGTTGTTGGTTCGGTCGTCGGTGCGGGTGTGGCGACGACGGCGGAGACGACAGGGATGCGAATCACTTGGCCGGTCAGGATGGTCGAGGTGGTCGCAAACGAGTTAGCTGCCAACAGTGCTGCGAGAGTGACGCCGTGTCGGCGGGCGATCAGGAACAGCGCGTCGCCGGCTTTCACGGTGTACGCGACCGTCGAACCGGTGTTGGCGACGACCTGTGAGGTCGGTGTTTGCGAAGTGTTCCACGGAGCTGGCGGGCTACCAGCGGGCAACGTGAGAACGCGACCAGGGTGGATGGTCGACGAGATCGAGAGATGGTTGATCGCGAGCAGGTCGGCGAGTTTGACGCCGCTCTTGCGGGCAATCGACGCCAGCGCATCGCCGGTTTGGACGGTGTAGGTCGATGCCGTCGGAGTGGCGGATGGTGGCGTGTGAGCGTGGGCCGAGGTGGCATCGATGGTGGCAATGGGTGTTGCCACAGCGAGGGCGAAGGCAAGTTGGCGGATCATTTTCACGATGAGGCATCGGCACCGACAGCGGTCGCCTTGACGATTTCCTGACGATTATCTCTACATCCTGTAGTAGCCCAGCTGCTGGTGTTATTGACCAGCTGCCGCCCACGCGTCGGTGCCACCGTCGAGTTCGAGGATGTTGGTGTACCCGAGTTCCAACAGTTGCTGCACGGCGATGGCTGACATCGTTCCGGATCGGCAGTACACCGCGAGAGGCGCGTTGCGGTCGGATGGGAGCGTTGTCACGTCGAGGTTGTCGAAGGGCATCGTCATCTCCGTGCCGTCGAGTTGAATGTCAGCTGCGGGTACGTGGACGTTGATCGTGACGGTGTTGGGGTCGACGATGGCGGCTGCGAAGTCGGCTGGGCCAATCATGCGGTGGGCGGTGGGCATCGACATGTCGGACATATCTGACATGTCGTGGGTGTCGGTGGTCGATGAGTGATCCATGCCGGGCATTCCGGTGGCGAAGTAGACGACCACCGCGATGGCAAGGATGACCATTGCCGCGATGAGCGGGGTGGCGCTACGTCCGGCAGGTTGACTGCGGCTGGCGTCGTCGATTGGGTTGGGGGTAGGTGTGTCGATCATGGTTGTCCTTGTGTCGTGGCGGCGGTCGGACCGTCGACGGGTTGCGGAGTCGGTTCAGAGATTTCGACGGCGGGGTGAGGTGTTACATCCCATTTCTTTCCCCGGGTGACGACCAGCTAGATCGCTCCCGCGGCGATTGCGGTCAAGGCGACCCATTGGTTGAGCCGTAGCCCACCGGCTGAGTTCGCGGGGTCGATGCGTCGCCCTTCGATCCAGAAGTGTCCTGTGCCATACCCGATCAGGTAGACCCCGAGGAGGCGACCGGCGGCCAGTCGGTAGCGGCGTTGGCAACAGCACCGATTGTGACGGACTGCCTCCCTGCCCACATGACTACTACGTTACGTAGTAGTCGAGGTGAATCACAACCGTAAGTGTCGACCGGCTCCGGGCGTCAGTGCGGGCAGAGCGCTGTCAGTAGGCGTTCAAGGTGGTGAAGTTGATACACGCTGAAGCCAGCAGTGACGGCGAGGCTCGACCACAGCGCCACGAGTAGCGGACGGCGTGGGGTGGGCACCGGGGGTGCCAGCAACGCGCCCATTCGCGACGCGACCCCGAGTCCCGAGAACCCAGCAACGGTCGGCGGGTTCGTCTGCAGCGCGACCTTGCCAAGGGTGATCGCGACGAGTTGGCGGTCGCCGCAGACCGCTGCTGCGGCCTCGTCGGCCCACCGCTCGATCGAATACGACACTCGCTTGGCAAGGGCACGCAAAGGCGGCAGCGCAGCAGCGGCCAACTCAGCAGTGAGCAGGTAGCGATCGTGCCGATAGCGGGCGTGAGCTTGCTCGTGAGCGACGACGATCCGCTTCTCGTCCTCATCCAGAAGGTCGACCATCGCGGTCGAGATCACGATCTGACCGGCACGGCCCGGCAGTGTGACCGCATACGGCTTGTGGCTGTGTGCGATGTGAATTGGATGCGCTTCGTCGAGGCGGAGGTCTCGGTGTTGGCGGAGCAATCTGAATGTTCGCACCGTGCCTGCGGCAATGAGCGCGACGATTGGGACACCTACCCACGCCGTCACCGAGCCGTGAAGCCCGAATGCTTGCGCACACCATTTGAAACCGAACCCGATCACCGGCGCATGCGCCAGGAACGCAATCGCTACCACCAGGGCGGTCGGAACCGCGGCCAACACCACGAGGACGAGCGCGATCGTGACGAAACGTGTGGCAAGCCGCGGCGGTAGGCGCCGGTGCGCCGAGGTCGCACTGGCTGCCAGCATTAGCGTCACCAGCAACGGAAATGCCAGCGAACTCACCGTCATCGCTTGCCTCTCGGCGAGGTGGACGCGTCGAGCAGAGCTCGGATTGCTGTGGTCTCACGCGCTGACAGGCCGCCGATGAAGCGGGTCAGCACTTGCGCTCGATCTGACGAGGAGTCGAGCAGCTCGCTGATTCGTCGAACGGCAAGATCGGGCTCATCGACGGCTGGTTCATACGCGAAGGCTCGCCCTACTGCGGTGCGTACGACCAAACCCTTCGCCTGCAGTCTGGTGAGGATGGTGGCGACGCTGGTGTAGGCGTAACCGGCGTCGAGGCACTCGTTGATCTCGCCGGGCAGCAACGGGCCGTCGGCAGTCCACAGGACGCGCAACACATCATTCTCGAATGCGCCATCAGGTCGTCGTGTCATTCACATCCTCCAGGGTGCCGCCCGTTCGCGAACGAGTTCCAATATACTCCTACACCGTGTAGTTGCTCTGATGTCGGGGCACTGCGTCTCCCGACAGCCTATGCCTCACTCACACTCCCGCCGTCTCGCCCTCGCCGCCATTGCAATCGCCATGTTCATTGGCACCGCGGTCGGCCTGTCGTCGGGCACGGTGCTGGCCCACAACACGCTGCTGTCAAGCGACCCTGCCGACGGCGCCACATTGACCGTCGCACCAACTCAGATCACCTGGGATTTCGGAAACACGGTGCCGCTGGAAACAATGACGGTCACGCTGATCGACGCCAACGGCGCCCGCAGCGACCTGACCGGATCGACACACGGCGCTGCCGGCGACACCCAGGTGGTTACCCCGCTCCCGCCACTACAGCCCGGGCCTGTGTCGCTGCGATGGCGGCTCGTCGGGCCGGATGGTCACCCAATCACCGGCCGCGTCGACTTCACGTTCACAGCCCCAGCCGCAGCCGCAGTCCCCACGACAGTTGCCGCAACAGCGACAGCGCTGCCCCCAGATGCTGCAACGATCCCGACGACTCCACCCGTCATCGAGGACTCCCCGGTCGATCAAGGTGACGGCACGTACTCGACGTCCACCTTGACGCGATGGGTGCTGCGTTACGCGTCGTATCTGGCGATCATGGCAATCGTCGGGATCCTGCTCACTGCCGCGTACGTGTGGTCAGGCGCAGGCACACATCCGATGCTGCGGCGCATCCTCAGTCGGGCGCTGCTTGCCACTGCGATCCTGGGGTTCTTGCAGTTGCTGGTGATTGCTTCTGACGTCAGCGGCAAGGCGCCGTGGGCGTCGTTCGGGTCGATCGATGCCGCCACGACCACAGACGCCGGGATGGCGTTCGCGCTGCGTATCGCGCTTGCGTTGTCGATGTGGCTGGTGCTGTTCCATGCCCGCATCGCCCAACCCGACGTGTACTGGACCGCTGTCTGTATCCCCGGTCTCGGGCTGCTCGGCACGTGGGCGTTCGCTGGTCACTCGCGTTCGATGCGATGGTCTGAGATCGGTGTGATCGCCGACGTTGCGCACCACGCTGCCGCAGCAGCGTGGATCGGCGGACTTGCGATTGCCGGCTGGATCGTCATCCCCAGAACGAAGGTCGATGTGATGGTGCCCGCCGTGCGCCGCTTCTCCAAGGTGGCGGCGACCAGCGTTGCCGTGCTCGTCGTGACCGGGCTGATTCAGACCGTTCGCCTCGTCGGCAACCCAACCGACCTCTTCGATGTCAATCACGGCCGCTTCCTCGCCGCCAAGGTCGTTGTGCTCGCCGTCATGCTCGGCATCGCCAACGTCAACCGGCGGCGCGTCGAGCACCGCCTGAACGACTCGGCGCAGCTTTCCCGTCACGTCGGCGGTCTGCGGCAGGCTGTCCTCGCCGAATTCGCGATCGGCCTCGTGATCGTCGCGATCACCGCCGCCATGGTCGTTTCGCCGCCGTCATCCAGCCAGTCCGGGACGGGCGCACCCACAGACTTCAACTCCCTTGTATACTACATTCTGTAGTAACCAATCCTGAAAAGGCCTCCTCATGCTCCTTCGTCGTCTTGCCGTACCCGGCATCGTCCTCGCTCTCGCCGTCACCCTTGCCGCCTGCGGGTCCGATGACTCATCGTCTGCCAACACCGCTGCCGGCGGCTCCGTCGCGACCGCATCACTCAACGCCGCCGACATCGAGTTCGCCCAAGGGATGATCGCCCACCACGAGCAGGCGATCGAGATGGCCGAGATCGCTCTCGATCCCAATGTCGGCGCCGGCCCCGCAGTCATCAATCTCGCCACCCGAATCAAAGGCGCCCAGGACTCTGAAGTCGAACTGATGACGGGGTGGCTCACTGCGGCCGGCGAACCCGTAGCCATGGATGCCGCCGAGGGACACGACATGTCGTCCATGGAAGGCATGATGACCGCCGAGCAGATGGACTCGATGGCAGCAATGTCCGGCACCGACTTCGACCAGATCTGGCTGCAGACGATGATTGCGCATCACAAGGGCGCCGTCAGCCAGTCCCAGGTCGTCAAGGCCAACGGCTCGAACGCCGACGTCCTCGCACTCGCCGACACCATCATGAACGCACAACAGGCCGAGATCACCGAAATGCAAGCCCTCCTTCAGGGCTGACCCACCATCGCGCAAATGGTGGGCCCCTCTTCGCCTTCGGGCACCTACGTCGCTGGCGACTCGATTCCGATTGAGCTCGCCGGCGTTCGCTGGTCCGGCGGCACTGTCGAGTGCCGGTTCCGACTGCTGCACCCAGCGGGCTCGCTGGTCGCTGCTGACGGCGACGTCGGGCAGGTGCTCACTGATCACGATGTCGAATGCACAACCTGCTCCGACGCGTGCGCCGGCTGACACCCCGAGCTACTACATTGTGACGTAGTTGGGTCCTTCTCCTCTGCCAACAGGCATTGTCACAGCGCACGATCAGGTGAGCAGACTCAACTGGGAATATACCCCCTAGGGGTATGGTTGGTGAGGTCGAGGAGATCGCCATGAACCACGCACACCACCACCCCGACACCGCTCTCGATCAGCCCATCGCAGATCCCGAACATCATGCCGCTCATGCACCGGCGTCCCACGACCATCCCACTGGCACAGGCCATGGGACCCATGCGGGCCATGACAAGCATGCCGGTCACGACCCGGAGATGTTCCGACGCCGCTTCTGGCTGACCCTCGCGCTCACGATCCCGCTCGTCGTCACCAGCCACATGGTCATGGACTGGTTCAACTACACGGTCGATCTGCCGCTGATGGCGTGGTACGGGCCGGTGCTCGGCACGATCGTGTTCTTCTGGGGAGGACGGCCGTTCCTCGCTGGCGGTGTTGCCGAAGTCCGCGACCGTCAGCCCGGGATGATGCTGCTGATCTCAATGGCGATCAGCGTTGCCTACATCGCCTCGATGGCAACGAGTCTCGATTGGCTCGATCTCGAGTTCTGGTGGGAGCTCGCCGCGCTGGTGACCATCATGCTGCTCGGCCACTGGCAAGAGATGAAGGCAATCGGCCAGGCGCAAAACGCGCTCGCCGCACTGGCAGCGTTGCTGCCCGACGAGGCAGACCTCGTCGACGGCGACACCATCCGCCCAGTCGCCGCTTCTGAGCTACGCGTCGGCGATATCGTGTTGGTTCGCCCCGGCGCGCGGGTACCCGCCGACGGCACGATCGCCGACGGCAGCGCCGAGGTCGACGAATCGATGATCACCGGCGAGTCCAAGCCCGTAAACCGGACCATCGGCGGCCGCGTGGTCGCCGGCACAGTGTCCACCGACAGTTCGATCCGAGTGCGAGTCGACGCCGTCGGCGACGACACCGCGCTCGCAGGGATCCAACGACTCGTCGCCGACGCTCAGGCCAGCCGAAGCCGTGCCCAGGCACTCGCCGACCGGTTTGCCGGGCTGCTGTTCTACGTCGCCGTAACCGCCGCCATCGCCACGTTCTTTGTGTGGTGGACGCTCGATGACCTCAACACCGCAATCACCAGTACCGTCACCGTGTTAGTGATCGCCTGCCCGCACGCCCTGGGCCTTGCGATCCCGCTCGTGATCGCCATCTCCACCGCCGTATCCGCAAAGGCAGGGATTCTCGTCAAGGACCGCCTCGCTCTCGAACGGATGCGGTCAATCGACACCGTGCTGTTCGATAAGACCGGCACGCTCACCAAGGGTGCCCACGTTGTCACCGGCGTGGCGGGAACCGACTCGTTGGACAACGAACGGGTGTTGCGCACGGCCGCCGCAGTCGAGGCCGAAAGTGAACACCCACTTGCCCGGGCGATCGTCACCGCCGCAGGCGACAACGCAGTACTCAAGGGGACGAACTTCCGGTCGATCACCGGGCGCGGCGTCACGGCCGATATTGATGGCGCCACCTACGCCGTAGGTGGGCCGGCCCTACTGCGACTTCGACAACTCGACATCCCCGAATCACTCCGCGACACAGTCACCGGATGGGAGCAGCGCGGGGCCGCGGTGCTCTACCTCGCCAACGACACTCAGATCGTTGGGGCCATGGCACTCGAGGACGAGATCCGCCCAGAAGCCCGCCAAGCCGTCGCCGAGCTGCGCGCGATGGGTGTCGATGTGGCGATGATCACCGGCGATGCCCGCCAAGTCGCCGAAGCCGTCGGACGTGACCTCGGCATCGACAACGTATTCGCCGAAGTTCTCCCAGAGGACAAGGATAAGGCCGTGTCCGAGCTCCAACAGCGCGGTCTGACCGTTGCCATGGTCGGTGACGGCGTCAACGACGCACCAGCACTCGCCCGCGCCGATGTCGGACTGGCGATCGGCGCCGGCACCGACGTCGCCATCGAATCGGCAGGAGTCGTGCTCGCCTCCAGCGACCCCCGCAGCGTCGCTAGCGTGATTCGACTCTCACGAGCCAGCTATCGCAAGATGATCCAGAACCTGGCCTGGGCTGCTGGCTACAACATCATCGCCATCCCACTCGCAGCCGGAGCATTCGCGTGGGCAGGCGTCACCCTGTCCCCCGCCATCGGCGCAGTACTGATGAGCATGTCCACAATCGTCGTCGCCCTCAACGCCCAACTACTCCGCCGCGTCCAGCTCAAGCCCACCTCTCCCGAGACAGAACGCGGGGCGTAAACGAACTCGCGACCGGATCCGCCTGACCATGCGGGAACCGACACCCGACCCAACAACTGTGTCGCGGAGAACTCAGCCGACTTCGACGACTCCACGCATCCCCGCTGCGTAGTGCCCCGGCACATGGCAGCCGAAGATGACGGTCGCGGCCGCATCGAACCGCCAGGTCAATTCTTTGGTGGCCCCGGGTGGCAGCGAAAACGCGTTGGGCTCGTCGGCCATGTCCATCATCATGTCCGCGCTCATCGACGCCATCTCCGCCTCGTGCTCAACCTGGAGCGCTGCGTCTCCCAGCGTGAAGTCATGAGCGAGGGCGCCACTGTTTGTGACCGCAAACGTGATTGTCTCGCCCGCAGCAACGGTGATCGTCGCTGGGTTGAAGGTCAGCGTGTCAAGCGCCTGAATCTTGACGACACGGTTGGCTTCACCCTGCGTCGCTGGCTCGCCGAAGTTGAACGAGTCAGCGTCATGACTGCTCATGTCCATGTTCGGGTCCATGACCGTACCCATGTCTGAGCCCACGTTCGCACCCTCGTTCGATGCTCCGGGCACATCGGAGGAGTCGGATGCGCACCCAGCCGCCACAACGGCGGCGACAAAGACTCCGGCAAACGATCTACGAATTGACATGAGCGCTTCTCCTTTGGTGAGCCGAGAAACTCGACTACCATCATTACTACACATTGTAGTTGTAACTCACAACCCCTCCAACGCTTTCGTTACACAACCGGTCACCGGATTGTGCGGCTCAGACTTCGGAGATCGCGTAGCGCACCCGACGTTCCGCCGGTGTGGCGTTGGCGCGTCCCATTCGGACCTACGGCGCAGATGCACAAGTCCATCCGAGCAAGTTGATCAACGTCTCAGCATCGTCTGCTGGGTCATCGTGATCGACCATGCCCTTGAGGACGCTGCCTCTAGCGATGCGCTGAAAAGGACACCGGTCAGCGAGGAGCGCCGTTGCGGACGCAATCGGCAACGGCCCGCAAGCAGAAAATGCCAAGACCCCGGCCTGCATTGCTGCTGACCGGGGTCTTCACTGAGCGGATGACGAGATTCGAACCCGCGACCCTCACCTTGGCAAAAAAGTTGTGGTCACCGTCCGTACAGTCCGTCTGGTGCGCTGCAGTACTCCACAGTCCGGAAAACCGTCCGGGAAATCCGTCTGTTCCGTCTAGTTCGTATACCGGTCTACCATCGCACGCGCGCTATCCGGGCCTGCGGCATGCGACCCGGATGTCATCGAGTGACCAGCGTCCTTGAACGGTCCGTTGAGTGCCCATCTCTCTACATGCGAATGCAAATTTGGCTTCGACGCGTAGGTTGACGTGGTGCCACGGCTCAGCGAGTTCTATGGAATTGTCATCTACATGTACTTCAGCGACCACAACCCTCCCCACTTCCACGCGATCTACGCAGAGCACGAAGCGATCATCGGCGTTGACGACGGGTCGATCATCCGCGGCGGCCTACCGAAGACTGCTGCGCGCCTCGTCGAGCAGTGGCGCACACTTCACGAAACCGAACTTCACCGAAACTGGCTCCTCGCACAGACGCCAGCACCGCTGTCGAGCATCGAGCCTCTGCAGTAGGATGGCAGCCATGGAGGTTCTGGTTCGCGTCACTGAGGTCAAGCATCTCGGCGCCCGCCTACTTCGCGTGGTCTTCGCTGACGGCCTAGTCCGAGAGATCGACTTCGCAGGAGCGCTCCCCGGCATCCTGTCAACTATCGATAACGACACTGCTTTCAGCCAAGTCACCGTCGACGCCACCGCCGGGACCGTCTGCTGGTCAAACGGAATCGACCTTGACCCTGATGTCCTACACGGCGATCAGGAACCCGCCAGCGGACACGCGCCGACCGTTGTGCGCGAATACCGCCTCCAACAGACCGCCTGAACGCCTCTCGCATCGCGAGACGAGGGATGCACCGGACAGTGGCACCAACCTCATCGTTGGCCGGCCCGTGAACGTTCAGCTTGCGCGTAGCAGTGTGCTGAGCATCTCTGCTGCGGCCCGGTCCCATGCTGGCATCGACGCTGCGTACACGTTGAGAGTTGTCGATGAGCGCGCATGCCCCAAACGCGCCGACACGACCGGCAGACAAACACCCGAAGCCAGCAACTGCGTCGCGACGAAATGACACAGATCATGCAACCGGAAATGTTCGACACCAGCCTGACCCAACGCAACTGCGAACCGCTTTGTCACCCAGTTCGGCTTCCACGACGTCATCACGTCCGCCGTCGAGAACAACGGACAACCCGCCACCGCCACTCCCCTGGCGGCTACACGCTTGGAACACAGCTCGCGATGCATTTGCAGCAAGGCGGCTGTTTCGGCGTCGAGATCAACACATTTGGCTTTCTTTGTTTTACGGTCCTGCAGCACTGGACCGCCAGCGGCGTCGATCAACCCGCGCACCAGCCGGACCCGTCCATGCACCAGATCAATATCCGCCCACGACAGTCCGAGGATCTCGCCGCGCCGGGCACCAGTGGTCGCAGCGAGCCGAACGAACATCATCAACGTCGGATCGGTCCTGCGCAACGACTCAAGAACCTTCGTCACCACCACAGGCTCCGGCACGACATGACAACGCGGACCAACATCAACACGCGTCGCGTTGGCCGCCGGGTTCGACCAGATCCAATCCCAGCGAACAGCCTGAGCCAGCGCCGCATGCACCACGCCGCGTATCCGACCGACCGTCGCTGCAGACAACGATGACCTGCCAAGCTCAGCAATCATCTGATCAATCTGCGCCGTGGTGATCGCGCCGACCGGTACCCCACCAAGACGAGGACGGACATGATGACCAACAATCGACTTGGTCTCGCGCAACGTGCTCTTCGACCACCCAGGCTCCTTCGCAGCGACCCACGCCTCAAGCAACGTCGCAAACGAAGCCTGAGCACCAAACGCCGGACCGGCCTGCGCCGAGGCAACCAGCTCCCGCAACGCCTTGGCAGCCTCCGTTTTCGAAGCTCACACAGTGCGTGTCCGGTAACGGACTTTGCCCGTCAACGCGTCGACCCCGCCATAGGCACGCAACTCCCACGAACCAGGCGTCCTTTGCCGCATCGACCCAGCCGGTTGAATCGCTCGCCCACGTTTTCCCATACCAAAACATCGGGCAAGCATTTCAACACCTTGAACGACGGCTTTCGGCACGTCGGCCATGGGCACGCAATGGGCATCTCATGGGCACAAACCACCGAAAACGCAAGCCAGCGGCCCTTGTAGGGCCGCTGACCTGGTGTTTCTTGGAGCGGATGACGAGATTCGAACTCGCGACCCTCACCTTGGCAAGGTTGCGGTCACCGTCCGTACAGTCCGTCTACTGCTGCGCAGTACTCCACAGTCCGCAAAACCGTCCCGGAAATCCGTCTAGTCCGTCCAGTTCGTATACCGGTCTACCATCACACACGCGCTATGTGCCTCGGGGCCGCTCGCACGACGGATCAAACGACGATCCCGAGTGCGATCAGCGCGAAGGACTGCGAGCTCGAAACCGACGATCTTCGCCCAGCGTCGGATGTTCATTGCCCACCCGTTGAGGCGTGATCGTCGAGCGGCTTCGCCTCACTTCGTTGCGGGTTGGTTTGGGACTGGCGCATCAGGAGCCACATCACGGCTCCCATCACCAGCGGGCAAATCAACAGGGCGAGGCCCACCCCGGCGAATGCAAGGCCGCCGTTCCCGGCGACGAGGAACCATACGCCCAAGCCGACAGCGGCGAACACACAGATGAGGTGGTGTCGGTGGTTCATGACCCTGCCCCTTCGTGATGCGCCTCGTGTTGCGGCTGAGCCTGTTCCGGCGTCGTCGTCATCGAGCCGGTCATCGTGGCGTGGGCCGCGTCACACGCAGCGAGCACGTCGGCATCGACGATGTCTTTCATCATCTGGTGAATCATCGAGTGCATGCCAGACATGTCGGCCGAGCCCATCCTGGCGGCCATTCCGTTCGTGTCGACGTCCATCATCGACCCCCTGTCGGGCATCTGACTCATTGGCATCGACACTGATGTCGGGGTGGCGGGAGTGGTGCTGGTGGCGGCGGAATTGCCGCCGAATCCGAGTCCGAGCACCAGGCCGGCGGTGACCACCGTTGCGCCGATGGCGCCGATTGTGCGAGTTCGTGGCTTCATGGTGTCCTCCTTGACGAGGACCATGGTGCACCCGACCTGTGGAGGACAGATGGAGACGACGTGCACGCGACGCGGTTTCCGTCGAGTGCTCGCAGCGTCTACTCCGCGGGCGCCGCCGGCATCGTGACGGCGAGTCGCGCTCCCCCGCCGGACACGTTCCCGGCAGTGACCTGCCCTGGTGCACGGAGATCAGTTCGGCGACGACAGCGAGCCCGATGCCGCTACCGCTGGCCTCGTCGCCGTTCGCACCCCGCCAAGACGCTCGGCGAACCTCGCAGCCTGTCGCGACGTCCTTGCCGTCCAACACATCCAACGGCTGGCCGCGTTGCACTTCGACACATGGGTCGACCATCGCTGGCGCCGGTTTCGCCCTTTCGCACGAAGTGCGTGAGACTCACCCCGGGCGACTGACGCCCACCACGTTGCCCCACTTCACCGTCACGAGGCGCACTACTGCTCCCGTATGCGGCGAGTCGATCATCTGCCCGCCACCGATGTACAGACCTACGTGGCTGATCGGGAAGTAGTAAAAGATGAGGTCGCCAGCCTGGGCTTGGTCGAAGGGGATGTGCGGCAGCGACTCGAACTGGGCCTTCGAATAGTGCGGAAGGGAGACCCCTGCCTGCGCCCACGCCCACATCGTCAGACCGGAACAGTCGAAGCCTGCCGAGGGCGAGGCCTGAAAGGCGACGTAGGGCGTGCCGAGAACGCTGCGGGCGGCCTCGACTGCGATACCTGCCCTTGAAGATGGCGACGGCACCGCCGCAACGGGCTCGGGTGCGGGTTCGGGTGCCGGCGCGGGTTCAGCAGGGGGCACCGCGACGCCATCGCTCGGGCCGGGAACCGTTCCGTCCGAGTTGCCTCCGCTGGCGGCGGGCGGCGGTGCGACGGTTGGCACGCTGGTAGCGGGCGCTGACGGAGTGCTTCCCCCACTGCCGCGTGGGGCGGATGCTGCGGGTTGATTGGTGGCGGGTGCCGGTGTGGCCTGCGCGTACTTCGCCGCTGCCGCTGCTGCTTCGGCTTCGGCCTGGCGGTCGGCCTCGAGTTGGACCAGCTCTCCGTACTTGGCCTTTGCCTCGACCGACTTCGCGGTGTATTCCGAAATGAGACGTTCGCCGTCGGACTTCTGCTGCTCGAGCGACGCGAGCAGGTCGACTGCAGACTGTTGTTGCTGCTGCAACTTGGCGACGTCCGCATCGTGTTGGTCGACCAGATGCTTCAAGTCGTCGGCGCTGCCGCTGCCGGTGTCGTACGCGACCGCGGTCAGTGCATCGAATTGCTGGGCCTCCATGTAGGTGACCGCAGACGAGAACAGCGGTGTCAACCCCGGCGTGTCGCCGCCTACAAAGCGGCTGACGGCGAGCTCGGTAAGCGTGGCTTGGAGCTGGTCGAGTTGTAGCTGCTCGGCGGCGACCATCGCCGACGACGTAGAGATTTCAGTGTCGAGCGTCGCCTTCTGGCCCTGCAGTTCGCCGTAGCGATCGGCGAGAGCGGCAATTCGATCGTTGAGCTTGTTGAGTTCGGCGGCAAGTTGCTCGACCACATTCTTCTGGTCGGCCGATCCATCTGCGGCGGCGATGCTCGAGGCCATGAACGGTGCGATGGCGAGGATGATCGCAATCGTCGCTCTGAAGCCATGTCGGGTTCTTCTGGGACGGGCTGATTGTTGCAATCTCATGACGAACGGAGACGTTACCTCCTACACGGTGTCGTTTCAACTCTCTCGCATGCAGCTCGGGGGTCGCCGCGCTGCTCATCACCGCCCAGCAGCGTGAGATCAGGTGGCATGGCACTTGTGACGACGAGGCCAGCAGGCGTTCGGCTCCATGCTCAGCCGTAGTCACAAGGTCAGCGCGATTTCAATCAGGTGCGGGGCGGGGTGCGGAGCGCTTCGACGCGCTGGCGGTAGTCGTCGGGTTCGATCTCGCCGCGGGCGAGGCGCTCGGCCAGGATCTCTTGAGCAGACGGAGCCGGTGCCACGACCGGCGGTGCCCCGGGCGTGTGGAGTTGCGCAGAGTGGGTGCGCTTGAGCAGGGTCACGCCGATCCAGATGATGCCGCCCCAGAAGGCGACCATCATGATCATCATCGGGATCCACCACCAGTTCCCGTTGCCCATTCCGTCGTTCCAGTTGCCGTTGTGCATGGTGCACCTCCGTGCGTTGTCCTGACAATGACGGTACGGGTGTCGACAGTGTCCCGATTGCTCGTGGATGGAACTGTGGATTACCTCCACGCGCTCTCCACAGGATCTCCACACCGGCCCGGCATCGTGTTGGCGGTCGAAACGCGGCAACAGCTGGCGCGAGCCTGGAAAGGAACTGACATGCGAATCTTGTCACGACGGGAACTGTTGATCGCCGGAGGAAGCGCTTTCGTGCTTGCCGCGTGCGGATCTGGGACGACCACGACCAGTCCCGGCGGTCGGCTCGTGGATTCGGCCGACCCTGCGATCGAACGCCGTGACGCGCTGCGCCGCAACCCGGGGGCAGCGACGGTCGCCTCGACAATCACCGCGGCACCGGTGACGGTCAACATCGGTGGCCGCGAGGTGTCGACGTGGGCGTTCGGCGACCGCCCCAGCGCGGGCGGGATCAGGGCCAAGGTCGGTGATCTGATCGAGGCGACGTTCGTGAACGATCTGACCTCGGGGAACACGTTGCATTGGCATGGCATCGCGCTGCGCAACGACATGGACGGCGTACACGACCTGACCCAGATGTCGGTGGAGCCGTCGGGCACGTTCACGTACCGTTTCACTGTGCCCGACGCCGGGACCTACTGGTTCCATCCGCACATGGGTCTCGAGCTGGACCGCGGCCTGTATGCGCCCTTGATCGTCGAGGACCCGAACGATCCCGTCGCGGCTGACGTCGATGTGACGCTGATGCTCGACGACTGGCTCGATGGCTACGGCCGCACACAGCAGCAGGTCCTCGCAGAGTTGCAGAGCAGCGGCGGCCACTCCGGTCACATGGGCTCGGGAGAGATGGGCAACATGGGCTCGTCGGGTGGCATGGGCGAAATGGGCTCGGGTGGGATGGGTTCGATGATGGGCGGCCTCACCGGCGACGTCGCATATCCGTTGCATGTGATCAACGGTCGCGCACCATCAGAGCGGGAGACGATCGACGCCAAACCGGGTCAACGGGTGCGCATACGGTTGATCAACGCCGGCTCCGACACGGCGTATCGCGTCGCCGTCGGCGGTCACCGGCTGACGGTCACGCATGCGGACGGGTTTCCGGTGCAGCCGGTGGAGGTCGACAATGTGGTGCTCGGGATGGGAGAGCGTTACGACGTGATCGTCACTGCGGGTTCGGGTTCGTTCCCGATCATCGCTGTGCCCGAGGGCAAGTCGGATCCGGCCGGCGAAGCGATTCTGCGGACCAGCAGCACCGCAACCAGCCCGGGGGTCGGGGCGCGTCCGACGGAGCTGTCGGGTCGTGAGCTCGTCTACAGCGATCTCGTCGCCACCGACGCCGCGCGACTACCTGCGAAGAGTCCGGATCGTTCGACGACCATCCAACTCACCGCCAACCCCTCCGGGTACGTGCACGGCATCGACGGCAAGAGCTTCCCCGACTCGCCACCGATCACAGTGAACCAGGGTGAACGCCTGCGGCTGAAGATCGTCAACCAAACGATGATGTTCCACCCGATTCACCTTCACGGCCACACCTTCCAGATGGTGGGCAACGGATCGGCGCGCAAGGACACCGTGAACGTGCTGCCGATGACCTCGGTCGAGGTCGACATCGCTGCTGACAATCCCGGCCAGTGGATGCTGCACTGTCACAACACTTACCACTTGGAGTCCGGGATGGCGACAGTGTTCTCATACCGGGCCTGACCCGTACGAGTACCGTCAACGACGAAGGAGCGAGGCAGGCATGGCAGTGGTGTTGGTGGTCGACGATGAGGTTCGCATCCGCGACCTCGTGCGCCGCTATCTCGAACACGAAGGCCACCAGGTCCTCACGGCCGGCAGCGGTGCCGAGGCGCTGGAGGTGGCCGGGCACACAGCCGTGGACCTCATCGTGCTGGACCTGCGGCTGCCCGACATCACCGGCGAGGAAGTGGCGGCGGAGATCCGCAAGACGAGCGACGTCCCGATCCTGATGCTCACCGCCAAGGTCGATGAACGCGACCGCATCCACGGCCTCGAGGTGGGAGCCGATGACTACGTCACCAAACCGTTCAGCCCTCGCGAACTCGTTCTCCGTGTCGGTGCCATCCTGCGTCGCGGCAGATCCTCCAGCGTCGAGGCTCCGAGCGACTCGTTCGGTGACGGATCGCTGATCATCGACGAAGCCACACGGCGGGTCACGGTCAACGGAGCGCTGGTCGAGCTGACCCCGACCGAGTGGGGTGTGCTCCTGGCATTGGCCGCACAACCGGGTCGGGTGTGCTCGCGCTACGAGCTGATCAACAGGGTTCGCGGCTACGAATTCGACGGCTACGAACGCACCGTCGACTCACACGTCAAGAACCTTCGCCGCAAGATCGAACCCGACCCGACCCAACCGGTGATCGTGCAGACCGTCACCGGTGTCGGCTACCGACTGGGCCTCGACCGTGACCGCTGATCGTCGTCACCTCGTGCGCAGCCCGCTTGCGATGCGGCTCATCGGCGGGTTCGTCGCGGTGGCGGTCGTGGCCGTGTTCGTCCTCGCCGGGCTCACGTTGTGGCGCACGAAGCACTCCGTGGGCCGACTAGCCCGCGAACGTCAACAAGCCACCGCTGCGGCGATCGCCGACACCCTCGGGCTCGCCTACCAACAAAGCGGCGGCTGGGAGACGGTCGACCCGCACCCCGCAATGATGCTCGCCGTGCAAGCCGACGCCTCGCTGACCGTGGTCGACAACAACGGCAATACCGTCGAGCTGCGCAACACGATGGGCAACATGCCCCAGATGGCCGCCAACGCCCACGGCCCCACCCGCGTGGCCTCCGTCGTTGTCGACGGCGAACAGGTCGGCATCGCACACGTCACGTTTGTTTCCGGCGAACTCGCCCAAGCAGAGATGCACGTCCGCGACGCCCTCAGCGGCACGGTCGCGATCGGCGCGCTGATCGCCGCCCTCGTCGCCGCGCTGGTGGCGGCGCCGATCGCATTGCGCATCGTCCGACCGCTGCGTTGCGTCACCGACGCCGCCCAACGCCTCGGTGACGGCGACGCCACCGCCCGCGCCGGGGAACACCGAGCACCCGGCGAGGTGGGCACGCTCAACCGCACCTTCGACGCAATGGCCGAACGGCTCCAGGCCAACGATGTCGCCCGCCGCAACCTTGCCGCCGACGTCGCCCACGAACTGCGCACACCGCTCACCCTCCTGCAGGGCGGCTGTGAGGAGATCATCGACGGGATCACCGAACCGTCGATGGAGCACTTCGTGCAGATGCACGACGACGTCCTCCGCCTCCGCCGTCTCGTCGACGACCTGGGCACTCTCGCCGAGGCAGACGCTGCGCTCGCCGGCCCGAACATCGCCGTCGAACGCTGCGACCTCGCCGATATCGCCGCCGGCGCAGCGGACGCACTCCGACCGCTTGCTGAGGCGAACCAACAACAAGTGCACCGTCAACTCGAACCTGCGATTATCAATGGCGACCCAGCCCGGCTCGCACAGATCGTCACGAACCTGCTGACCAACGCCATCAAGTTCACCCCGCCACGTAGCACCATCGCCCTCACCGTCTGCCAGAACCTGGAGCAGCGGGAAGCGACACTCACCGTCAGCGACAACGGACCCGGCATCCCCGCCGAAGACCGCCCGCACGTCTTCGAACGCTTCTACCGCAGCGACGCCACACGCCCAGTCGCCGGCAGCGGCATTGGTCTCGCCGTCGTAGCGCAACTCGTAAAGGCGCACGGCGGCACGATCGAGATTGTCGACACGAAGAGCGGCACCACGATCGCTGCCACGTTTCCGGGCGCGTAGCACACTTCACTTCGAGCCGATCGTCACAGCCCAGCTCCAAACGAATTACCAGCGAGACCACCATCGATCCCGGCCACCGCAGCGAGCACACACTGATGTACGACTCGTGATCGAATGTTTAATTCCGCCCAGCTTGGATCGTTCGAACTGATCACTGACGCCCGTTGCCTCAGTGTGGACGTCCCTTTTGCTACTACAGTTTGTAGGAGAGGGGGCGAACGCATCGTCCACGGCCGACGACTCCGAAGGGAACTCATGTCTGTGCTCCAGTTGTACACGTACTTCGCCGCTCGACCAGCAGGAAACCATCGGCAATTGCCGGCAACGGCGCTGCGCGAGGACAAATGGTGTCGTTAGACCGCACTGGCACGTTGGCATTCGGGCCGTGGTGGCTGCTGTATTGCGGTCCCATTGGCCCGACCGAGTTACACGCCCATCACGCGTTTCAGATTGTGGTCCACGGTGGCGACTCGTGCTTGGTCGATGGTGCCGGTCAAGCAATCGAGGGGCCCATTGCTGTCGTCGAGCCGGATCACCATCACGCAATTCGCGCGCACCGGGAACGGGCGGTGGTCGTGTTCGTCGAACCTGCGAGCTATGCGGCCGCGAACCTGGGTCGACGGGGCTCAGCTGCTGCGCTTCACGGCCATGACTCTGTGTCAGAAGTGATTGGCCCGTCGACTCCCGACAATTGGTCGCGCGCTGACGAGGCGGTACACCGGACGCTGGCAATGGCGGGTGTGTTGGAGCCAGCAGCCCCGTTGCGATGGTGGCGCCATCCTGCCGTCGACGATGCATTGCTGCGGCTGCCGGATCTAGTCGAGGATGACAGTGTCGACGTCTCGGAGCTGGCGGCATCGATCGGGGTGTCATCAAGCAGATTGACGCACGTGTTCTCGGCCGAGGTCGGCATACCGCTTCGGTCGTATGCCCGCTGGCTTCGTCTCGTTCGCGCGACCGAGCGTCTCGCAGACGGGGCAACCATCGCAGAGGCGGCACATGAGGCTCGATTCGCTGACGGTGCTCACTTCAGCCAAACGTTCAACGAGATGTTTGGACTGTCACCGTCGGAGATCATGCTCGCTGGCGCATGGGTACGTTGAGTGCAGTCGCTTCGTTCATGCCACAGTGACGACCGGGCGCAGCCTGGGTTCATTACTCCAGCTTTCACCGCTTTGTTCGGCGGCTCGCAATGCTGGGAAGTCGGGCGGGCAATGCGTGAGGTGCCACAGGTTCAGGTTTCGAGGATGCGACGAACGGCGCTGATCCTGTCGCTACTGGGGATTGGTCGGATCCGTACCGGGATGCCAGTGCCAACCGCTTGGATCCAAGTGTCGGCGTCGAGGGCGATGCCGACGTGACCAATGCGGGTTGGATCGACGGAGGAGACCATGAAGATCAGGTCACCGGCCTTGATTGATTCGTTGCTCAAGTCAACCGCAGTTCCGATCGTCGCTTGCATCCGGCTCTGGTGTGGCAGTGTCACGCCGATCTGGCGGTAGCCGGCGACGACGAGACCGGAGCAGTCAAATGTGTCGGGGCCGGCGGTGAAGAACTTGTAGGGCTTGCCGACCTGCTCGCGCAAGTAGGTCACGAGGGTGTCGATCGCGGCGCTGGTGCTCTTTGTCGGTCCACTCGTCGGTGCGGCTGCGGGTGCGGGCACGACGGCTGTGGCGGGGATGCGAATCACCTGACCGGGCACGATTGTCGTTGTGCTCGTGAACGAGTTGGCCGCCAGTAGTGCTGCGAGAGTGAGACCGTGTCGGCGGGCGATCAGGAACAGTGCGTCGCCAGCTTTCACGGTGTAGGGGCTTGTCGGGGCCGTGGCAGCAGCCCCCGGTGAGCTGGGTGCGGCTGGTGACGTCGTCGCTGGTACGACTGATTGGCCGACGGGCACAGTGAGGATGCGGCCAGGGTGGATGGTCGACGAGATCGTGAGGTCGTTGAGTGCGAGCAGGTCGGCCAGTTTGACGCCGAGGTCGCGGGCAATGGACGCCAGCGCGTCGCCGGGTCGCACGGTGTACGTCGCTGCGGCAGTGGTAGCTGTCGGAGGCGTGTGGGCGAATGCGGGGGTGACCTCGATGGTGGCGAGGGGTGCTGCCAGAGCCAGGGCGAGCGCGAGTTGGCGGATCATTTTCACGATGGGGTATCGACACCCACCGCGGTCACCTTGACAAATTCCTGACGAATATCTCTACATCATGTAGTAGCCAGGGGCCGGGCGTTACTGACCAGCTGCTGCCCACGCGTCGGTGCCACCGTCGAGCTCGATGATGTCGGTGTACCCCAGCGCCAACAGTCGTTCAACCGCGATCGCTGACATCGTTCCGGATCGGCAGTACACCGCGAGTGGGGTGTCTCGGTCTGATGGGAGTTGGCCCTCGTCGAGGTTGTCGAATGGCATCGTCATCTCCGTTCCGTCGAGCTGAATGTCAGCTGCGGGTACGTGGACGTTGATCGTGACAGTGTCGGGGTCGACGATGACAGCTGCGAATTCGGCCGGGTCCATCATGCGGTGAGCGGTGTTCGCCGACATGTCAGACATGTCGTGGGTTTCGGTGGTCGACGAGTGATCCATGCCGGGCATTCCTGTGGCGAAGTAGACAACCACTGCAACGACCAGGATGACCATCGCCACGATGAGCGGGGTGGCACTGCGGCCCGCAGTTTGGCCGTGGCTGGCGTCGGCGATTGTGTTGGGTGTGGGCGTGTCGGTCATGGTTGTCCTTGTGTCGTGGTGGCAGCCGTGTCGCTGCTGGGCTCGGGGGCGGATTCGAAGTTTTCGGCGGCGGCGGCGGGGTGCGGTGTTTCGTCCCATTTCTGTCCGCGGGTGGCGACCAGGTAGATCGCTCCTGCGGCGATAGCGGCCAGGGCGACCCATTGGTTGAGTCGTAGCCCGCCAGCTGAGTTCGCGGGGTCGATGCGTAGTCCTTCGATCCAGAAGCGACCGGTGCCGTAGCCGATCAGGTAGACGCCCAGGAGGCGGCCGGCAGCCAGGCGGTACCGGCGTTGAATCCACAGCAGCACACCGCACAAAGCGAGGTTCCAGAGTGATTCGTACAGGAACGTTGGGTGGAACGTCGTGCCGGGCGGGTAGCCGCGCGGGTTGTCGATCTCGAGTGCCCATGGGAGCCCGGTGGCTTTTCCGTACAGCTCTTGGTTGAACCAGTTGCCCCAGCGTCCGATCGATTGCGCGAGAGCGATCGCCGGTGCACCGAACGTGAGCACAACAGCTGGGCGGATCCCTCGCCGTTTCGCCTGCCAGGCACCGACCAGGATTCCTGCGAGGAGCCCGCCGGGGATGCCGAGGCCGCCCTTCCAGATTTTGGGGATCGCGCCGAGGTTGTCATCGAACTTCGACCAGTCGGTGATGACGTGGTAGGCCCGCGCTCCGATCACACCTGCCACAACGCCCCAGATCGCGATCGAGCTGGCGTCGTCGCG
>DAORTY010000050.1:0-23476 GCA_035432905.1 Ilumatobacteraceae bacterium | reverse complement strand
GTGCACTTCTCGCAGATCCAGGGCGAGGGCTACAAGTCCCTCGTCGAGGGTCAGAGCGTCGAGTTCGACGTTGCCCCCGGCCGCAAGGGTGAAGAAGCACAGAACGTCCGCCCGCTCTGAGTAGCAACGGTCGTGCCAAACGCGACCGCGAGCGCGCCAAGCAGGAAAAGGCGGCGATCAAGAAGGATCGCAAGCAGGCCGAAGCGTCTGCTGGGCCATCACCTGAGGAAGCCGAGGCGGCTTTGGCCCCGAAGCGTCCACAGGACGATGTGCTTTCCGATCTCGCTGCGTTGCACCAGAGTTTCGACGACGAATCGATCTCCTTCGAGGATTTCGAAGCGGCGAAGGACCTGTTGCTCGCACAACTCGCTGTCGAGTAACTGACAACGCAATCTGTCGCCAGCCGGCGCACCGAGCAATCGGGGCGCCGGCTGGTGTCGTTTTCGGATCCGCTCCAAACAGGCCGCTACGGGTGTGTGACCAGCGTGCCGCCGCGAGCAGGCTGGTAGTGCAGCCGGCCGAGGCCGTACTTCACCATCGGGCCCATCGTGAGCGCGAACACCAGCGTTCCTGGGCCGATAGCGCCGCCGATCAGTGCACCGATGACCAGCGGTAGCCCATCACTGATCCAGCGGGCGGGGACGACGCCCAGTCCACGACGGACGAGGCCGAGCATGAACACCTCTGAGGGGCCCGCGCCAAGCTCGGTGCTGATGACGAGGCAGATGGTGACCGCGATGATCACCAGACCGGCGACGAACATGCCCAGTCGCGGGACCATTGCGTGCTGCACCGGCAGCACGCCGAGCCAGACGTTGACCATCGGGCCGATGACGACCGTGCCGGCGATGCACGCCCAGCCCAGCTTGGCACCCAACAGCCACCCGGCCAGATAGAAGACGCAGGCATCGAGCACGAACATGACGCCCAGCGACCAACCGGTGACGTGGGCGGCGCCGGTGTTCAACACGTCGAACGGCGCGACGCCGAGCTCCGCGCGGATGAGCAGCGGCACACCGAGGCCGACACCCATCCATGACCCGACGAGGCGGAGGGCTCGGGTACGAGGTGGCATAGCGCCGAGCAACCTATCTGAGGTCCTACACCAACAGCGCTGCGAGCCTCGGCGACACGATGCAACCTGGTCAGCAGCCCGGTGGCATTGATGATCGCCCGGTCCCAGGTTAGGTTCGGACATCATGTGGACTCTGATCGGGGCACTGGCGTTGCTCGGGCTCAGTGCCAACGAGCCGAGTGCCTTGCTGGTGGTGCTCGTGGTACTTCGGTCTGGGCGCAGCCGTGGTGTGGCATTCGTCGCCGGGTGGGTCACCGCGTTGACTGTCGTGGTCGCCGGCGCGGGTTTCGTGGTTCGTCTCGGCTTCGGTCACCGCGAGGGTGGGCCGCGAAGAGGCACGCTCGTGATCGAACTTGCGGCCGGCGTGGCGCTGGTCGTGTGGTCGGCGTGGTATTGGGTGCGTAGCCGGGGACGAGCGAAATCTGTCGAGGTCCCGAAGTACCTTGCTCGGTTGACATCGATCAGAATGATTCCTGCCTTCTTCGCAGGCGTGATCGCGTGTACGTACCCGCCGGCGATCATCGCCGGCACCACGCTGCTCCGCTCGCACGTCTCGATTGCGGGTCGCGCGGCGGGACTGTTGGCCTTCGTCAGTATTGGCTCACTGATGGTCGCCTTCCCCGTTGTCGCTGCCTACGCCTCGCCGGCGTGGGCCGGCCGCCATTCGGACCGGCTGTTCGACTGGACGTTGCGGCATCGACGAATACTTCTGGTCACGATCGTGGGGCTGCTCGGCCTCTTCATCGTTGGTCGTTCCGTCCTTCACCTTGCGCGTCGCTAGGGCTCGGCGAGCCACGCGATCGCGCCGTTGGCCGCGGCGACTGCTGTGCTGAACGACGCCTGCAACAGGTATCCGCCGGTGGGCGCTTCCCAGTCGAGCATCTCGCCGGCGATGAACGTGCCGGGCAGGCGGCGGATCATGAACCTGCCGTCGAGGTCATCGAATGAAACGCCACCTGCTGTCGAGATTGCTCGCTCGATCGGGGCCACGGACTGAACGGCCAGTGTTACGGCCTTGACCAGTGGGGCGAGCGTGATGGGCGCGCTGGGCAGTTCGTTGTCGGTGGCCTCGCGGAGCAGCGCAATGGCAGCGGGGGAGAGCCCCAGCGACCTCCTCAGGAAGGTGGTCATCGAATCCTTCGGTCGTCTGCTGGAGAGGCGAGCGATTACAGCGTCACGAGTCAGGTCGGGATGAAGGTCGATCGTCACGGTGCAGGTTCCGTCACGGTCCACGATGTCGCGAACCTCTGCAGAGATCATGTAAATGGGGCCCGACTCCAGCCCTCGGTCGGTGACCATGACGTCGCCGCGAGCCGTGGATGACCCCGCCGAAACTCGGACGTTCTTCAGTGGTACTCCCGCAAATTGCTCGACGAATACGCGCGACCACTCGATGTGCAGGCCGCAGTTGGCGGGCCGCAGCGCGGCGACCTCGATTCCGGCCGCGCGGAAGTGTGGAACCCAACTGCCGTCAGACCCGACTCGCGGCCAGCTTGCCCCGCCGAGCGCGAAGACGGTGACGTCGCTGCGGTGTTCCGTGACCTCACCACCGACGGTGCGGAACCGGTGCATCGTCGAGTCGAGTGTTCCGTCGGTTTCGATGCCCCAACCGAGCCAACGGTGTCGTAGGTGCATGCGGACACCGTGTTCTGCGAGGCTGGCCAGCCAGGCCCGCAACAGCGGGGTTGCTCGAAACGACGTGGGAAACACGCGTCCGCTGGAACCGATGTAGGTCGGCTCGCCGAGGCCGGCCGCCCATTCGCGCAGTGCCGTCGGTGGAAAACTGCGGACCGCGTCGCACACCGGTGAGGCGGGCCCGAAGCGTGCAACCATCTCGTCGATCGGTTCGCTGTTGGTGAGGTTCAACCCGCTGCGGCCGGCGAGCAACAGCTTGCGGCCTACGGAGGGCATGTGTTCGTAGAGGTCCACCTGCAGCCCGCTCTCGGCCAGTACTTCAGCCGCCATCAGCCCGGATGGCCCACCACCGATGACGGTGGCGGTTCGCCGCGCGGATGATTCGGACGGCAGTGACACCGCCTCAGACTACGGGGCTACGCCAGCACAGCCGCGAGCTCGCGGTGCCCCAGACGCACAGCGTGCTGCTGCGCAGTGACCCCATCACGATCGGCTAGTTCGCGAACGGCTCCGGCCGCCAACAGAATGCGCACGATCTCCTGATACGCCGCCGATCCGTCGCCGAGAATGACAGCCTCCAGTAGGGCGGTCCAGCCGAGATCGTTGACGTGATTGACGTCGATGCCCGTAGCGACAACTCTGCGGACGTATTCCACGTGGCCGCGCTCGCTGGCGGGGATGACGGCGATGCCGCCGTATCGGTTCTTGATGGACATGTCCGGGTCTGCCGGCAGCAACACCTCGAGCATTGCGACGCTGCCCGTCCTTCCAGTGGCCAACCACGGCGTGTCGAGACGGTCATCGACCGCATTTGGGTCGGCTCCATGCTCGACCAACAACTGCGCTGTCTTGATGTCGTCGCCGAGAACTGCGAGGAGCAGTGCCGACCTACCGTGCGAGTCGCGGGACTCGACATGGGCTCCGGCTGCGAGTGCACTGGTCACATCGTTCGGTGTCCCCGACGCGGCGGCGGAGAGCAACGCCGCGTCGGGAGATCCGAGGGGGTGGGTTGGTGTCATGCACCATCCTCTCATCGTGTGGTGGCGCGACGAGAGGTCCACCGTTCAGGGGTCAACCGAAAATGCTGACGCCGCCGGGGCCGACCAAGAGGCCGACGATGATCAGCACGATGCCCTGGGTCATCTGCTTACGGGTGAGTGCGATGATGCCGGAGATGACGAGCACGACTGCGATGATCCACAAGATGAATGCCATGAGTTACACCTCCTCCGCGGGAGTCGAAGAATCTGACGATGTGGGCTGTACGACGACCGTGGGGTCGATGACGGCTGTGTTCGCGAACACCGTCAGCGAATCCTCAGGGGTGGGCTTGGCCGCTGGTTTTTGACCGAGGGCCCGAAGGACCTTGGTGCGGTTCGACCAGGCTGCGGCACCGAGGCCGGCAATCCATAGTGGGCGAATTGCTCGGCGGAGTGAACGTCCGATGTTGGGCATGGCCGGATGTACCCACGGCGTCGCGGACCTAAACCTGTGACGGGATCGGCGCCCAGCGACAAATTCCCTCCTCCTGCCTACCTACCGGTCAGTAGGGAGACTAGGCTTGTTGCCGTGACGAGCTCCGACGCCGCGGTTCTAACCGTACGCACCCATTCGCTGAACGACGTTCGCGACATTATTCCCGACGAGTGCTATCAGCGCTCGACGGGTCGCGCCGCTCTCGCTCTGGCACAGTCGTGGGTCCTGTATGCACTTCCAATGGTCGGCCTCGCCCTCACCAACACGTGGTGGGCGTTGCTCATCCTGTGGGTGCTTGCCGGTCTGGCCGTGTCCGGATTGTTCGTACTGGGGCACGACGCGTCGCACATGGCTCTGGTGGAGTCGCGAAAGGCCAACCGCGTGATCGCGCAACTGTGCATGGTTCCCAGCTTCCATGTGGAGGCCGCCTGGGACCTCGGCCACAACCGCATTCACCACGGCTACACCACACGTCAGGGTTTCGATTTCGTGTGGCACCCGGCCACCGTCGAGGAGTACGCGGCCATGGGTCGGTTCGCCCGCCTACGTCACCGGTTCGAATGGTCCCGTCTCGGGTCCGGGGCCTACTTCCTGCGCACCGTGTGGTGGCAGAAGATGTGGCGCTTCAACGCTCCGGGCAAGCGTCACGATGCCATCGTGCGCGACAAGATCGTGCTCGGCGCCGTCCTGGTGTTGGCATTCGGTGGCGCGGTGACCTACGGCGCGCTGACCGCTGGCATCGTCGGGGCGTTCTGGGTGCCGTTCAAGATGCTCGTCGTGCCGTTCTTGGTGTTCGTGCAGATCATCGGCTGGACGGTGTACGTGCACCACGTGGCGCCCGATATCCGCTGGTGGCCGCGGAAGGAATGGTCGCAGTTCAAGGGCCAGATGGAGAGCACCACCATCTTGCGGTTGCCGGTCGTGGTCAACAAGTTGTGGTTCCACAACATCTTCGTGCACGTGCCCCACCACGTCGATGCTCGAATCCCGTTCCACCAGCTTCCTGCTGCTGCCGCCGCCATTGCGTCCAACTACCCCGACACGGTTCGGTCGGGCAAGCTGTCCATGCGCGAGTACGTCCGCGACGCCAAGGCATGCAAGCTGTACGACTTCGAGGCCGGCCGCTGGCTGCCCTATTCGGCCGCTGCCAACAGCTGATCTGCCTCGTTCTGCTCACGCTCGGCGCTCAGTGCTCGAATCGGATGCGGCTCCACCTGTCGGGTTGGTGCGTGTCGTAGACACCGTGACTGGTCAGTGCCGTCGCGGGATGGGGAAGTACCTCGTTCCCACTCAACTCGAGACGCTGGAACCTGCCCAGGAACATTCTCCACTCGTCGCCGTGTTGCGGCGGCACTGACCGACCGTCGGCCAGGAACGCGAGACTGCTCCAGGGGATGGCCACCTCCAAGGACCAGCCGCTATCGATGTCGGAGTCATCGTTGAGGGTGCCGTCGACCTGCACCGCGGTTCGCAGACCGGGCATGTCGAAGTTGGTGAACGCCCAGCGTGTGCCGCGGGGATGACTACCGGTCCAAAAGGTTGCCGGGGTGCGGTCGTAGTCACCGCCGAAGGTGAAGGCAGCGGGGCTGTGCACATCGAACTGCGGTTGATCGAAACGGCTACCCCGGGTGTACGCGTCGCGCCAGATGAAGAACACTTCGTACACGGTGTTGGCGGCGTTGACCTCCAACTCGTAGTAGCTGTCGCCGCCGTCGATGAAGAGCTCGAGGTCGTTCTCCTGGAAGATGATGCTGTCGCGTTCGGTCAGCTCGGCGCTCACGAACGGCTCCTCGGCCGCGACGGCGAAATAGAGGTTGGTGGTGTCCCACAAGATGGCGGCGCGGGTGTCGTACATGCCCGGTCGTCCGGATGCCATGTCGACGAATCGATGGCTCCATGTGGCGTGGGCCCACGGTGGCTTGGTGACGTCTCCGTCGATGCCGATCGGGAGGTTGATCCGATGAGCGACGTAATCGGGCTGGTTCGAGTGTGCGCGGTGATCGTCCACGGCGACAGACAGTAGCCAGCGGCCGCCGCGGTCGGGTGTTGGCACCCGGTAGGTTCACCCCATGGTTGGATCGATACTTGGCACTCGGGTTCTGCGCACTGAAGATCCTGAGCTGCTGCTCGGTGCCGCTCGTTTCGTCGACGACCTCGGGCTCGACCACCCGCTGCATGTCGTGTTCGTGCGTTCGGAGATGGCGCATGCGCGGCTGCTGAGCGTGGACACCAGCATCGCCGCGACCATGCCCGGCGTCATCGCGGTGTTCACGGCGGCCGAATTGGACGTTCGTCCGCAACACGGCATGGCCAAGGTGCATGACGACTTCGCCCGCCCGCCTTTGGCTGTCGACAAGGTGCGTTTTGTCGGTGAGGCGATCGTCGCAATTGTGGCTGAATCAGTTGTGCAGGGTCGTGACGCAGCCGACGCGGTGGTCGTCGAGTACGAGCCGTTGGTCGCACTGGTCGATCCCGAAGCAGCGTTCGACGACGATGCACCGCTGCTGTTCGAGGCGCATGGCGACAACATCGCCGTCGCGGCAACCGACGTCGAGCACCCAGACATCTTCGGCGATGCGGAGGTCATCGTTCGCGGCCGCTACGTCAACCAGCGGATGGCCGTTGCACCGATGGAACCCCACGGTGCCGCCGCAGTGATGGGTGACGACGGCCGGCTGACGTTCTACGCCAGCACACAGATGCCGCACCTGCTGCACCAGATACTGAGCCGTGCGGTGGGTATGGACACGTCGCAGGTCAGGGTCGTCACGCCCCATGTCGGTGGTGGCTTCGGCGGCAAGGCCGGTATGTACTCCGAGCAGGCCGTGGTCGCCGTGGCCGCCACCCGTCTCGGTCGACCCGTCACCTGGATGTCGACGCGTAGCGAGGACATGGTCTCCTTGGCCCACAGTCGCGGGCAGGTGCAGTACGTCGAACTCGGCTGCCGCCGCGACGGCACGTTCACCGGTTTGCGAGTGCGCTTGGTCGGTGACGGTGGCGCATACCCGGGCCTCGGTGCATTCCTGCCCGCAGGTACACGCCGTATGTCGAACGGCACCTACGCGTTCACCGGCATCCAGTTCGATGTGGTGGTCGCCGCCACCAACACGACGCCGATGGGTGCCTATCGCGGCGCCGGCCGTCCGGAGGCGACAGCGCTGCTGGAGCGAGCTGTCGACCATGCCGCGCTCACGCTGGGCATCGACCCCATCGAGATCCGGCGGCGCAACCTTTTGGCCGACGACGTGTTCCCGTTCCAGACGCTCACCGGTGTCACCTACGACAGCGGTGCGTATGGCACCCCGCTCGACGCGGTTGCCCGACTGGCCGGCTACGAGGAACTGAGGCGCGAGCAGGCGAAGCGTCGCGCTGCCGGCGATCGCATGTTGCTGGGCATCGGTGTCGCGGCCTATGTCGAGGTCACCGCCGGGGGAGGGTCCAGCGAGTACGGCTCGGTGGTCGTGCACCCCGACGGCAGTGCGACGCTGATGGCCGGCACCTCCGCTCACGGGCAGGGCCACCAGACCGCGTTCGCGATGATCGTGAGCGCACAGACGGGTATTCCGGTGGAACGCATCACACTGCTGCAGGTCGACACCGACCTCGTGCGCAGCGGCGGTGGCACGGGTGGCTCGCGTTCGTTGCAGTTGGGCGGGTCGGCCGTCCACAAGGCAACCGAAGCCATGGTCGACAAGGCCCGCAACCTTGCTGCTCGCCTGCTGGAGGCCGACGCCGCCGACATCGTGGTCGACACGGTTGCCGGCACTGTCGGGGTTGCGGGCGTGCCGTCGTCGGCGCTCGACTGGGGCGCGCTTGCACTGGCCGCAGAACGCGATGTCGATGCTGTCGATCACGACGACGGCACACTCGGGCTGGCTGCACAGCTCGACTTCGATCAGGGCGGGGCGACGTTTCCGTTCGGTGCGCACATCGCCGTCGTCGAGATCGACCGGGACACCGGCAAGGTCACGCTGCTGCGCCACATCGCAGTCGACGATTGTGGAACGGTGTTGAACCCGCTGCTCGTCGAGGGCCAACAGCACGGGGGTGTGGCCGCCGGCATCAGCCAGGCGCTGTACGAGCAGGTGCACTACGACACCGACGGCAACCCGCTGACGGCCAACTTCATGGACTACGCGCTGCCCTCTGCAGCCGAGTTCCCCAGCTTCGAAGTGCACAGCACGGAGACGCCGACTCCGCTGAACCCGCTCGGGGCTAAGGGCATCGGCGAGGCCAGCACGATCGGGGCCACTCCTGCTGTCCAGAACGCAGTCATCGACGCGCTCAGCCATCTGGGCGTTCGGCACATCGATCTGCCGTGTACCAGTGAGCGTGTGTGGCAGGCGATCCAGTCCGCCGAGGCGGGCACCCTGCCCGACCCGTGGCGCGAGCCTCCCGCAGTGTTCGCCCGTCTCGCCGCCGGGCAGGAAGTCGACGAAGCCGGTCTCAACGCGGCCGAAGGCATCTAACGCGCCACCGCGGCCGCCTTGCGTAACGTGACAGCTAACACTGCGAAGGCGACGGTGGCGACGACCGCGAACGCGAAGCGAAGGTCCTGCCACTGCGCCAGCGCGCCGGTACAGAGAGCAGTGAGCATGGCGCCGGACCGTTGGCCGAGCAGCATCGAGCCCAATCCGGCGCCCGCTGATGTGCCGGGCAGCCGGGCCGCGGTGGCATAGAGCTGTGGGAACACGACCGACAGGCCCAACCCCCACACCACCAGGCCGACGATGGCGACAGCGCTGACCGGGGCGGTGACCGTGATGAGCGTGCCCGCAGCGACCACCCACAGCGCGCCGAAGAGCAGGCGCCGCTCGCCGACCCGTTCGAGCACGTGGTCACCCGCCAGGCGACCGACCAGCATCGCGCCAGCGCAGGCGACGGTGCCCGCGCCGCTGAACCGACCTGCGTCGAACACATCGCGCATCAGCACCGAGGCCCAATCATTGGGCAGGACCTCGAGGGAGACTGCCGCCAGCGCGGCGAACGCCATTGCGGTGGTGGCGCTGACCCTGGCCGGGCGAGCCCGGGCTGCATCGTGGCCGGGCGTCGGCAACGGGTTGCTCGGTACCGCGGGAGGGTCGACGGGAACCAGCCACCGTCGTACGAACACGACGGTGGCGAGCAGCACGAACCCGACGACAGCGAGGTGCACGCGGATGTCGATGCGGGCTGCCGAGGCGACCGACCCGATGACGGCGCCACCGGTGAAGCCCAGGCTCCACATCGCGTGCAACCGGTTCATGATCGGGCGGCCGAGCTGCTGCTGGATGGTGACGCCCTGCGCGTTCATGGCGACGTCATTCCACACGTCCAGCGTGCCCAGGATGGTCAGCAGCACGAGCAGTAGTGGCGCAACCGGCACGACGGCGATCAGCGGCATGAGGATGGACAACATGGTCGCTGCAGATGCCAACAGCCGCTTGCTGCTGAAACGGTCCATCATGCGGGCCACGAGCAGCGAGCCGATGATGCCGCCAAGACCGCCGCCCAGCAGTGTTGCTCCAAGCCCTGCGTTGCCGACGCCGAGGTGATCGCGGATCTCGGGGAGCCGAGGAAGCCAGTTGGAGAAGGTGGCGCCGTTGACCAGGAAGAGCGCCGCCACTGCCGCAGCGGAATGTCGCGTGCGCGGTGCCGCTGTGTGCTCGGCGCTCACGGTTCGGAGTCGATTGGTGACCAGTCGATTGCAGGAGACTGCTGATAGAGATCACTGAGTGCTGCGTACAGCGTGGGTTTCGCGTCGGCGAGTTGGGTTGGCACACAAAAAAATGCTTCGGTTGCGACCGCGAAGAACTCGGCCGGGCTCGCCCACGCGTACGGCCGCAGTACTGCATCGGAGTCGCGACCTTCGGCTCGGTGGAACTCGTCGTCGAGCACCTGCTGCCAGTTCGTGAGAGCGGCGCCGCTCAGCGGCGGGACACCGTCGGCGAAACCGTCGTTCATGTCGATCTTGTGGGCGAACTCGTGGATCACCACGTTGCTGCCGTGTGCGGGTCGTCGGCTGTCGGCCAGCGCTGCGGCCCAGGAGAGCGAGACCGGCCCGCCATTCGGGCTGGCTTCACCGATGATGCCCATCGGATGGTCGGTGTAGGTGCCGGCGACCGGCCCGGAGCGAAGCCCGGACGACACGGTCGCGGATGGGTGGACGATGATGGACTTGACCTGACGGTACGGCCAGCTGTCGAACGCGAGGATTGGGATTGCGGCGTTGGCGGCAATGGTGACCTGCACCTCGTCGGTGAGCTCGAAACCGGCGGCCGCTTCCCAGCGCTTCGTTTCGAGAAGCTCTTGTGTGTGGGATAGCAGTCGCTCACGTAGCTCGGGGCCGAAGCGTGCGGTGATGGCCACGTTGGCGTCGATGATCGCCAAGATGTCGTCGTCGTCGATGTTGGGACCACTCGGGGTCCGTCGCCACAGCATGATGGCCGAAACCGTATCGGCATTCACTTTGGACCGATTCGATCAGTTACATGGTGAACGACAGATTGCGGGCGGCATGTGTGCCCAGTTCGTGATCCCCGCTGATGGCGATGCGCCCATCGGACAGCGGCGCGGCAGGGTCGATGCGACCACAGGCCAACAGCATGAATGTCAGCGAATCCATCGTGAGCGTGACATCGGGAGAGTCCAGCTCATCCACGCGTGCGGCGCGACCATCAACCTTCGCCAGCAGACGACGGCTGACCGGACCCGTGAGGTCGAAGGCGATGCCCTTGCCGTCGGCCAGGCCGATCTTCTTGCCGACGATGTAGCCAAGCGATGCATGCACCTCGTCGAGCGACAGCTCGGCCGTCGGCCCGCTGTCGTCCCCGCTGATGCCGAGTGGCACACGAATGTCACGTTCGTGCACCCACACGTCGAAGCAGCGGATCGTCATGAATCGGCCATAGGTGCCAGGCCCGACGGGGGTCAACGACGGCTGGGCGAACTCGTCGTCGGTCATGCCGTCGAGCTCGGTGACTCGAGAGTCGGTGACGTCGTGGTACCGCTGCGCCAGTTCCACATTCGACAGCGCCTCGAGCTCGGGCTGAATGGTTGCCATTCGCACGAACGGGTTGTCATCGCCGGGTCGCCAACCCAGCAGGGCAACCTCGATTGCCGTGATGTGCACCACGACATCGCGCATCTTCCATGTGGGGCACAGCGACTGTGCTGCCCACTGCTCGTCGGTGAGTCCGTCGACGACAGCGCCGAACGACTGGAACACGCTGCGAAGGTTGTCGATCAGCTGCAGGCGGCTGGAAGCGGTCATCGCCAGACCGTACCAGCGTCACACGATCCGTCGAATCGTTCGGTGGTGGTTGGCGTACTCTCGGCCGAGTGCAGACTGAGCTCGCTCCCGGCCCCTGGTCGCCGCTGCGAGTGAGGGTGTATCGGTGGCTGTGGATTGCCGGGCTGGCCAGCAACATCGGGACATTCATGCACCTCGTTGCTGCGAACTGGACGATGGCGACGCTCTCCAGTTCACCGACGCTGGTCAGCTTGGTGCAGGCCTCGTGGGCAGTCCCGGGCTTTCTGCTCGCGCTTCATGCCGGGGCGTTCGCGGATCTTCTCGACCGCCGCAGGTTCATCATCGCCACCCAGGTGGCAGCGCTGCTGGTCGCGGCTGCACTGGCTGTTGCTCAGGGCACAGGAATGATGACGCCGCCGGTGTTGCTGGCCGGCACGTTCCTGGAGTCGATGGCCTTGACCTTCGCCGCGCCGGCCTTCATGGCGCTGACGCCCGAACTCGTGGATGCGCAGACCCTCCCGCAGGCAATCGGGCTGGACGGGATCTCGCGCAACGCAGCACAGACGATCGGGCCGGCACTCGCAGGTGGGGTCATCGCGCTCACCGGTCCGGGGGGAGTGTTCGTGTTGAATGCAGTCTCGTTCCTCGGTGTCATCGCAGTGGTCAACGGCTACCGCGGCGGTGCGGTCCGTCCCGAACGTCCAGAGGCGATCAACGCTGCGATCCGCGAGGGGGTGCGCCATGTGAAGAGTCGGGCGGCACTTCGAAATCCGATCATCCGCCTGGCCACGATCACTGCCGCCGGGGCCGGCCTGGTGGCGGTCATGCCGTTGGTGGCCAAGGAACGTCTGCGCGTGTCGGCAACCGGGTTCGGGTTGCTGTCCGCTGCATTGGGGTTGGGCTCTGTGGGCGCCGTCTGGGTACTGCCCCGACTGCACGCTCCTCGCTTTCCAGAGCGGGCGGTGTTGATCTCGGCGTTCGTGTGGTCAGCTGGCGCCGCGCTGTTCGCCGGCGCTGAGCGGTTGTGGGTCGGAGTCGTGGCGATGCTGTTCGCCGGGGCAGGCACGATGGCAATGCTCAACGTGTTGTTCTCCAACTACACGCTGAAGCTCGAAGGTTGGGTGCGCGGTCGAGCCAGCGCGCTGGCAATGTTGATGGTCTGGCTCGGCACATCGGTCGGCGCGGTCGCATGGGGCGGAATTGCGACGGGAATCGGTATTCGTGACTCGTTGTATGTTGCCGCCGCGTTCAACGTGTTGCTGGCAGTGGTGGCACCGCTGTTCGCGCCGGTCACGCCCTATTCGGGAGACAGCGATTCGCCGGCGGCCGCGTCGGGTGACTCGTAAGGGCCGAGCTGTTGCAGGACGAGCACGGGTGCGCCTTCGTCCAGGGCAGCGGCGATGTCGACCGTTGCCACGAACCGCCAGTCACCATCACCTTCTGGGTCGACCAGTTGTTGTGTGATGACCCACTGGTCCGGCTTCTCCTCCAACGAGAAGTGGGCAGCTGCGCGAGCGGCGCCGTCGATACCGATCGAGTCGAACGTCTGCCAGTACGGCGCCATAGCGGTTGCCAACCGCTCGTACGTCCAGCCCGTGCGCTCGGCCAGCACGGGATATGAACGCCGATCGAGCAGTTCGACCCAGCCGAACGCTGCCGTGCGAACAGCGGTGCGCCACGCCGGGGGAGGGCCGACGGGGCCGACGGCGGGTGCCACGGGTGCAAGGTGCTCGTGCACCGGCTTACCGGCCAGCACCGCCCACTCGTCGAGCAGCGTCGCGTCGGTGGCACGGATCAGCTGACCCAGCCACTCGACGATGTCTTCCAGCCCGTCGGTGTAGACATCGTCGGGAAGTGACCGATCGAGAGTTCGCCACGTGTCAGTGAGGTAGCGCAGGACCAGGCCCTCGCTGCGCTCCAGCCGGTAGCGACGCACGAACGTGGCGAACGTGTCGCCGCCCTCCAACATCTCGCGGGTGATCGATTTCGGTGACGGGTACTCGTGGATCCACGGGTGGTGCTGGTGGTACGCGTGGAAGCAGTTGTCCAACAGTTCGGCCAGGGGCTTGGGCCACGTGATGGTGTCGAGAATCTCCATCCGCTGCTCGTACTCCATGCCCTCGGATTTCATGCGGTTGACGGCAACGCCCTTCGCCGCGTTCTGCTGTGCGTAGAGGATCTGGCGTGGGTCGTCGAGCACTGCCTCGACGACGCTGACCACATCGAGCAGGTACGACGGGTCCTCGCGATCGAACGTCGAGATCACTTCGATGGCGAACGGGGTGAGCGGCGCCGAGAAGCGCAGTGCCGCGCGCTCGTCGCGACCCTCCACGAGTGAGCCGACGCGCACGCCGAGGCAGCGCCCGTTGGCGTCTCGCATGCGCTCGGCAACCCCGGCAGCTTCGAGGCTGCGATACACCGCGATGGCACGCTTCTTGTGCTGCCGACGCTTGGCGGGCGCATCGTGGTTGGTGGCCAGCAGGCGCTTCAGGGCGGCGGGACCGTCGGGTCGACCAAGCACGCCGGCGACCAGGTCGGCGGTCACGCGAAACCGTGACGTGAGCGGCTCGGGGCGTGCAGCGATGATTCGGTGCATCGCGGCCTCGTCGTAGTTGACGAAGCCCTCGGGCACCTTGGCCTTGCCGGCCTTGCGTCGAGCCTTGGGGTCGTCGCCGGCCTTGGCGAGCGCTCGGTTGTTCTCGATGACGTGGTCGGGCGCCTGCACCCACACGTGCCCATCGGGGTCGAAGCCGGGCCGGCCGGCGCGCCCCGCCAGTTGGTGGAACTCGCGCACACTGAACTGCCGCACGCGATTGCCGTCGAACTTGGTGAGCGCCGTCATCAGCACTGTGCGGATGGGGATGTTGACGCCCACGCCCAGAGTGTCGGTGCCACAGATGACGGGCAGCAGGCCCTCAGCGGCGAGGCGTTCCACGAGGCGCCGATAGCGGGGGAGCATGCCGGCGTGATGCACGCCGACGCCGTTGCGGATCAAGCGGTCGAGCGTCTCTCCGAAACCTCGCCCCATCTTGATGCCGCTCATCGCCGCGGCAATCGCTTCCCGCTGCGCACGGGTGGTGACGTTGGTGCTGACCAGGCCCTGCGCCCGTTCGATCGCTGCGGCCTGGTTGGCATGCACCACATACACCGGGCTGAGCCCGTCGCGTACGGCTTCCAGCACGCTGTCGGCCACCGACATCATCCGCCACTGGTGGTAGAGCGGTGTCGGCCTGTCCACCGACGTGACCTCGCTGACAGCGCGCCCCGAGCGCTCGAAGAGGTCCGTGGTGATCGCAGTCATGTCGCCGAGCGTGGCGGACGCGAGCAACATCTGGCAGTTGGTCAGTTCCAGCAGCGGTATTTGCCATGCCCATCCGCGGTCCGGGTCGGCGTAGTAGTGGAACTCGTCGAGGCAGGCAAAACCGAAGTCGCTGGCAGACCCCTGCGCAAGTGCGTTGTTGGCCAACACCTCAGCAGTGCACACCAGCACCGGTGCGTCGGAGTTGATGGATGCATCACCCGTGGCCAGGCCCACCTGTTGGGCACCCAACAGGTCGACGAGGTCGAAGAACTTCTCCGCCACTAACGCTTTGATGGGGGCCGTCCACACCGCGCGCCGACCGTCGTTCAGTGCCAGCAGAATGCCGGCGATCGCGACCAGGCTCTTGCCCGAACCGGTGGGCGTGGCGAGCACCACGTGCTCGCCCGCGGCAAGCGCCAATGCCGCTTCTTCCTGGTGTGCGTAGAGCGGGCGTCCGCCGGCGGTGGCCCACTCGGCGAACGCGTCGAGCACCAGAGAGGGGTCGCTGCCGATCGGTGGCAGTAGGTCGGTGAGTACTGACATCGTGAGTTACGCGCACTCGGCACAGGTGCCGACGATGTCCAGTCGATGACCGGACGGCTGGAAGCCGGAGTCGGCGATTGCCTGCTCGAGGACCGACTCGATGCGATGCTCGGCGGCGGCCGACACCACGAAGTCGTCGACACGGCCGCAGTCCACACAGATGAGGTGGTGGTGGTGGCCCATCAGGTCTTCGGCGAGCTCGAAGCGGGCGCGGTCGTCGGTGCTGACGACCTTCTGCACGACTCCCGCGGCCTCCAATATCGCCAGATTGCGATAGACGGAGCTCTGCGTCAGCTTGGGTCGCTCAGCGAGCAGATTGGGGATGGTCACTGGCCGACCCATCGAGGCAAGGAGATCGACCAGCTCGCGACGTCCTGTGGTGTAGAGCTGGTCCGTGCCACGCAGGCGAGTGGTGGCGGCCTCGTGAATCTGGTCGACGTCCAACGCGGCGGTGTCATGGGTGGACGTCACGCCGAGATGCTACCATGCTAGGAATGCTTCCTATTCCGAATCCCGCCAGGGGCAGGTGGCTCGTTGCGGCGGCGCTCGCTGCTGCCTCGATAGTGACCGGTTGTGGGGCAAGCCAGGGCACCGACTCCGGCGGTCGTAAGACGGTTGTCGTCACCTACTCGGTTCTGGGCTCGCTCGTTCGCGACGCGGTCGGCGAGGCCGCGAACGTGATCGTCCTGATCCCGAACGGCTCGGACCCGCACGAGTGGGAGCCATCGGCGAAGGACATCGAGCGGCTGAACAACGCTGATCTGATCGTGCGCAACGGCCTCGACCTGGAGGGTGGTGTGCTGGATGTGCTGAACAAGGCTCAAGACGACGGGGTCCCCACGTTCGTGGCGTCCGACCACATCACGGTTCGACTCGTCGGAGAGGGCGAGGGGCTTCCCGACGCCGACCCCGATCAGCAGGTCGGCGCGCAAGATCCTCACCTGTGGATGGATCCACTCACGCTGAGGGATGTGATGGTCGCACTCGGCCCGGTTCTGGCCGAGGAGGGCATCGACGTCAGCGCCGGCATCGTCTCGGTGGCTGCCGGCCTCGATGCACTGAACGCCGAGGTGGAGGGTGTGCTCGCTGCGGTCCCGGCGGCGAATCGCAAGCTGGTCACCGGCCATGAGTCGATGGGCTACTTCGCCGATCGGTACGGCTTTCAGTTGATCGGCGCGCTGATTCCCAGCCTCACCACGCAGGCAGGCGTGTCGGCCAAGGAGCTGTCGACGTTGTCCGGCGAGATCGAGGCGCAGCACGTGAAGGCCATTTTCACCGAGATCGGTACGCCCACTCAGGTGGCGGATGCGATCGGCGAGGCGGCGGATGTCGAAGTCGTCGCGCTCGCCTCTCACAACCTGCCCGCCGACGGGACCTACGCCACCTTCCTGCTCGACAACGCACGAAAGGTCGCCGCGGCCCTTGCGTAGGCTGCACACGCTCATATGTACAACTGGTTGATCGCACCTTTTTCCAACAACGAGTTCATGCGCAACGCGCTCGTCGCGGGCATTCTCGTCTCGGTGCTGTGCGCGGTGGCCGGCACGTTCGTGGTGCTGCGCGGCCTCGCTTTCATCGGTGATGCGCTGGCGCACGGCGTACTGCCGGGTGTTGCTGGCGCGCTACTGCTCGGTGTGCCGGGCATGCTCGGAGCGGCTGTTGGCTCGGCGGTGATGATCGTCGGCGTCAGTTTCGTGACCAACCGATCGGGGTTGTCCTCCGACACAGCGATCGGCCTGCTGTTCGTGGGGATGTTGGCCCTCGGCGTGATCATGGTGTCACGGACCGACTCGTTCAACGGCGACATCGTGCGCATTCTCTTCGGTGAGATCCTCGGCATCCGTTGGTCGAACATCGTGGTGCTGGCAATCGCGGCGATCGTCATTTCGGCGTGTGTCGCACTGCTCTATCGTCCGTTCCTCCTACTGTGCTTCGACCCTGAGCAGGCCGATGTCTCGGGCTTCTCGTCGCGCCGTTACCACGCGATCATGTTGGTGATGGTGGCCGCGACCGTTGTCGTCAGCTTCCAGGCCGTGGGCACGTTGCTCGTGTTCGGAATGCTGATCGCGCCGGCCAGTGCGGGAGCGCTGCTGGCGCGCCGGATCTGGGCGATGATCGCGTGGGCGATCGGTATCGGCGTCACGTCGGTGTACGTCGGGCTACTGATGAGCTACCACTACGACACCTCCGCCGGTGCCACGGTCGTCTTCGTGACGGTGTGCGCGTTCTTCGTCGTGCTGCTCGCGCAGGTGGCAGCTCGCAGTCTTGCGAACGTGCTGCGCAAGCCGGCCGCTGCCGCCCCGGTCGGTGCCGCATGAGTGCATCCCCCGTGGTCGCGACTGGGCTGACGGTTGGTTACGGCAACGACCCGGTGGTGGAGGGCATCTCGCTCACGCTGCAACCCGGTGAATCGCTGGCACTCGTGGGCACGAACGGCTCGGGCAAGTCGACGCTGCTCAAGACCATCCTGGGTCTGATTCCGCCGGTTGCCGGCTCGCTGGAAGTACTCGGCGGCAAGCCTGGCAAACGACCGCAGCAGATTGCGTATCTCGGCCAAGCACACACCGCACGGTTCGTCGTCCCGATCCGAGCAATCGAGGTGGTGCGCATGGGGCGGTTCGCCGCGCTCGGTCTGTTCGGCCGCACGACCGATCGTGACCGACAGCTGGTCGACGATGCGATGGCCCACATGGGTGTCACGAACCTCTCCGATGAGCCGTTGCGTTCGCTCTCCGGGGGGCAACAGCAGCGCGTGTACCTCGCGCAGGTGATGGCCCGCGAGGCCGACCTGCTCGTGCTCGACGAGCCGACCGGAGGCCTGGATGTAGCGGGGCGTGAGCATTATCGAGAACTCGTCGAGATGGCGCTGGCTCGCGGGGCTGCGGTCGTGACCGCTACTCACGACATCGGCGAGGCGGCGGGATGCGACCAGGTGCTGCTGCTCAACCGTCGCATCGTCGCGCAGGGCTCTCCGCGCGACGTGTTGAACACGCAGATGTTGTTGGAGACCTTTGGCATCACGCTGCAGGGAATCCAGCACGACGATCACCACGACTTCGTCATCGGCGAGATGCCCCACGGCCACGGCCACGATCACACCCACTGATCACGTCGGTTCCGGACCGTTCACGCGTACTCTGTCCGGCAATGTCGAACCCGGGCTTTCGATCCTTCAGCCCGGCGCTGCAACGGTTCTTCGTTGCCACCGTCATCAACATGGTGGGGTCAGCGGCGCTCTTCGGTTTTGTGCTCATCTACTTCCACGAGGTTCGTGGGATCTCGCTGAGCCAGGCCGGTTTCGCCGTCGGGGCGATGAGCTTCACGATGGTGCTCGGTACCCCGTTCGCCGGCTTTCTCTCCGATCGATTCGGCGCCCGTCGCATCTTGATGGCGGGCTGCCTCGTCTCCATCGCCGCCGGTTCCCTCTACGCGGCGGTGACCACGTTCGAGGCGGCGTTGGGCGTCTCGGTGCTGCTCGGGGTGGGGAATGCAATGTGGTTCCCGTCGCAGTCCGCGCTGCTGGCACTGATCGTGAAGCCACACGAGCTGCCGGCGGTGTCGGCGTTCCAGCGCGCGTCGCTGAACCTCGGAGCGGCACTCGGTGGCGCGCTCGGAGGGTTCCTGGTTGCCGGCAACTCAGTGACCTCATTTCATTGGTTGTTCGGCGTGAACGTGGCTACGTACGTCATCTTCCTGGCGGTGCTTCCGGGCATGCCATCGGGTCACGTGCCGATGCACGAGCGCAGCCCGACGCGGGTGGGTTTCGTCGATGTGTTGGCCGATCGCTTCTTCGTTCGCCTGCTGATGACCGACGTCGCCGTTGCCCTCGGTTTTGGGTTTCTCTTCGCGTTCATGCCGGCCTACGCATCATTGCTCGGTATCAGCAAGCCGACGATCGGCATTCTCTTCATGTTCGGCGCGGTGAGCGTGGTGTTCACTCAGATCCCCACGCTGCGCTGGGTTCGTGGCCGCAGCCGGGTGACCTCACTGGCCGTGATGAACCTGTGGTTCGTGGTCGCCTTTGCGCTGATGAACGTGACGCCGTACGCGCCGATCGTCGTTGCCATCGCCATGATCGGGCTCGCCCAGGTTCTCGGCGGCTTCGGCGAGGCCGTGCTGGGCGCCGTTCGCCAGCCGCTCACCGCCGACCTTGCGCCACCGAACCTGGTCGGTCGCTACTACGGGTTGGCAACCATGGTGTTCCAGGGGTCGATGGGCTTGGCCAACACGTTGGGCGGCATCGTGATGCAGCACTCGCTGAAGTTGGTGTGGCTGGTGCCCTTGGTCGCCTCGGTGGCGGGCGTCGTTGGTTCGCTGACCCTTCGCCGCCGCATCCCAGCGCACCTCGCGATCAGCGCCTAGCTGTACCCGCCCGGTCCCGCCCGCTCAGCCCGGGTCCCGCCCGGTCCCGCCCGCTCCGCCTGCCAGACCCTTCTGTGGCACACCACAGAACTACGTACTTCTGTGGTGTGCCACAGACGTGTTCAGCGCTGAACGCGTACTTCTGTGGCACGCCATAGAAGTACGTGTCTTTGTGGTGTGCCACGGACCACCGTCGAGCCACTGCAGAGAGACGGCACTCGACCACGACCCACGACTACGCTCTTGGCACTGGTGGCCGCTGTCGAGTGGTCGTCGAGCGCGCAGGATGGGTTCACGTCGATGACTACGCAGGAGATGGGCGAGCAGACCGCCAACGCGCCGGCGCGGACGCCTGCGGAGCTGTTGGCCGACGACATGCCCACCGGTTTCCGTCGCGACATCGAAGGCCTCCGCGCGATCGCGGTGCTCGCGGTCCTGCTGTACCACGCGAACCTCGGTCCGACGAGCGGCGGTTTCCTCGGTGTCGATGTGTTCTTCGTCGTCTCCGGCTACCTCATCACCTCGCTGCTGATGAAGGACCTGCTGCTGCGCGGTGGCCGCGCCCTGCCGCGGTTCTGGGGTCGTCGCGCCCGACGGCTGTTGCCGGCTTCGCTGCTGGTGGTCATCGTCACGCTGATCGCCGGGCGCTTCATGCTGGACCCGCTCTCGCAGGCGGATCTCGCCGACGATGCCCTGTGGGGCAGCGGCTTCCTGATCAACATCAAGTTCGCCATGGGCGACGGGTATGTGGTCAGCCAATCGATGCCGACGCCATTGCTGCACTTCTGGTCGCTCGCGGTCGAAGAGCAGTTCTACATGGTCTGGCCAGTGCTCATCTATGCGCTCACCCGCGTGCGGTGGCACACGCGCCGGTTCGCCCTCGCCATCATGGCCGGCTTCTTCCTCCAGTCGCTGTTGGCATTCGTGTGGTTCGCTGACTGGGCCCGCACACCGACCTTCTTCTTGCTGCCGACCCGTGCGTGGGAGCTCATCGCCGGGGCGATGCTGGCCCTCGCCGGCGGGGCCGTGTTGCGCCTGTCGCCGACGATCCGAGCGTCGGCCGCGTGGTTCGGCCTGTTCATCATCGGTTACTGCTTCGTCGCCTACGACGACACGATGAACCTCGGCTACGCCGCGCTGCTGCCGGTCCTGGGCACCGTTGCCATCGTGGCCGCGGCGGGTGGCGGCCAGCTCAACGAACCCGCTGCCTACCTCGGAATGCGGCCGATGGTCTGGGTCGGTCAGCGTTCCTACGGCATCTACCTGTGGCACTGGCCGATGCTGGTGCTGATCGACGCCAAGTTCGGCCCGCTGTCTGCTTCCGCACGTGTTGCGGTGCTGGCCGCATCGGTTGGTGCGGCCGCGCTGTCGTTCCACTACCTGGAGAATCCGGTCCGCCAGTCGCAGTGGCTGGCGGTGGCGCCGCGCCGCAGCCTGATGCTGGGTGCCTCGCTCGTGGCCGTCGGCGCGCTTGCCGCGGTCGTCATGATCAACCTGCCCAATGACATCGAAGGGGGAGGTGTCGCCGCCGCGCCGACACTGCCGCAAGCGGTCGCCGAGACGAGTGTCAGTACCACCGTGGCGACCACGGGCAACACAGCCGGTGGATCGACCACGGTTCCGGGGCCCACCACCACGACACAACCGCTGCCACCACTGGTGCCGCTCGACGAGCTGTTGGCGGCGCAGCTGATCTCCCTGAACGATGGCGCGCAGATCAACGAGGTTCCGTCGAACGTGGACCCGACCGTGCAGGGGGTCCGCTCCGACAAGCCGTGGATCTACAACGACGGCTGCATGTTGAAGGACGGCACCGTCGACCCGAAGGTGTGTGAGTACGGTGACCTGACGTCGTCCACCGTCATCGCGCTGTTCGGTGATTCGCATGCAGCGCAGTGGTTTCCAGCGCTCGAGGAGCTCTCCAACACCCGCCATTGGAAGTTGATCGTGTTCGCGAAAAGTGGCTGCCCGACGGCCGATGTTCGCATCCGGCGCACGTTCCTGGACCCGGAATGCATCGCGTGGCGGGCGAAGGTGGTGGAGCAATTGGCGATTGCGAAGCCGACGATGGTCGTGATGTCATCGGCTCCGTACGACCCGGGTGGCTCCGACGTGGGCAAGGACTCCGACGCCGTCTGGCGCCGGGGCCTCACCGCAACACTGGAGGCGGTGCGCCCCACGGCCGACAAGCTGTTGATCATCGGCGACACGCCGCTGCCGATCCACCAGATCCCCAACTGCCTGTCCAAGCAGCCGCGCAACGTCCGTGGCTGCATCGCTCCCCGTAAGGATTCAGTCGACGTGTCGCGTGTGCAGCTCGAGCGTGACATCGCTGGCGAGCACGACGCCAGCTTCGTCTCGGTCAGCAACTGGCTCTGCGGCACCAGCGAGTGCCCGGTCATCATTGGCAACATGATCCTCTATCGCGACAACAACCACATTTCGGCCACCGCCTCGGTGTACTTCGCTCCCTTCCTGGCCGCCGTGATGGTGCCGCTGCTGGCCTCATGACTGCGACGAATATGTCCCGATTCGCCATGACTCGCAATACAACTGTCACATTGGTAGTCTTTCCGTCATGATTGAAACCCGGCGGTTGACGACTCGCGTACTGGCGGCCGCGATTGCGGTCACCACCGTGTTCGCGGGCGTGCCCACTGCCAACGCCGACGGGGTGAGTGATCAAAAGCAGGTGGTCGAGCAGTTGGGCGCCGAACTGGATCGTCTCAACGAACGCATTGCAACCCTCGACGAGGAATATGGCGCAGCGCAGGACAAGCAGGTCGAACTGAACGCCGAAATCGTCATCAGTCAGGCAAAGGTCGACAGCGAGAACGCGAAGATCACGGTATTGCAGGCAGCGATGACCCAGATAGCGGTCAATCGATTCGTAGGCGGTGACTCGCTCGGTCTCAGTCCGTTGTTCTCCTCGGCAACCAGCTACAACGAGGCGCAGCAGCTCGATGCGTTGTCATCGATCGCGCTCGACACCGGAGCCGGCACCGCCGACGAACTCGACTCTGTGCTGCGCACCCTCAACACCGACGTTGCCACGCTGCAGCGGCAGGAGAAGGAAGCGGCCGATCTCATCGGGTACCTCGACGCGAAGCTCGCCGAGGGTCAGAAGCTGATCGAGGAGTACACGAAGAAGTCGGCCGACGCCAAAGCGAAGTATGGCGAAATGGTGCAGGCCGAAGCCGAGCGGCAAGCAACGCTGAGAGCGGAGAAGGCGGCCAAGGAAGCAGCAGCGGCGCAGGCCAAGGCGGCCGCCGCCGCGGCCAACGCCGCCGCCGCCAACGCCGCTGCGACTGCTGCTGCGGCTGCTGCAGCGGCACCGCGTGGCGGCGGCAATACGGGCGTCGCGACTGCTGGCGGCGGCACGACCACCGCCACCACGCCCAACACTCCCGTCGCCGCACCGAAACCGCCCATCCCGCAGCCGCCGCCGGTTTCCGGTAAGGCCGGCGCAGCCGTGGCTGCGGCATACAGCCAACTCGGTGTTCCCTACGTTGCATTCAGAGCGTCACCCAGTCAGGGTTTCGATTGCTCCGGTCTCACCATGTGGGCGTGGGCGCAGGCTGGCGTGTCGATCCCGCACCAGTCCGGCCAGCAGTTCCGGTCCAACCCGCAGGTCCCCAAAGACCAAGCGCAGCCCGGTGACCTGGTGTTCTTCTACTCACCCATCAGTCACGTCGGCATGTACGTGGGCAACGGGATGATGATCGATTCGCCGCACACCGGGGCGGTGGTTCGACTGCGGGTCCTGAACTGGAACGCAGTGGTCGGGGTCAGTCGCCCCGGCTGACCTGCCAGGTCGCCGTCAATCGATCTCGAGGTCGAACACGAGCACGCC
>DAORTY010000049.1:0-23629 GCA_035432905.1 Ilumatobacteraceae bacterium | reverse complement strand
ACTGGCCGCTGCCGGTGACCAGCCCTGTGTGGCGCACGCCCATCACCTCGCCGGGTGTCCAGGCGGTGATCTCCATCCGGTCGACAAGCTTGATGGGCCCGACCTTGGTGTCACACAGGAACGCTGTGCCCACGCCGCGTGTCTGGTCAGTGGTGAACCGAATCGCGACGGCATCGTGCATCCAGTCGACATGGTTCTCGACCGGCTCGACGATCTCCCACACGCGTGACGGTGTTGCATCGATTTCGATTGCAACGCGGATCTCTGACATGGGAGGGGCCTGAGGGATCAGGCCCGCACGGAGACGTGACGCAACTGCTCGGCAGCGGTCTCCGGTGGCACGATGTTGATCATCACGCCGGTGCCGCGCTCGAACCCGGCGGTGGTGACCAGCTTCGGGAACAGGTGTACATGCCAGTGGTAGGACCCGTTGTAGTGGTGCGGGGCCGTGTGTAGCACCAGGTTGAATGCGATGTCGCCGTGGATTTCGCGCAGCGCGATCAGTGAATCGCGAATGGCGACTCCGACGGCACCCAGGGTGGTGTCGTTGCTGTCAGTGATGTGCAGATCGTGGCTGCGCGGGATGATCAGCAGTTCATACGGGACGCCGGCCCAGTAGGGGCTGACGCACACCACGTCGTCGGTGGCGAAGAGCACGCGCTTGCCATCAACCAGTTCGGCCTCGACGGTTGCGCACAGGATGCAGCCACCCTCGAAGCGGGTGAAGGCACGCTGCTCTTCGAGAATCTCACCCGGCACGAACGGCAGGCCCAACAGTTGGCCGTGGGGGTGCGCCAGCGATGCCCCAGCCTCGCGACCGTGGTTGATGATGGCCTGCGTGTAGCGGACATGCTTGGTGGTGGCATGTTCCTGCAGCCGACGCTTGAGCATCCGCATCATCTCGGTGGCGTCGTCGTCGGTGATGAGGTGCAGTCCACCCTCATGGTCCGGGGTGAACACGAAAACCTCGTGAATGCCGCTGGACTCCGCCTCCACGTGCACCGGACCGTGGTGGTGAACCGCGAACGGCTCGTCGCCTTCGAATGCCGGGTACAGGTTGGGGATGACGCGCATACGCCAGTGGCCGCCGGCATCGAGCGTCTCGAGCGCGGGGAGCGACCTCTCTTCGTTACCGGGGCAGAAAGGGCAGGGGCGACCTGGTTCCGACTCGACCTGCGCGGTGCGCGGGGCGAAATCGGAGGGGCGTTCGGCACGATCTGCCACGATCGTGACCCATCGCCCGGTCAGCGGGTTCAGACGGAGTTGGCTCACAGCTCCTACAGCCTACGAGGTGAGGCTCGGCGAAGGGCGGACGGGGCTCGAATTTGGGTGGTTCCCCTTGCAAAAGACGGAGACTTGACGTTCGCTCTCGGTGGTGAAGGGGGTGCGGTCGAACGCCTCCCACCGGTCGGCCAGGCGCAATCCGGCGGCGGTGGCCATGTCGTCGAGTTGCACGGTGGTCGCCCAGCGGATGCTCCACGGTCGCAGCCGCACACCGCCAGCCTCGGTGATGTCGATGAACTGACCTTCTGCGACCTGATCGATGGCGTTGGTAGTACTGACACTCAGCACTACTCGGTCAGCAGCGATCGAGCGGACGGTGATGTTGGATGCAGGGTCGTGCTCAGGGTCGGGAACGAATGCCTCGATCACGAAACATCCCCCCTCCACCAGCGCGTCGGCGACGGCAGCGAAGCATGACTGTTGCCGCTCGTGGGTGAGCAGATTGAAGAACGTGTTGTACGCGACGAACACCAAGGAAAAAGGCCCTTCGGGGAGGTCATGGACCATGTCGCCGCGGTGTGCGTGGACGACGGCGCCGCCATCCTTCATGGCCATCTGCTGCAACATCAGCTCGCTGCTGTCGAGGCCGTGCACCTCCAGCCCCGCTGCCGCCAGGGGGACGGCCAGCCGGCCGGTGCCAACGCCCAGTTCCAGCACGCGGCCACCCTGGGCGAGCGAAACCAACGTCGTGACCGTGGCGCCAACGTCGCTGATGCCGTGGTACCACTCGTCGTACACCTCGGCGAATGAGTCGCCGTAGCTCGAATCGTCGTACCCACGCATCGTCCCATCTTGGGTCATGCGAGCGCCGAGCCGCCAGCCGAATCGTCCCGAGCGCTCACGCGCCACCGCGTGCTTCGGCCAGAATGGCCGCGTGAGCCAATGGGTGGGCATCGAATCAGGGTCGATGGCGGTGCCGACGGTCACCCGCGGTCGAGAGGCCGTGGCGCGTTCGCCGCAGGTGCCGCGCCTGCGACGAACGGAGCGAATCATCGTTGGTTCCATCGACGGTGCGGCACACGTCCTACAGCGCCAGGCTCGCAGTGTGCTGGTCGGCTCGGCGATCTTGATGGTGCCGATGGTCGCTGTCGGGGTAGTGCTCGCCGTCCTTGCGTTCGATCGTTTCGATGCCGTCGACGGGATGCTGGGTGACCGCGGGTACATCGGTGCTGAGTCCAGTTTTGTGTTCCTGGCCGCCGCGCTGCAGTCGTTCACCGCTCACCTCATCGGTGCCTATGCGGCAGTCTTTCTCGTCCGCTATCAGATGGGTGGGTCGCCGGGAATCGGTGAATGCATCCGGGCCGTGCTGCGCCGGTTGCCGCTGCTGGTCGGCACCTGGCTGGTGACGCATTGGTGGGCGCTGCTGTTCGATCTGTGGCTGATCAACTCCGACCGCACTGCGCTGGCGGCGTTGATCTGGATCCTGCCGTTGACGGCATCGCTGTTCAGCACCTGCGTCTTACTGGTCGCACCCGTGGTTATGGGCGAGAAGCTGGGTTTCGCCGCCATTCCCCGGTCGTGGCGACTGGTCCGCACGCGTTTCGGCGCTGCATTCGGGTTCGTGTGGGCGTGCAGCGTGCTGGCCGTGATGCTGTTCGCATTCATCGCGTTCCTGCCCCAGTTGGCGCAGGCGACCGGGCTCGTCACGTTCGGGTCGTACGGCTGGCTGGCGCAGGGCATCACCTCGCAACTGGCGTTGCTGATCGTGATCCCGTTCACTGCGCTGGCGACGACGCAGCTGTACCTGCAGATCCGCGTACATGCGGAAGGACTGGACATCGTGATGGCAGCGGACCGAGCGTTCGGTCCTGCCACGTGATCACTGAGTTCCTCACCCGCGCGTGGCTGACCAACGCGCCACCGGGCGACCCGCTGGGCCCGGTGAACCAGGACCCCGACGCGGTACGCGAGGAGGCCTGCAAACTGGTCAGCAAGGACACGTCGGTGTGTTCCGCACCCAAGCCACCCACGCCTCCCCAGGGAAAGGGTGGCGGTGTCGATCTCAGCATCGTCTCGCTGCTGCTGTGGGCGCTCCTGATCGCCGCGGTCATCGGGCTGCTCTACATGGTGCTGCGGTCGGTGGCCAAGACCTCGGGACGCGGCCGAGCGCGCAAGAAGCCTGTTGTCGGTGAGGATGACGACGACCTGGTCGAGCGAGACGCCGTTGCCGTTGACCGCTCCCGTGAGCCCGTGAACTGGCGCACGGAGGCCGAGCAGCACCGTCTTGCAGGTCGTTATCGAGACGCCCTGCGCTGCCGGTATCGGGCGCTTGTGGGCGACCTGGCTCGGCGCGGATTGATCGATGAGATTCCGGGTCGCACGACCGGTGAGGAACGCGTTCAACTCGGGCGTGTCACGCCGGTGGCCAGTACCTCGTTCAACTCGGCAGCGGACCTGTTCGATGGCGCGTGGTACGGCCACCTGGATGTCGACGCCGCGGACGACGATCACTTCCAGGTGCTGGAGCGCGACGTTCTGGCGACAGCCGTGCAGGCGCGCAGATGAGCCCTCGTCGCGCGGTCGGCACCGAATCCGCAGGGGGTCGCGTCGGCTTCACTGCGCTGCTGCTGGTCGTTGCGGCGGTTGGGATGCTGCTGTTGCTGCGGGCACGACCGAACCCCGAGCCGTTCGACCCGCGCAGCGGCGACGGCAGCGGCACGCGTGGTCTGGTCGTGCTGTTGCAGCACGAGGGAGCGACGGTCTCTGTCGTCAGGGCTGCGCCGGCGGTGGGCGAACCCCAGCGCGTGTTGGTGTTGGAGGATCGGCTGGACGACACGCAACGTCGCGAGCTGCTGGCGTTCGCGGAGGGCGGGGGCGTGGTCGTCGTCGCTGATCCAGCGAGCACCCTCGCCGGAGACCTTGGCGCGCCGAGCGAGGTCGCTGACAAATTGCCGTCGTTCGGCGCCAACGACGTGGCCTCCCAGATCAACGTGCCACTCGACGACTGTGATGTGCCGGCCCTTGCTCATTTGCGCGGAGTCTTCGTTCGAGCGGGCGTCCGGTTCCATGCCTCGCCAGCGGCGACATCGACATGCTTCGAGAACCAGTCGGGGGCCTTCGCCGTCGTCGCGCCGCGGGGTGCGGGCCTGATCGTGCAGCTCGGCGACAACGAACTCTTCACCAACTCGCTGCTGCGCTACGCCGACAATGGGCCACTGGCAACAGCGTTGCTGGCACCCACCGACGGCTCGCGCGTCGACATCCTGCTCGGTCAGCAGGCGGCGAAGACCGCAGCGGACATCGGAACGGGTCAGCGGACCCTGTCGGATCTGGTTCGGCCAGGCGTGTGGATGGCGTTGACCCAGTTGGCCATCGCCTTCGTCATCTTTGCCATTGCGCGCGCGATTCGGCCCGGCCGGCCGGTGCGTGAACCCGAGCAGGTACCCATTGCAGGCAGCGAGCTGGTGGTGGCCACCGGCAACCTCATGCAGCGAGCCCGGCATGCGGATCGCGCTGGCTGGCTGCTGCGCGGCAACCTTTATCGCTCGTTGTGCAACGAGTTCCGACTGCCCGCGACCACGACCATCAACGATCTGGACGCTGCTGTTGCGGCGCAGACATCGTTGTCGCTCGGTCAGGTTGCGTCGGTGCTGCTGCGCGATGTGCACGACAACGCCGAGCTGGTACAGCTCAGCAATTCTTTACAGGCAATCCGTGACGCGACCCCTCTGGGGCGCCTCGAAGTTGAAGGAGTCAGCTCGTGAACGAGGAACTCAGGTCACCCCTGCAGGCTGTCATGGCGGTGCGCGACGAAGTTGGCAAGGTGGTGGTTGGCCAGGAGGGTGTGCTCACTGGCGTGATCGCGGCGCTGCTGGTCAACGGCCATGTGTTGCTCGAGGGCGTCCCCGGCGTGGCCAAGACGTTGCTGGCGAAGAGCCTGGCTGCCGCCTTCGACATGAAGTTCACACGCTTGCAGTTCACGCCCGATCTGATGCCCAGCGACGTGATCGGCCAGCAACTGGTGGGTCAGACATCCGATGGCATCACGTTCAAGTTCCGTGAGGGTCCGGTGTTCACGAACCTGCTCTTGGCCGACGAGATCAACCGCACACCACCCAAGACGCAAGCGGCGCTGTTGGAGGCGATGGAGGAACGCCAGGTCAGCTTCGACGGTCAGACCTATCCATTGCCCGATCCGTTCCTCGTGATCGCGACACAGAACCCGATCGAGTACGAGGGCACCTACCCGCTGCCCGAGGCGCAGCTCGACCGCTTCCTGTTCAAGCTGCAGGTGCAGTATCCAACCTTCGAGCAGGAGCTGGAGATGGTGTCGCGCCATGACCGGGGTATGAATCCCCATGACGTTCGCGGTGCGGGTGTCCGTCCGGTCGCATCGGCCGCTGATCTGGCCGCCGGTCGCGCTGCGATCCAACGGATTCGGGTCGATCCGGCGGTGCAGCAGTACATCGTCAACGTCTGTCGTGCGACCCGTGAATCGCCGTCGCTGCAGTTGGGGGTGTCGCCGCGTGGCATCACCTGGTTGCTGCACGCGTCGAAGGCGTGGGCGTGGCTCAGCGGGCGCGAGTTCGTCACACCCGACGAGGTCAAGGCGGTCGCCAAGCCGTGTCTGCGTCACCGCATCATGGTTCGTCCCGAGCTGGAGCTGGAGGGCACGTCGGCCGACGCTGTGCTCGACGGCATTCTCGCCACCGTCCCGACGCCACGCTGATCTGTTGCTGACTCGGCTCCTATGAAGCACCGCATCGCCTACCCGCTGCCGAGCGCATGGTTCGCCGCGCTCGTCGCCCTCTCGGGTCTCGCGTTGTTCGCGTGGCCCGGTCGCAGCTGGTCGGCGATGGTCGTGGTCGAGGCGCTGCTGCTGGTGGCCTTCATCGTGGATGCCGCGCTGTGTGTGGCGCCCAAACGCATCGATGTGCAGCGCGAGCTCGACGAGTCGGTGACGATGGGTGAGCTGGTGACACTGACCTGGTTGGTTGCCAACCGTGCGCCTCACCTCGCACGGGTGACGGTCACCGACGCGTTGTGGCCCAGCCTGGGCGCCGAGCGTCGACGGGTCAGCGCCACGCTGCGGCCCGGTGCGCGCCTGCGATCGAAGACCGTGTTGCGACCGACTCGTCGCGGCCGGTTCCCGTTGAGCGATGTGACGGTTCGTGTGGAGGGCCCGCTGCGCTTGGTCAACCGTCAGGCAACGCGGGCGGTGGAGGGCAGCCTGCGTGTGATGCCGGCATACCCCAGTCGCGAAGAGGTGCAGCGCCGCATTCGAGTGCCTCGTGTGCTGGAGGTGGGCGTACGCAGTATTCGTACCAGTGGTGGTGGTACGGAGTTCGACCAGCTGCGTGACTTCCGCCCCGACGACGAGTTCCGTCGCATCGACTGGCCGTCGACAGTTCGTCTGCAGCGTCCGATCGTCAAGCACTACCGCGCGGAACGCAATCAGAACGTGGTGCTGCTGTTGGACAACGGTCGAGTCATGGCCGGCACCGTCGGCGGCGTGCCGCGCGTCGAGCATGCGATGGATGCCGTGTTGGGAGTGGTGCAGGCGGCGACGAAATTGGGCGACCGTGTGGGCATGGTGGCCTTCGACCGCCAGGTGCGCAGCGTGGTGGTGCCCACGAACGGCAAGAGCCAGCTGGGTCGCGCCGCCGAGGCGATGTACATGTTGGAGCCCGACTACAGCGAGAGTGCGTACCTGGCAGCGTTCAACTACGCGACAGCGCGCTTTCGTCGACGCTCGCTGTTCATCGTGCTCACCGATCTCGTCGAGGCAGTTGTCGAGCAGGCGTTGCTGCCTGCGTTGCCGATCATCACCCGTCGCCATCTCGTGGTCGTCGCTGCGGTGCAAGATCCCGCGGTGCAGCACTGGGCTGCCGGCGGCGATCATCAGTGGGCCAGCGAGGCATACCGCGAGGCGGCCGCCGTCAACGCAGTGCATCAGCGGGCGCGCGCCACGGCTCGTCTACGTGCGGCCGGCGCGATCGTGGTCGATGCCGCCCCCGGCAAGTTGGCCACAGAGTTGGTCGACAAGTACCTAGAAGTAAAGGCCAGCGGCCGCCTCTGAACGTGAGGTCGGTCAGGACCGGGTTGGGTGGGCCGTCCTGGTGGGGCGGTTTCAGGCGAGGGCGGCGTCGGGGGCGAAGGTTTCCAGTCCTTCGCGGCGCAGGCGGACGATGTAGACGATGGTCCAGCCCCAGAACAGGCTGAACGCTCCGACACCGATGCCGACCCGCACGAACGTCGACCACGGGCGGCCGGTCACGAACCCTTCCACCACGGCGGCCATCAGGAATGCGATGACCAGGCCCACCAGAACGCTGCCCGATCGACGGGCCTCGTCGGTGAGCGCGTTGAAGCGTGGACGGTCGCCGGGGTCGATGATCGCCCACCCGATGCGGAGCCCCGCCGCGCCCGCCACCACGACTGCGGACAGCTCGAGCATTCCGTGCGGGAGTATCAGGCCCCAGAACTTGTCGGCCTGCCCCGCGTGGGTGAACAGACCTCCGGCCATCCCACCGTTTGCACCGTTCCACGCCAGCAGCGCGGCAGTGACGACACACAGCAACACGCCGGCAGCAAAGGCAAGAAAGCCGACGCGGATGTTGTTGAAGAACACCTGCGTCGCGAAGTTCTGCGACGGTTGATTCGAGTAGTACTCCTCGAAGTCCTGATTGATGTACTGCTGACCGGAGCCGTCCGGGGCGGCCACGTCGAATGCCGTCGGAGACACCGACAGCCAGATCTGGAACACGGCCCAGGGAAGGAACGTCAACAGCGCAGCGACGAGGATGTACTTGCGCAGCGAGTAGACGGCGGCCGGGAACGTGACGGTGGCGAACTGTGTGACGCCGCGGCGCACCTCGGTGTCGCGCTGCCCGTAGAGCACTCCGTGGGCATCGCTGACCAGCAGTGTCAGACGATTGACCAACGCCGAGTCTGCTGCGTATTCGACGCGTGCATTGGCCAGGTTGGCGCCGGTGCGCTGGTACAGGTGCACCATCTCGTCGAGTTCATCGGGCGTGACCTGCGTGACTTTGCGCGCTCGCTCGGTGAGCTGCTGCAGCCGCCTCCACGCCCCTTGATGTGCCGCCACGAACGCATCGATGTCCACTGCCTGCGTAGGGTAATGCGTTGATGGATGGCATCGTCACCCCCGAAGCCGTGGTGCTCGACGTCGAGACTGCCGGTGTTGCCTCACGGGTCTTCGCGGGAATCATCGACTTCGCTATCCAGCTGGGCATCTTGTGGGTAGGGGCGATGCTGCTGGCTGCCAGCGGGGTGGTGGATTCGTCGTCGTCCAACATGGGCACCGCGCTGCTCATCGCCGCCGTGGTGATGGGCTATCCGGTCCTGTCCGAGACATTCATGCGTGGCCGCACCATCGGGAAACGAGCATTGGGTCTGCGCGCCGTCACGCTGGAGGGCGCCCCCATCCGGCTGCGGCATGCCTCTCTACGAATGATGGGCGGTCTCGTCGATCGCTTCCTGCCGCCGCTGGGCGTCACCGGCATGCTGATGGTGATGGGCACCGCTCGTCATCAGCGCGTGGGTGACCTGCTCGCGGGGACCATCGTGATTCGCGACCCGACCCGCACGCTGCTCCCTCCAGCGGTGTGGTTCCCGGTGCCGATGGGCTTGGAGGCATTCGCCGCGACCATCGACCCGACCGCCCTGACCGACCAGCAGTACACGGTCATCAGAACCTTCCTGATACGCAACCGCGAGCTCTCGGTGGACGCTCGCTACTCGCTCGCGGCCGATCTTGCCGCCCGCGCCGCGGCCACCCTGCACCACGACGGGCTTCGTCGCGTGCACCCCGAGGCATACCTGCTGTGTGTGATCAGCCGATACCAGCGCCGCAACTTTCCGACGCATCAGCCAGCTGCGTGGCACGCCGGGCAGCCACAATTCCGCACTCCTTCGTAGCCTGTAGGCATGCCCGGCTACACCTACCTCGACCATGCGGCCACCACGCCCATGCGACCTGAGGCGGTCGCGGCCATGCTGCCCTACCTCTTCGAGCACTTCGCGAACCCGTCGGGTTCGCACCGCTTCGCTCGTGAAGCACGCACCGCCATCGACGATGCCCGTGAGGTGATGGCCACCGCGATCGGGTGCAAACCCGGCGAGGTGATCTTCAACGGTGGTGGCACCGAGGCCGACAACACCTCGATCCGTGGTGTGCTTGCCCGACGTGGTGGCACTGCTGTGTGTCCGGCCGCCGAGCATCACGCCGTCTTGGAATGTGTTCACCTGACCCACGGCGTCGTGGTGCCTACCACCGCTACGGGCGCGGTCGATCTCGATGCGCTGGCGGTTGTGCTGAGCGAGACTTCTGACGTCTCGGTCGTCAGCGTGATGGCGGTCAACAACGAAGTCGGCACCATCAATGACATGGCTGCCGTCTCCAAGATCGTTCGCCGCCACGCGCCGAAGGCCGTGCTGCACACCGATGCCGTGCAGGCGGCCTGCTGGCTCGATCTGCGCACCATCTGGCCGCATGTCGACCTGCTGTCGCTGTCGGCGCACAAGTTCGGTGGGCCCAAGGGAGTTGGCGTGCTGATCGCCCGCGAGGGCATCACGTTCGAACCGGCGCTGATCGGTGGTGGCCAGGAGCGTGAGCGGCGCAGTGGCACCCACAATGTGGGTGGCATCGTGGCGATGGCTGAAGCACTGCGGATCACCGATGAGCAGCGCGGCTCGGAGCTGTCACGGATCGCCGCCCTGCGCGACCAACTGGTCGACCGGCTGGTCGCCGAACTGCCGGGCGTACACGAGACCGTGGCGCGCACCGCCAAGGTTGCCGGGTCTGCCCACCTGTGCATCGAGGGCATCGAGAACGAGGCGCTGCTGTTCCTGCTCGACGAGGCCGGCGTGTGCGCCAGCGCCGCGTCGGCGTGTGCTGCAGGCGCCATGGAGCCCTCCCACGTGTTGCATGCGATGGGCGTCTCTCGCGACCTCGCGCAGGGTGCGTTGCGGCTCACATTGGGCGCCACCTCTACCGCCGCCGACGTCGACCACGGCGTCGACGTGATCGTGCGCGCCGTCCACCAACTCCGACGCACTGAACTGGCCGTCTCATGAGCGTCGTGTCATGAAGGTCTTGATGGCGCTCAGCGGTGGGGTCGATTCGTCGGTTGCCGCTGCCGAATTGTTGCGCGACGGCCACGAGGTGGTGGGCATCACGATGCGGCTGTGGGGTGGCGAGAGCGATACCGGCTGCTGCTCGGTGGCCGACGTCGACGATGCCCGTCGCGTCGCACAGCAGTTGGGCATCGACCATCTGGTGTTCAACTTCACCGACGACTTCAACGAGCACGTGGTGGCGCCCTACGTCAGCGCTCACCAGAAGGGTCTGACCCCGAACCCGTGCATCGAGTGCAACCGCCATCTCAAGTTCCACCGGCTCAGCGAGCGCGCGGATCTGCTGGGGTTCGATGCGGTGGCCACCGGCCACCACGCGCGCATCATCGAGCGTGGCGGCATTCGGTACGTGGCGCGCGGCGAGGACATGGCGAAGGACCAGAGCTACGTCGTGCACATGCTGCCCCAGCGCGAGTTGGCTCGCACGCTGTTCCCGATCGGCGACCTGACGAAGGCAGAGGTGCGTGTTCGAGCTACGGCGATGGGCCTGCGGACGGCCGACAAGCCCGACAGCCAAGACGTCTGCTTCATCACCCACGACGGTGGTCGGACTGCCTTCCTGGGCAGCCGCATCGCGTTCCGCCCGGCCACTGTCGTCGACGCGGTCGACGGCACGACGCTCGGCGCGGTCGAGTCCGTCGAGATGGTCACGTTGGGTCAGCGTCGCGGCATCGGCCTGCCCGGCGGAGGGCCGAAGCGCTACGTCGTCGACATCGACCACGCCACGTCCACCGTCAAGGTCGGCGACGAGTCCATGCTGCTGTGCGACTCGATGGTGGTCCACACGATGACATGGGCGCATCAGCCGGTGGAGGGCGAGATGCTGGTGCAGAGCAGCGCCCACGGCGCGACCCAGGCAGCCTCGGTGACGCTCGATGGCACGACTGCATTGGTGGAGTGGGCGCAGCCGCAGCGCCGTGTGTCGCCCGGTCAGAGCGTCGTGCTGTACGACCCAACCGACACCTATGTACTGGGTGGCGGAATCGCCGGATAGCCCGGCGGCCAGCTAGGCAACCGGAATTTTGCCCTCGGCGAGTGCATTCAACGCCCGACCGGGGCGCGATGGGGCAACAAGGATGGACTGCACGTGCAAGGCTTTGCCCTTGGGCTCGGCGACGGTGGCGGCGAGCACAACCAGTTCCATCTCGCGCAGCACGATCTCCAACGCGTGGCCCGCAGCGGGTCCAGTGAGGTCGGCTGCTTGCGTGTCCGCCGCCGCCAGGTGAGCGACAGCGACGTTGCCGCGCTGCATCATCAGTGTTTCGCCCAACGTGACGGCGTCGTGCACCACGATGCCAGCGGGTACCACGACGAGCCACCGCATCGAGAGCCGATGGAGCCTCGGCGCGAGCAGCCAGCCCAAGACACATGCGACTACCGCCAGCACGGGACCGAGGAGCCAGTGCCCAGCCGCGAGTTCGAGAACTGCGCCGAGCACGACCATGCACCACACCGACCACACCAGCACCGTCGGTATCACCAGCATGGCGGGCGTGCGCAGCGGCAACCGGTATTCGCGACCGTATGCCGAGCCCTGGACCAAGGCCTCGGCAACCTCCGCCGACAGGGCGATCATGCTGACCAGCACGGCGATGACCAGCGCGATGGACCCCCACACGGCGCCCCCACCCAAGGCGACAGCGGCCACGGCCGCTGGCAGCGTGCCCGGTGCAAGGAGCCGCACGACCGTGAGCGCGAGTGGGCTGGGCACCACCAGCGCGACGACCAGCGCCATCGTCACCAGAGCCCACGCAACCGTTGCCACAGGTGCAGCCGACGAGCCGCGTGAGTCTGCTGCATTGCCGATGGCGACGGTCATCGAGACGGCAAGGACGACGACCAGTACCCGCAGAGCCCACAACCGGCTGCGCGGTGAAGTGAGGGTGACCGTGTTCATCGGCGCAACGGCAGATTTGTCGAAAGGCAACGCATCAGGCCAACGTATCTGCAATCGGTTGCCACGCTTCGAAGCGATTCACTCCTGCGTGGAACGATTGAGCGCGACGTCGGGTCGGGCTCGACCACTGAAAGGAGGCTCGACATGGTTCCAGTGCGACTACCCAGCGGTATTGCGACCGGTATCGGTGGGCTTCCGCACCGTGATGCCTCCGACGCGGTGTCGTTCGTGCTGCGCGAGATGGAGCTGCCGGCCATCCCCTTCCTGCCGCGGCGATCCCCGGCCGAGGGTTCGATGGCCCAGGCGATGGTCGGCATGCAGGGCATCACCGTTGGCCAGTACGGCAGCATTGCTGTCGACACCAACCTCATCGACCCGCTCGCACCAATCGTCACCGACCTCTCGCACGACGCGTTCGTCGGGTTCCGTACGTTCCTGGAGATGGCCAGCGAGCAGCAGTATTGCGGGCCCGTGAAGTGGCAGTTCGTCGGGCCGGTCAGTTTCGGGTTGGCGCTCGCGCGCGCGGGCGTCCCCATGAGCGATGCGTTCGAAGTTGCGGTGCGTTGTGTCCGGGCGCGGGTGCAGCATCTACTCGATGCGGTCGAGGCCTCGTTGCCCGGCAGCCGGCAACTGGTCTTCATCGAAGAACCTGCGCTCGTCGACCTCATGCAACCCGGTTTCTCGATCGCCCCCGACACCGCCATCGATCTCGTCTCGGGTGCGCTGGCAATGGTGGAGGGCTCGGCGGCGGTCTCCGGATTGCACGTCTGCGGTCTTGCCGACATTCCGTCGCAACTTTCGGCCGGACCAGCGATCCTGTCGCTGCCGGTGCGTCCCGAGGTTGCTGAGTCCGCTGGCTATCTCGTTCAGTTCATGGAGCAGGGCGGCTACATCGCGTGGGGTGTCGTTCCCACCAGCGGTCCCATCGTCACGTCGGCCGAACGCCCGTGGCGCCAGCTGTGTGCGCTGTGGTGCGAGCTGGTGCAGCGTGGCGCCGATCCCGTGCTGCTGCGCGAGCAGGCGATCATCACTCCCGAGTGCGGCCTGGCCTCGCACACTCCATCGGTTGCCGAGCGCGTGCACCGCTGTGTTGCGGAGGTCAGCACTCGTGTTCGCGACCAGGCCACTGCGTCGCGTTGGGTGCTCGGAGCGTAAGTCGGCGCCGTCCGCGTCAGTATCGGTCCGGCAGCGTCGGCAGCCGATCTAAGCTCGAGCGGATGAGCGACTTCAACGACATGCCTGGTACCCCGCCCTCGCCGATGGGCTCAGCCCCATCACCGTTCGGGGCGGCCGCAGCGCCACCGCCACCGCCACCCAGCTATGCGACCCCCGGTTATGCGACGCCCGGCTATCCCGCGTTCGCTGGTGTGCCGGGTGGCAAGGCTGCGCGGCCGCCGGTCACCGTGGGTGCGGGAATGCTGGTTGTCGGCGCGGCTCTGGCCATTCTCGGTTCGTTCCTGGCGTGGTTCACCATCCTGGGCACTACCTACACGGGCTTCTCCAAGGATGACGCTGGCGGCGCGAAAGACGGTCCGGTGTTCCTGGTCCTCGGGCTCATCCTCCTCGCGTTCGGAATCGCCCAGTTGGCGGCGCGCAAGGTTCTGGCCGTTGGCATTCTGGCGATCGTGGTGGCCGTCATCACCGTGATCGCGGCGCTCGCCGACATCGGCGACGTCAGTGACGCAATGAAGTTGGCCGACAACCTTGGCGTCGACGCGTCCACCGGCCCCGGTCTGTGGATCATCCTGGTCGGCGCAGTCGTCGCCCTGGCCGGCGCAATCGCAACGGTGGCGAAGCGACGCGCGTAGGCGAGAATGCAGGGATGACGCCTCTCGAGCGCATCCTCGAACTTCGATCACAGATCGCTCACCACAACGAGCGGTACTACGCCGACGATTCACCCGAGGTCAGCGACGTTGACTACGACCTGCTGGTGCGCGAGCTTGCGCGCCTGGAGGCCGAGAACCCCGATCTCGTCGATGCGGATTCCCCGACGCAGCAGGTTGCCACCGGCGTATTGAACGCGGCATTCTCTCCGGTCGAGCACCGGGTGCCGATGACCAGTCTCGACAACGCGATGGATGACGACGAACTGGCGGCGTGGGGTGAGCGCGTGACGCGAGGCCTCGGCGGGGAAGTGGCCCGGTTCGTGTGCGAGCTGAAGATCGACGGGTTGGCGATGAGCCTGCGGTACGAGAACGGCGCGCTGGTTCAGGCCGCGACTCGTGGCGACGGTCGGGTCGGCGAGGACGTGACGGCGAACGTTGCCACCATCGCCGGGCTGCCCAAAGTGCTCGACGTACTGCTGCCGCCCGAGGTACTGGAGGTGCGCGGCGAGGTGTACCTGCCGCTGGTGGCCTTCGAACGACTGAAGGCCGAGAAGGAGGCGGAGAACGTCGTGCGCATCGCCGCCGGCCGCAAGCCTGAGCCGGTGCCGGTGAACCCGCGCAACGCAGGCGCTGGAAGCCTGCGGCAGAAGGACTCATCGATCACGGCCACCCGCGGGCTCGCGTTCTGGAGCTACCAACTGGGCGAGATGGTGGGTGGCCGCGAGTTCTCGTCGCACCACGAAACCTTGGAGTACCTGCAGTCCCTTGGCTTTCCGGTGAACCCGGAGATCCGCCGTGTCGACGGTATGGCGGCCGTCGTCGAGTTCTGTCGCTATTGGCAAGAGCAGCGGCACACGCTGGCGTACGAGATCGACGGGATCGTCATCAAGGTCGATTCGCTCGCACAGCGAGAGGCGCTGGGCTTCACGTCGCGCGCCCCGCGGTGGGCCATCGCCTTCAAGTTCCCGCCCGAGGAGCGCACCACGATCCTGCGCGACATCATGGTCTCGGTCGGTCGTACGGGTCGCACGACGCCGTTCGCCGTGCTCGAGCCGGTGTTCGTCGGTGGGTCCACCGTCGGCATGGCCACGCTGCACAATCAGGACCAGGTGGCCTTCAAGGATGTTCGCCCAGGCGACACGGTCGTGGTCCGCAAGGCCGGTGACGTGATTCCCGAGGTGGTGGGTCCGGTGCTGTCGCTGCGCCCGGCCGGCAGTGTGCCGTGGGAGTTCCCACGGTTCTGCCCCTGCCCGTTGCACACCGAACTTGTGCGGCCCGAGGGCGAGGCCGACACGCGCTGCGTCGAGCCGGCATGTCCGTTCCAGCGCGACCAGCGCATCATTTACTTCGCCTCGCGTGGGGCGATGGACATCGAAGGGTTGGGGGACAGCACCGTCATTCAGCTCAGCGAAGCCGGCCTGGTCTCGGACCCCGGCGACATCTATTCGCTGACACGTGAGCAACTGCTCACGCTCGACAAGTGGGGTGAGACGAAGGCCGACAATCTGCTGGCAGCGATTGAGGGCTCCAAGACGCGGCCGCTGCCCAAGGTTCTGACGGCCCTTGGATGCAAGGGTCTCGGGCCCTCGGCGAGCGATGCGCTGAGCAGGGCCTTCGGCACGCTCGACGCCGTGATGAACGCGTCGGAAGCCGACCTGGCAACGACAGATGGGGTTGGCCCGACGATTGCCGGGGCCATCGTGCGCTGGTTCGCAGTGCCGGCCAATCGGGTGTTCGTCGAGAAGCTGCGCGCTGCTGGAGTCGCGTTCGGCCTGGTGGAGGTCAGCCGGCAGCCGCAGAACCTTGCCGGCAAGGCCGTCGTCGTGACGGGTTCGCTGGAGGGCTACACCCGCGAGGGGGCTGAACTGGCCATCAAGGACCGCGGTGGCAAGAGCCCCGGCAGCGTCAGCGCCAAGACGTTCGCAGTGGTGGTCGGTGCCGAACCGGGCGCCAGCAAGTTGACCAAGGCGCAGGACCTGGGCATCCCGATCCTCGACCTCGCCGGCTTCGAACACCTCCTCGAAACCGGCACCCTCCCGCCCCAGTAGTCGATCCCGGAGGTTTCAACCCGCACCCCACGTCACCGAAACCCTCGAGATGGCTGTTCTAGAGACGTTCGTCGAGGACTACTTCGAATCGTTGCAGCTCGCGTAGAGCACTGAGAGCGGGGTGCAACGGATTGAGCAGCACGTTGCGTTCGCCGCTGCGGGCGTCGACCAATGCGCTCGGCACTGCCATCGCCGCCGAGCGCGCCGAATCCAACCATGCTTCACCGATTCGTTGAGTTGCCGACTCGCTGGTCGGCCACGACTTCTTCAGCCCGCCCAGTTCCAACGAGTCGACGAGTCTGTCGGGCAGCTCGAACTGCATCGCGATGTACTTCACGCGGCCGCCGGTGATGTGGACGGACAGCTCCAGCGTGGCAAGCGCCAAGGACTGCGCGGTGTACACCATGCGTCGCCCAGGTGGGTTCCAGCGACCGCCAAACGCCGCCGCGCCCTCCCCGCTGATGGCGGTCGCTGCATGGTTCCTGGCTGCAAGACGCCACAGATGCATCGTCAGCTGAAGACCCCGTGCTCGATGCGCCCGAGCAGTTGGAAGACGGCTTCCGCGCCAACTTCCGTAGATGCAACCTCGAGCGGGGTGCGCCTGGCGAGAGCCCGCTGAGGAGTCGTCAGCCAGGTGCGCCCTTCATCGGCACCGCCCAGCACCGTTGCCGCCCGACGGGTGAGGCGCTGCAGACGCGCAACACGGTCACCTTCGAGCATGTCGAGCACGCCCTGCTGCTTGCGCCGTACCCAGGTGCGTGGAGAAATGCTGAGCCACTCGAGCACCTCGACGAGTGGCAGCCCCAGCGCAGTTGCCGCTGTGGTGACTGTGGTGACCGGTACGCCGCGGCGAACTTCGGTTTCGCCGAGCCGTCCGTCGCCTGTGATTGCGTGTGCCATATGGCGCAGGATACCACGCCAAGTGGCAACGACTGGCGCGGCCTAGAAGACGGTGAAGCTCCAGGTGTACGAAAGTGCCCGCCCGCGGCCTTCGATGATCTTCCAGAAGATCACCTTCACGAGGTGCTCACCCTGGCTGAACTCGCTGATCGTCGACTCCGGTGACGGGTCGAAGGTGAGGGTGGCGTTACCTGGCTCGAAGATGGTGGTTGGTGGCACCCTGACTTCTTGACCAGGCTTCGCGTTGCCGCGAACCTCATCGAGATTGACAGTTTCCAGTTCGAGACCGTCGATGATCAAGACGCCGGTGTACCCACTCTGCAGGTCGACGAAGACCTGTGTCTGGGCGGGGACCTGCGAGGCAGCACGTGGTGGGCTGACCTCCTCGATTGCCGCGGGAAGCCCTTCGCGATCCACTCCGGTGACTGCGATGGAGATGCCGATGCCGATGGCAACCAGCGAAATGGCGATGATGAAGCTGGCCACGAGCAATGACAGCTGTGGACGCCGAATGTGGATGCGCACACGGCCATTCTCGCTGTTCAATGCCGAATTCGCACCCTCGCGCTGTGGCCACTGCTCGGTGCAGCTAGGTTCTTGTGTCGTCATGGTGGCTAACGAACCTCCTCAATCGGCGCGGATCATCGCCGGGCGCTACCGGCTCGGTTCGCGACTAGGCAGCAGCTTCCAGGCCGCCGTGTTCGATGCCTTCGATGAGCAGATGCAACGGTCGGTCGTGCTCAAGCTGGTGCACCCTGACCTCAGTGCCATGCCCGAGCTGCAGCGTTCGTTCGAGCAGACGATGGTGATCGCCGCCGGTCTGCATCACCCCAATATCGCCGCTGTGTACGACTCTGGTCGTTCCCGCTGGAACGATCGTGAAGTCCTGTACGTCGCCGCGGAGCGAATGGTGGGGGGCAGCCTGCGCGACCTGCTGGACCGCGGCCGTCTGTTGTCGGCGTCGCAGGCGCTCGTCGTCGGGCTCGATGCCTGCAAGGCGCTCGATGCGATGCACCGGGCCGGATTGGTGCATACCGACATCCGGCCTGCCACGCTCGTTTTTGGTGACGACCGGCGGTTGCGGGTGGTCGATGTCGGCTTGGCGCAGGTGCTGCACCAGACGGCTGGCGACGTGGCGGCGCGCAGTGTCGACCGTGTCAAGTACACCTCGCCCGAGGAGGCGCAGGGCCAGCCGGTCCAGCCGAAGAGCGATGTCTATTCGCTGTGTCTCGCACTGTTGGAGGCGGTGACCGGAAGCGTGCCCTTCACCGCTGACTCTGCGGTGTCCACGCTGGCCAAGCGTGTCGACCGTCTGATGCCGGTATCAGCGGACTTCGGGCAACTCGCCGCGGTGTTCGAGCGGGCGGGCCGTCCCGATGCGAGCACGCGCTACACCGCTGCCGAATTCGGTCGCGCGTTGGTGCAATCTGCGGAGCAGATGCCGCGGCCGGAGCCGCTGCCAATTCTGGTGAACTCGCTGTTTGCGCCCGACAGCGGTGGCGCGGGCCAACCCGTCGAGCCCACCGGCCCGCTCGTGCGGCCGATCACCGAGCCCGTCGAACTGATGATCGTGGCCGCCGACGAGGCCGACCAGCCGCAGCCAGATGCTGCATCGGTCGTAGAGGAAGCAGTCGTGGCCGAGAGCCCTGCCCCGGTCGAGCCGGTCGCGACCGCGCCGATCGACGTGGCGCCTCCGAGCGTTGCTGTCGTGCCAACTCCGCTGCCACCGCCGCTGCCGAGCGCTGCTGCGGTGTTGGCCCCTCCGCCGCAGCCTGTCGCGGCGCCGCCAGCAGTCGAAGCCGTGCCGCCGACGATCGTGCCCCCAACCATCGTGCCCCCAACGATCGTGCCCCCAACCATCGTGCCGGGCACCGTCGTGCCTGATGCCGTCGTGCCTGATGGCGTCGACGAGGAGTTCGACCCGGACGACGAGTTCCCCGACCATCCTCCAGCGGTACGTGGTGGTCGTCGTTGGTTCATCGCGCTCCTCGCGGTCCTGGCGCTGGGTGGTGGCGCGTTGGCGTGGCAGAACACCCGCCCCGACACCAGCACCGTGCCCGACCTCACCGGCATGCGCCAAGGTGAAGCACTCAACCAGATCGGTTCCTTCAAGGCGGCCATCGAGGAGGAGCCGAACGAGACCGTCGCTTCGGGAGTGGTCGTGCGCACCGAGCCGGCGGCCGGCACCACGCTGGAGCACGGAAAGACCGTCACCATCTTCGTCAGCACCGGGCCGGCACCGCGCGCCCTGCCTGAGTTGGCCGGTCTGACAGTGCCAGAGGCCACGGCGGCGCTCACCGAGCTCGGGCTGGTCATCATCGTGTCGGACCCTGTGCCCGACGAGGTGGTGTTGCCGGGTGTCATCATCTCCTGGTCGGTGCCGGCCGCGCCGACGCTCACAGCTGGCGCAACGGTCATCAAGGGCACCACTGTGCAGGTCGTTGCCTCGTCTGGACCCGCCCCGCGGGTGGTTCCGGACCTCACCAATCTGACTATCGCGGACGCCACTGCAGCGTTGCAGGCGTTGGGCCTCGTCTATGCGCAGTTGCCTGACGAGTTCAGCAACACGGTTCCCGTCGGTTCGGTCATCCGCCAAGACCTGCCGCCAGGCAGCGAGGCCGCTCGTGGGGCGACTGTCGTCGTGGCGGTGTCCATGGGCCCTGATCTGGTGGCGATGCCATCGCTGTCGGGACTCGACTACAACGGCATCGTTGCCGCCATCCAAGGCGCCGGTCTCACCGTCGGCACGGTCACGGGCGACACCACACAACCCTTCGAATCGGCCACCGCCAGTGGCTCACAGGTGGTCGATGGGCAGCAACTGCTGCGGGGCACGCCAGTTGATCTCACGTTTGCGCCAACCCCGGTTGTAACCACAGTCGTCTAGCTCACTAACGTGCGCACCCAGGAGGTACACGTCATGGGTTCTCTGGACGGACGAGTTGCAATCATCACCGGTGCGGGTCGTGGGATCGGGCGCGAGCACGCGCTCTATTTCGCCGCTGAGGGTGCCAAGGTAGTGGTCAACGATCTGGGCGGCGCCAACGACGGCACCGGCACCGATCTGTCGCCTGCACAACAGGTGGTCGAGGAGATCAAGGCGCTGGGCGGCGAGGCGGTCGTCAACGGTGACAACGTGGCCGACTGGGAGGGTGCCCAGCGGATGATCAACCAGGCCATCGAGACCTTCGGCGACCTCGACATCCTCGTCAACAATGCAGGCATCCTGCGCGACCGGGTGTTGGTCAACATGACCGAGGACGAGTGGGACTCGGTCATCGCAGTCCACCTCAAGGGCCACTTTGCCCCTACCCGTTGGGCCGCTGCGTACTGGCGTGAGCAGCACAAGGCCGGCGTCGTCAAGCCTCGCAACCTGGTGCACACCTCCAGCACGTCGGGTCTGTTCTCCAACCCGGGTCAGGCGAACTATGGCGCTGCCAAGACCGGCATTGCCACCCTCAGCCAGATCGCGGCCAAGGAACTGGTGCGTTACGGCGTGAAGAGCAACACGATCGCCCCCGGTGCTCGTACCCGGCTCACGCTTGCAACCCCCGGTTTGGGCGACATCATGAAGCCGAAGGAGAACTCCTTCGATCCGTGGGATCCGGCCAACATCTCGCCGTTGGTTGCCTACTTGGCCACCAGCGAGTGCGTGTTCACCGGCGAGACGTTCCTTGTGCAAGGCGGCAGTGTCACGATGGTGGAGAGTTGGGCACGCGGCGCTGGCGTCGAGCGCGACTCGAAGTGGACGGTCACCGAACTTGCTGAGGCCTTGGCGCCACTTGCCCGTTCGTGAGGCTGCTGCCACCGCATCGCGAGAACGTTCACCAAAGCACTGACCGCACGCTGTCCATCGACAGCGGGGGTGTCGACGAGGTCGGCATCATTCCATGGCCGATCCTGCTGCGCCGACGCATCGCCCGTCGGGTCGGTATCGATCATCGATGGGCAGTGTTGTGGGTGGTCCTCAGCGGGTTGTTCACGGTTGGCTTCACCATCACCCTGCTCGTCGTGTCGCTCGACCGCATTGCGGTCGAGTTGGACACCACCACGACGGTGCTCACATGGGCCATCACGGGCCCGATGCTTGCCTTCGGGGTGGTCGGGCCGGTCTTCGGTAAGGCGGGCGACCTGTGGGGGCACAAGCGGGTATTCGTCGGTGGTCTCTTCTTCGCCGGTGTGTTCGCGATTGCCTCAGCGCTGGCGTGGAACGCAGGAACATTGATCCTGTTCCGCACGCTTTCGGCAACCGCCGGCTCTGCGTGCGGGCCATCGGCGATGGCCTACATCAACCGCATGTTCGCGCCAGGGGAGCGGGTCAAACCCCTCAGCTACTGGAGTTTCGTCACCGCCGGCGGGCCCGTCATCGGTGTCGTTGTCGGCGCTCCGTTGGTGGAGTCAGTCGGCTGGCGCGCGATCTTCGCCGTGCAGGCGCCGTTGTGTTTCATCGGCTTCGTGGTCGCGATCTGGCTCTTGCCCGGCACGGACCGGTTGAAGGGCGTCAAGTTCGACGTGCGTGGCTCGGTGACCCTGGGCATCGCGGCCACCGCCTTGTTGGTGGCGATCAGCCAGGGGCGCGAATGGGGCTGGGGGAGCGCGGCGACCTTGGGCACCCTGTTGCTATCCGCCGCGGCGTTCGTGGCCTTCGTGCAAGTGGAGAAGCGGGCAGCGGCACCGTTGGTCGTGCTGGCGTGGTTCCGCACCCGAAACTTTGCATTTCCCGTGCTCAGTCAAACGCTCACGAACTTCGCGTACATGGGTGGGTTCTTCCTGATTCCACAGGTGCTGGGCATCCGCGGTCTCGGCCTCGGCGAGGCAACGACGGGTTACCTCGTGATCTCGCGACCGCTGGCGTTTTCGTTGATCGCACCGCTGGCGGCCATCGTCACCCTCCGCGTCGGTGAGCGCGTCGCAGGCGTGGTTGGCGCGATCGGCGTGGTCATCTCGATGGTGCTGTGGGCCGCGGTCGGGCTCGACTCGTCGTACATCTTCATCGTTGCCGCCACCGCGTTTTCTGGAATCGGACTGGGTATCGCGTCGCCGGCGCTCACATCACTGATGGCCGGATCCGTCAATGATGCCGACCTCGGTGTCGCCGGCGCAATGCAGCAATTGAGCACGCAGATGGGGCAGGTACTTGGCTCGGCTGTGCTCGCGACCATCAGCGTCAACGCTGCCCCTGACAACTTGGGGCCCTTCCACACCGCGTTCATCGTGGGCGCGGTAGCGGCCGCCGGCGGATGCCTGGCGGCCGCTTTCGTGCGTTCTACGCCGCGCTAGCGCGGCACATGTCAGCGGCGTCTCAGCCAGTGATGTCCTTGATCTCGGTGGCGATCTGCTTGGCGATGTCGTCGCTGGGCATCGATGTCTGCATGGCCATCATCTTCATCATGTCGCCCTGCACTTTGACTTTGCCGGACATGAAGGCCTGCATGCCCGCGGCCTGGTCCTGATCGACGAAGATCTTGCGGGCGGTCTCCCAGTCGGTCGTCAGGGTCAGGTCGGGCGTGTCGAGCGCACCCTTCTCCATCACCACGTCACCCGACGAAGTGTCGAGGAACAGGTTGACCGTGCCGTCACCGAAGGGCACATCGGTGATGACCTGGTTCATCCGGATGCTGCTGGTGACCTTTGTTGCCTGGTCGGCGTACTTCTCGCGAATGGCGGCGGCGGCGGCCATCCATTCGTCGGAAAGGAATTGGTGGGACATGACGAGAGCTCCTAGAGAACTGAAGGTGACGGAGAAAACCTAGTCGCTGTGGGCAGCGTGATGAGAGGCGAGCCGGACAGCCAATGCCTGTCGAATCTGCGGACCCGCGTCTTCGGCGAATTCCCCGCGGTACGTGGCATCGGTGCCGAGCACGACGGTGAAGTACATACCGGTGAATGCACCGAGGAAACCGGCCACTCGAAGGAGCGGTTCGCTGAGTACCAGCGTGCGGCCGCCGACGTCCCAGTGTGCGATGACGTGGACCTCTGGGAGCTGGGTCCAGAACAATGCCGTTGCTTCCGGGATGGCGAGCAGACCGAACAGCATGAAGAACACGGCCAGGATCGCCGCCACGAACGTGATGAGGATCGCCTGGCTGAACACGCTGACCATGCCGATGTTGACTCGCTGACGAACCGAGAGTGGTCGTTCCATCGGGTCGCCGTGTTCCGGTAGCTGGATGGCCTGCGCCGGTGTGCCCTGCAACTGGTCGGCCACGTCGCTCCAGTCGTCGAACGTGTTGACCGAGCGGATGGACTCTGGCACGCGCGACAGCACGAATGCGCTGCCGAGCAGGAAGAACAGGCCCAACGTGACGATGTACACCGGGCCGTCCAGCGTCCCCGCGACCTGCCACACCTCGGCGTTGATGAACAGGAATGTGGTGAACAGCAGCAGGAGGGGCAGCGCTCGGGTCAGCATGCGGCCCACTGAGCCGATGCGTGAGAACGTCTGTGACGCGGCCCAACCCATCAGGGGGAGCACGCCGTAGCTGGTGAAGAGGTAGATGAGGGCCAGCACGACAGCGCCCTCGATGACCGCCTGCAGCGCATCTCCCCACTGCTCGAACACCAGCGCTGGT
>DAORTY010000048.1:21562-24541 GCA_035432905.1 Ilumatobacteraceae bacterium | reverse complement strand
GCTGTCGAGATCTACCCATCGTTCAAGGGAGCCCCATCGGTCAAGAACCGCCGCGACCTCGCCGTCATGCAGCGCTCGTTCGCCGCCACCAAGGCCAGCGTGATGACGGTGCATCTCTGCAGCACAGTGCCCATGGGAGAGCTGGAGGGCCGCACGGGCGCAGACTCGTTCGGCCTCGTCCACGGCTGCAGGAACATCTACGTCAACGACGCCTCGCTGCTCCCCACAGCGCCGGGCGTCAACCCGCAGGCATCGGTGATGGCCTTCGCCATCCGAAATGCCCGCCGCTTCGTTGCCTCCGGAGGCCGTCATGTCTGACCCACGCACCAGTTCCCCAGCCGCACCCATCACGACCTGGGGTACGCCGTCCACCACCGTCGTCACCGGCGCCGCCGGCTGGTTGGGGCGAGCGCTCGTCCACCGGCTGCTGGCCGACCCGCAGCGCACACACCTCCGCCTGCTGACGCACAGCACTGCAGAAGCTGATGCGCTGCGCCAGTTCGTCACCGATGAGGGCGGTTTCGAGGGTCGACGAATCGACATCATCATCGGTGACGTCGCGAAGGCCGACACTGCTGCCCGCCTGATGTACCAGGTGGGCAGCGACACCGATGTCATCCACACTGCAGGCATCATCCACCCCAAGAAGGTTCGCCAGTTCTACGAGGTGAACACCAACGGCGCCCGCTACCTCGCTGCAGCCGCCAACGATGCCGGCGTGCGGCGATTCGTGCACGTCTCGTCGAACAGTCCGTTCGGCACCAACCCCGACACCGCCGACACCTTCCGCCACGACGAGCCGTTCCACCCCTACCTCGGCTACGGAAAGTCGAAGATGCAGGGCGAAATGGCCATCAACGAGGCAGTTGCTGCCGGGCTGGACGCCACCATCGTTCGCCCGCCATGGTTCTACGGCCCGTTCCAGCCGCCCCGCCAGACGACGTTCTTCCGTATGGTTCGCAACGGCAAGTTCCCCGTCATCGGCAAGGGCGACCAGCGACGCTCGATGGTCTACGTCGACAACCTCGTCGATGGTGTCCTGTGCGCCGAGCTCACTCCGGCCGCCCGCGGCAAGGGGTATTGGATCGCCGATCAGCGTGCGTACACCGTCACCGAGATCGTCGAGACCGTCGGTCGGGCGCTCGTGGACGAGGGCCTGACGGTGAAGCCGCCCACGACCCGCCTGCCCACGATCGCTGCCCGCGTCGCCGAACTGGGCGACCGCGTCCTGCAGGGCATCGGCGTGTACCAGCAGCAGCTCCACGTGCTCGGCGAGATGGGTCATACCATCGCGGTCGACATCAGCGCCAGTACCGCCGAGATCGGCTACGTGCCCGCTGTCGAACTCTACGAGGGCATGCGGCGCAGCATCCGCTGGTGCCTCGATCAGGGACTCGAACTGTGACCATCGCCCTCGTCACCGGCGGGAGCGGATACTTCGGTTCGCTGCTCGTCCATCGGCTGGTCGCAGCCGGTCACACCGTGCGAGTGCTCGACATCAACGATGTCGACGACCGGCCTGCCTCTGTCGAGCTCGTGCAGGGAGACATCCGGGACGCGGCCATCGTCGCCCGTGCGGTCGCCGGTGTCGACGTGGTGTTCAACAACGTTGCCCAGGTTCCTCTTGCCAAGGACGAGGAACTGCTGCGCACCGTCAACGTCGACGGGACAGTCCTGTTGCTCGCCGAGTGCATGCGGGCCGGTGTGCGCAAGGTGGTGCACACGTCATCGAGCGCCGTGTTCGGCGTACCGCGCAGCAACCCGGTGCTGCCCACCACCGTGCCCTCCCCCGCCGAGTCGTACGGGCACGCCAAGCTGGCCGCTGAGTGGGCGTGCCTCGACGCGGTTCGTCACGGCCTCGACGTCACCATCGTGCGGCCGCGCACCATCCTCGGTCACGGCCGCCTGGGCATCTTCGGCATCCTCTTCGAATGGGTCGCCGATGGCGCGGACATCTTCGTGCTCGGCGACGGCAGCAACCGCTACCAGTTCGTCCACGCTGACGATCTGGCCGAGGTGTGCATCCTGGCCGGCGCCACGGCCGGTCCCGACGTCTTCAACGTTGGCACCAACCGCTTCGGCACCATGCGTCAATCGTTGGAGGCCCTGTGCGCGCACGCGGGCACCGGCTCGAAAGTTCGCTCGCTGCCCGCCGGGCCCGCTGCGTTCGGCATGCGGGTCGCCGCCGGGCTGCACGTCGCCCCGTTCGCCCCCTACCACTGGCTGATGTACTCCAAGTCGCTGTGGTTCGACATCCAGCACGTCACCGCCGCACTGGGGTGGCAGCCGACGTTCTCCAACGAGGAGATGCTGGCCGACAGCTACGACTGGTTCCTGGCCAATCGGGCCAGCACCGCCGAGGCAACTCACGGACTCGACGGCAAGAGCCATCACCGCACCATCGCCAAACAGGGTGCGCTCAAGCTGCTCAAGTCAGCCACCCGCCTGCTGCCCAACTGACGGCGTTCAGCCGCGGTGCTTGGCCATCACTTGGCCGTGGAGGCCCGCGAGAACCCCGCGAGCCGATGCCTCCCACGTGAGTGTGCGGGCGCGGGTCAGCGCCGCACTGGCCAGCGCTGCACGGCGCGGGCCGTCGAGCAGCACGTCGGCGATGGTGTCGCCGAGGTGCTCGAGCGGGACCAGCACACCAGTCGTGCCATCGATCACACTGCTGCGATGACCATTGACGTCGGACGCCACTGCCGGTGTGCCGCAGGCAGCAGCCTCCGTCAACGTCAGCCCCCAACCTTCGGCCAAGGACGCGCTGGTGACCAGCCACGACCGCTGGTAGAGAGCCACCAGTTCCTCGTGGCTCAGACGACCAGCGAGATGGATCCAGTCGCCCGCACCGTGGTGCGCAATTCGGTGCTCGAGTATCGGCCGCAGCGGGCCCTCGCCGACGATCACCAACTGCAGGTCGGGCACACGCTGCTTGGCAACGACTGCCTCATCGATCAGCTGGTCCTGTCGCTTCACCGG
>DAORTY010000048.1:0-21462 GCA_035432905.1 Ilumatobacteraceae bacterium | reverse complement strand
CACGCTGCTTGGCAACGACTGCCTCATCGATCAGCTGGTCCTGTCGCTTCACCGGCGCCAGTCGTCCGACACACACGATCGTGGGAACCTCTGCCTCGTTCTCACCGGGCACGAACATCTCCTCGACGCCATTGTTGACGGCGACGACCCGATCGGGCCTGAATCCGAGATGGAGCAACTCCTCGCGAGTTGCTTCGCTGGGCGTCAACGTCAGGGTGCGTCGATAGAACGGCGGTGCCAAACGTGCCTCCACCGCGCGACCCATGAACGCCAGTGGCCTGGGCAGCAGCTGATCCCACATCGGGCCGTGCACGTGATGCAGGAACGTGATGCGCGGTTTGTGCGACCAGATCGGGCTGAGCCACGGCACGCCGTTCCACACCTCGACCAATGCGTCGTAGTGGCGACGTGACACCAACTCGCGAGCTACACCGCGGGGGAACACGCTGTAGCGGCTGCCCCTGCGCACCACGTGGTAGCCGTTTCGCTCAGCGGTTGCTGCGTGCCCAGCAGCGGCGGATGTGCGGTGGGTGATATCCAGCCCCGCCGCCGCCCAGCGGCGCATGAAGTGGTCGGCGTGCACCTCTGACCCACCGGCATCTGCGTCGTCCAGATCGCGCCACGCCAGGACGTGAACACGACGGGCGCCCACCGAGATCATCTCTGTGGCCAACTGGTCGATCGACAGTTCGGTGGGGGTCGTCGACTCGGTCGGCATGCGGAGCAGACGCTACCGAAGCGCCGGCAGTGATCGTGGGTTTCTCTTCGTGGTCACTAGAGTCGCGCCGTGCTCGACCCGGTGCCGCCGAACTCACCCCGCGACGATTCGTTCACGCCGTATGTGCTCGGCGGTGGCCTTCGCGTTCGGTGGAGTACTCGTTCGGCAGCTGCCCTTGCCATGATCTGCGCTGTCGTCGCGCTTCCACTGCGGGGGCTCTTCGTCGCTCCAGCCAGCTCGATGGAGGAAGGGTTCATGCTCGCCTTCCCTCAGCGGATCGCGCGCGGCGAGGTACCCAACCTCGACTTCCTCCATCTGTACGGCCCGTTCTCGTTGCACGTCTTGACCGGCTGGTACCAGTTGTTCGGCGACACCCTGGCCAGCCAGCGGGCGTTCGGTCTGGTGCAGCACCTGGGAATCATCTTCGCGATCTATGCCCTCACTCGTGCGTGGGGTCGTCGAGTCGCAGTGATCTGTGCGGTCACCATGACCATGCTCGCGCTCACGCCCATTGGCCTCGCCGCGCTCTCCTGGGAGGGTGGCGTCGCACTCGGGCTGTGGAGCGTGGTCTACGGGTTGCGCGCCCTTCACACATCGGGCCCCACCCGAACGAGAGCGCTGATCATCTGTGGCGTGCTGATCGGTTTCGCACTCGGCTACCGGCCCGACCTGGTGCTGGCGTTGGCATTGGTGCACGGTTGGCTGCTGTGGCAACGCCGTTCGGAGCGCACCTGGAAGCCGCTGGCAGTCGGGGCCGCCATCGGGGTCGTTCCGCTGGTGGTTCACCTTGTGATGGCGGGTGTGGGGCCGAGCTTTCGCGGCATGTTCCTCGACCCGGTGTTCGCGCTCCGGCCTGGCCGCGAGTTGCCGGCGCCCCCCGACCTCAATGAGTTCGGCGGCGCGCTGCAGGGTCTCAGCGAAGGTGCCGATTCACCGTGGTGGCGCTTCCCGTCGCTGTCGGGTACCCACCAGTTGTTCGTCTGGTTCTTCCTCGTCGTCGTCGTCGCCGTCGGACTGCCGATTGCCACGTGGCGGCTGCGACGTTCCACTCGGCCGCCGGTTGCGCGCCAGACAGTGTTGTTCGCCGTTGCGCTGATCGGCCTCGGCACGTTGCCTCAGGCCCTGCAGCGCCCCGACAGCACTCACCTCGCCTGGGGTTCGTACATCTCGTTCGCGGTGGTTCCCTGCCTCGTGGTCGAGTTGCTCGCGCTCCGGTCGCCGCGGATCGCTCCCCACGCCTGGTTGGCCGCCGGTGCAGCCGTGGCCGTCACGATGTTCCTGGTCAACCCGTTCTACACGTACCGGCCCTACCTGTTCCAGAGCAGAGTCTCGGTGGGGAACAAACCTGGTGGCTTCGAGATCGTGCGCGACGACCACAACTTCTACTTCAGCAACGAAGCGCTCCGGGCGGCCAGTCAGGCAGCGATCGACGACCTCGATGCGCGCTCACAGCCAGGCCAGCGACTGCTGGTCGGTCCGGCCGACCTGCGACGCACGATCTACAACGACGTCTCGTTCTACGCCCTGTTCCCCGATCTCGTACCCGCCACCTACTACATCGAAATGGATCCGGGGCTCGCCGACCAGGAAGGCTCTGGTCTCGCGCAGGACGTTGCCAGCGCCGACTGGCTCATCCTCACCAACTTCTGGACTGGCTGGTACGAGCCGAACGCTTCCAGCAACTTCGGCAGCGATGAGCCCAACCAGGTAGTGGCCGACGACTTCTGTCTGGTCGGCAACTACGACAACGCGCTCGTCCTGCTCTACCAGCGCTGCGATCACGGCGACGGTGTCAGCCCTGCCGGCATCGGTGTCGGGGTGCAACGGCGCGCCGACTTCGAGCGTGAGAAGGCTCGTCGGGGCGGCCACTAGCCACGACCAGCGACGTCGATCAGCCCAGCGGCAGACGACGCCACACGGGGCCGGGCGTGTGACGCAGCGCCATGAAGACGAAGCGCAGAATGCCAGGCGCCCACACGGTGCGGCGGCCACTGCGCAACCCCTTGGCCGTCACCTCGGCGACCTTCTCCGGTGTGGTCGCGAAGGGGGCGGGCTTGGCGCCGACAGTCATGGCCGAGTGGACGAAACCTGGACGTACCACCAGGACGTGCACTCCCTCACCGGCCAACTCATCACCCAAACCTTGTGCGAAACCGTCGAAGCCCGCCTTGGTCGCGCCGTAGACGGCGTTGGCCGTGCGCACCCGTTCGCCGGCGACGCTGCTCAGGATCACGATGCCCCCGTGACCCTGCGTGCGCAGACGGTTGGCAACTGCGATCGTGGACGTGATTGCGCCGGTGAAGTTCACGTGCGTCAGCGCCGCGGCCCCGGCGACATCCTTGGAGGTTGCCTCACCGTCGCCGAGTTGAGCGAACGCGACGATGGCCAGGTCGATATCGCCATGGCGGGCCACGACATCGGCGACGAACGCCTCGTGCGTCTCGGTGGCCGCACCGTCGAAGTGCATCACGTCGACGGTCAGACCGTCATGGCGCAGACCAGCAGCTGCTGCCTCGCCCTTGTCCACGTTGCGACAGGCAAGCACCACGGTGCGGGCGGACGTGCTGAGCAACTCACGAACGATCGCCAGACCGATGTCGCTGGTGCCGCCCAGGAGCAGCATTGTTTGTGGTTCACCGAGTGCGTTGTTCATTCCAGTCCTTCAGTCATACGTCGTTTTCAATCAGTGAGGCCGAGGCGGCGCGAGAGGTCGCTCTGCCACATGCCGGTCGGGTCGACAGAATCGCGGACGGCCTTCCACTCGGCCAGTCGCGGGTAGCCGCGCCGCACTGCGTCGGGGATGGTCACCGAGTCCTTCGCGAAGTAGTGCCGGCCACCCGCATCCAGCACCAGGCGGTCGAGGCTGTGGAGCAGCTCCCCCAGCCCGGCGGTTCCTGCGGGAACGTCGAGAGTCAACGTCCAGCCGGGCGCCGGGAAGCTCAACGGAGCAAGGCTGGCAGGTCCGAAGCGCTTGAGCACGGCCAGGAAGCTGGCGGTACCGCTCGCTGCGAACCGCTCGATGACCGCGCGCATCGTTTCCTCGGCACCGAAGGGAACCACGATCTGGTACTGCAGCATGCCGCGCCTGCCGTAGATGCGGTTCCAACGGCCGACCATGTCGAGCGGATGGAAGAAGGCGGCGATGTTCTGCAACTCACCCTCACGGTGGAGCGGTGCCTTGCGGTACCACATCTCGTTGAAGGCGGCGACGGTGGCGTGATTGATGACACCCATCGGGGGCACCAACGGTGGCACCGTGACCATCTGCTTGGCGTTGTACGCCAGCGGATCGATGGCATCCTTCGGACCCAGTTGATCCAACCGCGCATGATCCCCTCGACCCAGCACGCTGCGACCGAGCGAACGACCCTTGGCCTGCGGGTCGATCCAGGCAACGCTGTATCGGTAGTCGTCGTCACCGGCCGTCATCGCGGCCAGCAGCGTGTCGAGGTCGGGCACGCGCGTGGTGTCTACTGACATCCGGCTGGTCTCGATGGGAATCAATCGCACCGTGGCATCGAGCATGATGCCGGTCAACCCCATCCCGCCGACCGTGGCCCAGAACAGTTCCGGCCGCTGATGTGGCCCGACGACCACTTGCGAGCCGTCGGCGAGCAGCATGGTGATGGATTCGACGTGATTGCCGAACGACCCTTCGCCGTGGTGGTTCTTACCATGGATGTCACTGGCGATGGCTCCGCCGATGGTGACGAACCGGGTTCCGGGCGTGACCGGCACGAAAAAGCCGCGCGGCACGATGACCCGCAGGAGCTCGTCGATGCTGACGCCCGCAGGAACGGTCACGGTCCCACGCACCGGGTCGACAACCGCCTGGTGGGCAGAGCCCAGCAATCGCAGCACCAGCCCACCTGCGTTCTGTGCTGCATCGCCGTAACTGCGCCCGAGTCCGCGCACGAGCGCGCCGCGTTCGGTCACTTCTTTCAGCGCCGCCGGAACCTCGTGGGTCGGCACCTCGAGTACCTCCGCCACGGTCGGGTTGGTGAGACCCCAGCCGGCCAGCGAACGGCGCCGCGACGGCATCAGTACGGCCACTCAGGGTCGCGGCCGGTGAACCTCTTCAGCACCCCACCGAGCTTGAGGGTCAACAGCACCTTGATCAGCAGGTTCTTGACGAACCACGGCAGCTGCAGCATCTGGCGACCGGCGTTGGCGGCCCGACTGCGCCACGTTCCGTCCAGATCTGCTCGGTACTCGGTGAGCGAACGAGCACGGCCGACATAGCGCCAACGACCACCGAACATCAGCTCACGAACGATGGCCAGCGTGACGCCCAGCGACGAGAAGGAATCGTGGATCAGCAGCGTGCCACCGGGACCGACACGACGGCCCCACTCGCGAATATCGCTGCGTGCGGGCGCATACCGGTGGGCGCCATCGACGTAGAGCACAGCAAGTTCACCGTTCACCTGGTCGTGCGCCGCATCGCTGAACGCCCGAACGTGCTGCACCCGTTCGGCCACGCCGGCAGCGACGAGGTTGGCGTTGAAGACATCGTGATCAGTTGCGGCGGCGGCTTCGAAGCCGTCGATCTCCTGCGGGCCACGGTCGTTGCCGGCATGGGGGTCGATGGCGACGATCTGGACCCCTACCGGCGCGGCGCTGGCAAGCACGATGGTGCTGCGCCCGCGGAAGCTACCGATCTCCACGATGGTGTCGCCGGCATGGGTGCCGGCAGCGGCGTTGTACAACCGCTGCGCCTGATCAGGGCTCATCCACCCCTCGACACCTTCTACTGCCGCCAACGCTTCATCTATCGATCGCATCCCGCTCACCCTACGTACACTCCCAATCCGAAAACGATCAGCCAGACCACGCCCAGAATCTGCAACGTGCGATCAGCCGCGAAGATCTCCTCCGGTGCCGCACCGTGCCCCTGCTCGAGGATGAGGGTGTAGCGCAGCAGCGCTGTCAGCATCGGCACGATCGACAGCTCGTAGAACGGCCACGAACTGCCCGACAGCTCGCGCACATCGAACGCCCAGATGCAATATGTCACCAACGTCGCGCCGACGCTGACGGACAGCACCGTCTGCAAGAAGGTGAGTGTGTACTCGTCGAGCGTCGCGCGTGTGCCGCCGCCGTCACCAAGTTCGCGCAACTCGGCGAATCGTTTGCCGGTGACGATGAACAGCGAGCCGAACGAGGTGCACAACACGAACCAGGTGCTCATCCGCACGTCGGTGACCACAGCGCCGGCGATTGCACGCAGTACGAATCCGGCTGCCACCGCAACGAGGTCGACGACCGCGACATGCTTGAGCACCGTGCTGTACGTGGTGGTCAGCACGATGTAGCCACTGACGACCAGACCCAGCTTCCAGTTCAGCGCGAACGCCAACCCGATGCCGGCCAGCAGCAACAGCGTTCCGACGACACGGGCAATACCCAGCGGCACTGCCCCACTGGCGATCGGACGAAACCGCTTCTTCGGGTGCTGCCGATCGGCGGCCACATCGTTGATGTCGTTCCAGTAGTAGGTGCCGCTGCTGGCCAGGCAGAACGCGACGAAGGCCAGCAGGGTCTTCCACAGCGACGACCAATTGTCGAGCACGCCCGCTGCACCGGGAGCCGCGAAGACGAGCACGTTCTTCGTCCACTGCTTCGGACGCGCTTCACGGATGATGTGCTTCAGCATCGATCGAACCCAGCGGGAACGGCCGACACGAGGGTGCCCTTCACCAGCAGCGGGTGATCCGCACGCGCCAACAGCTCGCGGTCCCCCGCGCTGTCGCCGTAGGCCCAGACGGTGGCATCTTCCCAGCGACGATCCGTCAGCCAGGCGTCGAGACGCCGCACCTTTTCCTGCGCACGACAGTTGGCACCGTCGAGACCGTCGGCGAACTCGTCACCGACCTGCAGTGGTTCGGCGCACAGCACGTCGTCGACGCCCAGTCGGCGACCGAGCGGCCGCAGGTACGGCCCCAGCGATGCCGACACCAGCACGATCCGGTGTCCGGCGCGCTGATGCCAACGAAGGCGCTCGAGTGTGTCGGTACGCAGCCAGTCTGCTTCGACGTGCTGAGCGAACTCCTCGCCCAACGCTTCCACCTGGGCCACCTTGCGCCCGCGCAACACACCACCGACGAGCAGTTCTTTCATGCTGTCGCGGTCGCGTCGAACGCCGGCGCCCAGCGCAGACACGGGCTTGCGCAGCATTGCTCGCGTCAGGCCGGTCCACCCACCCACGCGCAACAGGAACGGTCCGACACAGTCCCGAATCGTCAGAGTGCCATCGACATCGAACGCGGCGACATCGACCGAGCTGCGTTCGCTCACCGGAGGCTCTCGATCATCGTCCAGAAGTCTGGCCAGCTCTTGCTCACCACGTCGGGATCCTCCACGATGATGCCGCTGGCGCCCAGGCCGAGTAGGGCGAATGCCATCGCCAGCCGGTGGTCATGATGGGTGCCGAGCGTTGCGGTGTGGGCAACGCTGGGTTCCACGATGAGGCCGTCGGAGTTGTCGACGGCATCGACGCCGGCGAGCCGCAACTCGTCGCACAGGTCGGTGAGACGATCGCTCTCCTTGTTGCGGATGAAGGCCACACCGTGAATGTCGGTCTTGCTGTTGGCAAATGCCGCCACCACCGCAAGCGTCGGCACGAGGTCGGAGAGGTCGGACATGTTGATGGCGATCCCGTTGAGCTCGCCCACGCGACTGACGGTGGTTCCCGTGTCGTCCTGTACGACCTCACAGCCCATCCGTTCAAGCACATGGCAGAACGCGGTGTCGCCCTGCAACGAATTGCGGGTGAGCCCGGGCACGCGCACTCGGCCACCGCAAATCGCGGCCGCGGCCAACGGGTAGCTGGCGGAGCTGGCATCCGGCTCGATGCGGAAGTCGAGCGGCCGGTAGCGACCGGCGGGAACCGTGATGATGCGGTCACCCAACTCCACGCCACCGACACCGAACGCAGCCATCACCGCTGCCGTCACCCGGACGTACGGCCGCGACACGAGCGGGGTGGTGAGCATGAACCGCAGCCCGTTGGGGAAGTACGGCGCAATCATCATCAGCGCACTGAGGTACTGGCTGCTGACGTCGCCGCGCAACGACACCTCGTCGAGCGTGACGTCGACGGGGCCCTGCACGGTGACGGGCAGATGCCCCTCGATTTCGCCGTGCTGCACGTGCACACCCATCGAGACGAGAGCATCGTGCAGCGGCGCCATTGGCCGGGTGCGCAGCGGCGGCAGTCCGTCGATGGTGTACGGGCCGGGGCCGAGGGCTGCGAGCGCTGTCACGAATCGAGAGGTGGTGCCCGCCAACCGCGCCGGCAGCGTGATCGGACCACGCTTGAACAGCGCAACTCCACCCGTCAGGCGAACGTCGTCGCCTGCGCGTTCGGCTTCCAGCCCCAGCGCACGAAGGCAATCCAGCATTGCCTCGGTGTCGTCACCGTCGGGCACGCCACGCAGCACCGACTCGCCGTCGGCGAGGGCGGCGCACACCAGCGCACGGTTGGCGACGCTCTTCGAGCCGGGCACCTCGATGACCGCATCGATGGGAGCACTGAGCGGCGCAACGCGATAGACGTCCATCTGGGCCTCAGCTCAACCGCTGCACTGCGGGTCGGTAGCCACGAGCGAGCAGGCCGCCGCGGTACATGTCGGAGAGGGTCGCGTCGACCAGCACGACCGCGACGCCACGGTTGCCTTCGGCGCTGTGCACGACTTCGAAGCTGTACAGGTTGACCCCCAGTTCGGCTGCCAGCGTGAACACCTCGGCGGCCGCACCCGGCCGGTCCGGGATGGGGATGCGCACTTCGGCGAACTCGCCGGGCTGATTGGCGCGGATGGGCAGGTTGGCCCGCGCATCGCGCGCCTTGGTGAGACGCTGGTGCAAGCCAGCTCGATCGTCGGTTTCGACCACGCCACGCATGCCTTGGAGGCCCTCGATCAGCCCATCGAGCGCCGACAGGATGGCCGTACGGTTCTCGGCGCAGATGTCCAGCCAGATGGCCGGATGGCCGCTGGCAATACGGGTCATGTCGCGAAAGCCACCGGCGGCCAGCCGGAGCAGCGCGGCATGCTCCTCGCCACGGTCGCTGGCCAACCCCATCAGCGTTGCCGCGGCAAGGTGCGGCACGTGACTGATCACTGCCACCACCTGGTCGTGGCGGTCGGCGGGCAGCGCCAACACGTCTGCGCCCAAGTCGGAAACGATCGCCGCGACCGCGCTGAAGGTGCTATCGGCAGTCGCAGCGGTGGGCGTCAGCACCCAGACTGCACCCTGGAACATGCTGCCGTCGGCGCCGTCGAGGCCTTCCAGCTCACTGCCGGCCATCGGGTGTCCGCCCACGAAACGTGCGTCATCTGTCGCCGAGGCAAGCGCGCCCTTGACGCTGCCGACGTCAGTGACCAGTCCGTTGGTCTCGCTGAGCGCTCGCTTGACCTGGTCGACGAGTGTCAATACAGGGGTGGCGACGAAGGTGATTTCGGCGTCGGCGTCCAGGCCGATCGCGCGGACCACACCCATGTCGAGTGCCCGCGCACAACGCTCAGGATCGATGTCGTCACCGTGGACCGCCCACCCGCGATCGGTGAGGGCGCGGGCGATGGAACCCCCGATGAGACCAAGGCCTGCAATGTTCGCCCGACGAGCCGCTGACACGGTCATTCAGCGTATCGGCCGGGTGTCACCCGCAGCCGACTCCACGAGGCTGCGCACTTCGGCCTGGGTCAGCTCGCGCCACTCGCCCGGTTTCAGCGCCGGGTCGCGCAGCGGGCCGATACGCACCCGAACCAGTCGGTTCACCGGATGACCGACGGCCTCGCACATCCGACGGATCTGGCGGTTGCGCCCCTCATGAATCGTCAACCGCAGCACTCCGGGGCTGGGTTGCGAGACCTTCGCAGGGGCGGTGAGGCCGTCCTCCAGCTCCACGCCGTCCCGCAGGCGGCGCAACGCTCCCCCGCCAGGATTGCCGCTCACCTCTGCCAGGTACTCCTTCTCCACACCGTGGCTGGGGTGCGCCAACCGGTGGGCCAGATCGCCGTCGTTAGTGAGCAGCAGCAGCCCCTCGGTGGCAAAGTCCAGTCGGCCCACTGGGTACACACGCGGTTCGGTGGGCACCAACTCCACTACCGTTGGCCTGCCCTGCGGGTCGTGCGCAGTGGTCACCACTCCGGCGGGCTTGTTCAGCAAGTAGTACACCAGGCCAGGCTTGACGCCGATCGGCACACCGCCCACCTCGACCAAGTCATGCTCTGTGTCCACCCGGCGGCCGAGCACGGCCACCTCGCCGTTCACGGTCACGCGACCGTCGGAGATCATGTCCTCACAGACGCGTCGGCTGCCCCAACCTCGTACGGCCAGCACCTTCTGCAGTCGCTCGCCTTGAGGGAGCTCCGCAGACTGCGCCGCCAGTTGCTCCCACAGCGGCGGTTCGACGGGGCGGTTCGGGTCGCGAGCAGTCCGATTCAGCTGGAAATCGTCGTCGTCATCATCCAACTCGTCATCATCGAAGTCGTTGTCGGGTTCGAACTGTTCACCATCGATGTCAGCCACGGGCATCGGTTGCCGGGTCGATGCGCAGGCCGTACTCGAGCGCTTCCACCACGTCGGCGCCGGGTACGAACTCGACGATCGGCGGCAGGTCTGCCAACGAGTTGACACCCAGCTTCTCCAAGAATGACGCGGTGGTGCCGAACAGGATCGCTTGGCCGGGCCCGCTGTCGCGGCCAACCTCGGTCACGTAGCCACGAGCCTGCAGCGTGCGGATGACGCCATCGGGGTCGACGCCACGGATGCTGGCCACCTGCGCACGCGAGAGCGGCTGCTTGTAGGCAATGATCGCCAAGGTCTCCAGCGCGGCGCCGCTCATTCGCGCTCGCTGCCCGTCCAGCAGGAAGCGCTCGACGTAGGGCGACAGGTCAGGGTGGGTCTGATAGCGGTAGCCGCCGGCCACCTTGGTCAGCTGAAAGCCGTGCCCGGCTTCGGAGTAGGCGTCGGCCAGCTCCGCGCACAGCCGGTCGATGACGACGGTCGGCTGTTCCAACAGCTGGGCCAGCAGTTCGGTGGGCACGGGCTCGACGGCGACCATGATGATCGCCTCGATCGCGCGCACGGTCTCCGCGTCGAGTGGGTTGGGCTGGTCGGTCACGATCAGTCGTTCATCCTTCGTAATCGTCGATGTCGAGGTCATCCAGCAAGCCCTCGCCACCGGTCCAGACCACTTCGATGTCGCCGAAGCGCTCGCTCTGGTCCAGCTCGACGAGCCCCTGTTTGAAAAGTTCCAGCAGGGCCAGGAAGCGCACGATGACCTCCAGGCGCTCGACCAACCCGCTGGTCAGGCGACGAAACGACATCCGGCCCACGCGCGGCAGCTCGTCGACCAGCTCGGCCAACGCGTCGGACACGCTGGCGCGAATGGGCGCCACGTGGAAGAGGTCGATTCGCGGCACCACCTTGGGGGTCATGGCCTTCATGTAGGCCCGGTGCAGGCGCACCGGGGTCACGCCCTCCATCAGGTCGGGCATCAGCTCCGCGAAGCGTTCGTCGGCACCAACGGCCCGCGGGAACGAGTGGTCGGCATCATCGGCCAGCCTGCTGAACACGCTGGCGACGTCCTTGAACGTCTTGCACTCCAGCAGACGTGCCAGCAGCAGGTCGCGCTCTTCCCACAGCGCCAGCTCGTCATCGATGTCGATGTCGTCGCGGCCCGGTAGCAGCCGGCGTGCCTTCAGCTCCACGAGCGTGGAGGCAATGAGTAGGAACTCAGTGGCCAGGTCGAGGTCGAGGTGCTGCAGTCGCTCGATCTCCTGCAGGTACGCATCCACGATGTGGCTGAGGTTGACCTCGTAGATGTCCACCTGCTCCTTGAGGATCAGGTGCAACAGCAGATCGAATGGCCCCTCATACACAGAGGTAGAGACGTCGACAGCCATGAAGCCAGATCGTACCTGTTGAGGTCGCCGACCCCCCGATATGGGGGGTTGTGCCCGCTCGCACCGGGTTCCATGCTCAATGCGCCGGGACGCTGAACGGTGCGACACGAACCACTCGTACGGTCGCCTGAGGGTCGACGGCTGTGGCCGTCTCGATGAAGCCTCGCATCAGCATGAGTAGTTCGGTGCCATACATGACCTGAGATGACGAGTGACTCAATCCTCGTACCAGAAGCGTGCGGGAGTGGGTGCCATCGCCGAGGTCGCGTGACCGCACGCCGGCCTCCCACCACCACGCCCGCTTCAGCTCGGCGGCGACTTCGGTTTGCGGGCGGGCGTCGGACACCTGCGTGAAGCGACCCCAGCCGGAAACGGTGCCCGGTTTGGACGAGGCAACGACGAATCTGCGGACTGTGTGCTGCATGTTTGCTTCGCGGGTCGCCGCGCGCAGTCCGTGAGTCCAGGTGCGGTGATAGATGACAGTTCGTTTGGCAGCGGCGGCAAGCATTCCGTGCCCGCTCATCGATGAGAGGTTCCCGGTGACTGTTACTGCCGCTGGGAACGGCTGCTCGAGAGGCATCCGAGCGGATGAGGTCGGAGTGTTGCGATCCCACACCGGACTCGTTGGTGCCGTCTTCTCCGTCCAGCCTGCTGTGGCGGATGAAATGTAGTGCTGGATGGCGGGCTGGATCTCAGGATTGTCAGCCAATCGACCTGATAGCTGGCCGAGCGACCGCACTGCAACTCGAAACGCGCGTTGGCGTGCGCTCTGTGACGTGGCACTTGTGGGCGTGATGATCAGCGAGGTGGCTCCGTCGGCGCCCCGCTCGACACGCATTTCGCTGTCGGCGGTCAACGCCCACGGGTGACCTCCCAAATTGAGTAGCGCTTCCTCAAGAATGTCGGCAGAGCCTGATGGCATCGCGAGGGGTGCACCGTTGATGACCCAACCAGGGATGTCGCGAAACTGATCGTTCTCGAACGGTGCCGTACTCGACCCGAACCCTTTCTCCAGCAGCGTCGGCGAGACCAAAGCGTTGCTGTCGTCAATCGAGTCGACGACATCGATATCAACGCCCCGGGCAAGCGCCAACCCGAGGAGGTGACGGGCGGAGTCGAGGATGTCTCGGTTCGCAATCTTCTCCTCGCGAGTGCGGAATGCCGGCACATCAAGCGTTGCTGTGTCGTGTGCCTCATTCAGCGAGCTGCGGAGTCGCCAATCGCTGTACGGGTTGCCAACGCCGTCGGAGGCGAACAGTTCGATCGTTGATGCGTCGCCCGCCAGGCCTGTCTCAGATCGCAGAGTCGAACGGATCGAGTTGGCGCCGATTACAGCGTCAGCGTGCTTGCCTTCACCGAGCGCAACTGACACCGCCTTGCCTGTCGGTTGGCCGAGCACGGCGGCATGCGCGGCGAACCCGATGAGGTCGCCGATCGTCAGGTCGGGCAACTCTTGGCGGGCATCTTCGAACCACGCGCTGACTGACCCCACGGCCCCTTCGGTTGCGCGCTTGGTGACTTGCTTTCCGATCTGGCGGCCCACGATGCCCATGACCGATCACCAATCCTGTGTCGGTGGCGCGAACTCGGGGCCCTTTGAGGCAGTCGTCGCCCCTGGCGGAGCCATTGGCGGCGGCAGCTGAGAGGCGTTCCGATTGGCGTCCATCGCCCGATGCGCGCTCGCGACGCGTTTGCGTTCCGTTGCCTGAGACGCCTTCTGCACCATCGCAACTATCCCGGCGATGACCAGAACCACCAGCCACGCCCAAATGGGCAACACAATTCCCAACATGATGTCCCCGTCTCGGTCGCTATATCCGACAGAGCCGGCGACCTGCCAGGGACCATAGCGCGAACCAAGGCCAGCCCCAGAGAACCGCGCACGTCCGTCGACCGGGTTCGGACGCCGCCATCTCCGGCATTGTCACAGGTCCGCACCCTCACTGGAATCGGACGACATCATGAACGTGCCGACGCTCCGCACGGAACGGCTTGAGCTCGAGCCACTCGCGCTCGTTCACTCGGTCGGAATGTTCGCACTCTGGTCAGACGGCGACGTGTGCAGGTACTTGGGGAGGACCGTTGATGCAGCTGGCCGGGCGATCGAGTCACCGGTGCAGGCACGGGCCGACAGCGACAGGATCATCGACTACTTACAGAACCTGCTCGTAACAGATCGGCTTCCTGCCTGGACCAGCAATCGCCTCAAACGGCTGACGCTCGCATCGAAGCGATACCTCGTCGATCCGGGGCTCTTCGTCGGAGTCCTTGGAGTGACTGAGAATGACGTGCTGAGCGACGGCGATCTGCTCGGTCGGGTGATCGAGACCTTCGTGGTTGCACAGATTCGAGCGGAGGTAGCCCTCATGTCGCCAGCGCCGCGGCTGCACCACCTCCGCACTGCGGACGGTCGCCAGGAAATTGACGTCGTCATCGAAATCGGTGCCAGAAAACTCGTGGCCATAGAGGTCAAGTCGACCTCTTCGCCAGATCCGAGCGACGCCCGACACCTGCGGTGGTTGCGACGTGAACTCGACGGCGACGTTGTTGCATCGGTGCTACTTCACACTGGCCCTCACACGCTCACCTTCGACGATGGCACGGTGGCCGCGCCGATATCAGCACTCTGGAGCGAAGACTCGCAGGTAGTCTCGCCGCCGTGACACGCGTACTTTCCTGCATCCAGCCCACCGGCGACGTACACCTCGGCAACTACCTCGGGGCGCTGCGCAACTGGGTATCCGGGCAGCACGAAACCGACGCGTTCCACGGCATTGTCGACCTCCATGCGCTCACCATCACCGAAAACCCCGACACGTTGGGCAGAGCCACCCTGCAGCTGTCAGCGATGCTCTTCGCCACCGGACTCGACCCTGAGGTGGCCACGGTATTCGTCCAGAGCCACGTCGCCGAACACAGCCAGCTGGCATGGATGATGGAGTGCACCGTCAGCTTCGGTGAGCTCAGCCGGATGACCCAGTTCAAGGACAAGACAGCGAAGCGGGAGGCAGACTTCATCTCCGCCGGCCTGTTCACCTATCCCGCGCTCATGGCTGCCGACATCTTGTTGTACGACACCGATGAGGTGCCCGTCGGCGACGATCAGCGCCAGCACCTCGAGATCACCCGCGACATCGCCGTCCGCTTCAACCATCGCTTCGGCGAGACGTTCATCCTGCCCAAGGCCGTCACGCCCAAGGCGGGCGCTCGCGTGATGGACCTGCAGGACCCGACGTCCAAGATGAGCAAGTCGGCCACCACCGACGCCGGCCTCATCTCCCTGCTCGACGAACCCGCTGCGATCCTCAAGAAGTTCAAGCGGGCAGTCACCGACAGCGACAACGAGGTCCGATTCGATCGGGCCGAGAAGCCGGGCATCAGCAACTTGCTGGAGATTCTGGCTGCGTGCACAGGGGAAACCCCAGAAACGCTCGCCGGCGGATACACACAGTACGGCTCGCTGAAGACAGCTGCCGGCGAGGCCGTCATCGAGCTGCTCGCACCCATCCAGGCCCGCTACCACGAGCTGATGAAAGATCGCGGCGAACTGCAGTCGCTGCTGCGCACGGGCGCCGGAAAGGCCCGGGAGGTCGCCGCCGCCACACTCGCCCGCGCCCAGGCTGCCGTCGGCATGCTCCCCGCCTGACCTCCGCATTCGCCTTCACAAGTGCACGTGTCACACGCTGACCACGGTGTGACCCGATGGCGGCGCGACACGTGCGCTTGTGAATCTCAGATGTTGTCGGCGCGGCGGAGGTCTGCAGCGTGTGGACCGCAGCCCTGCACCAGCTCGACGGTGGCCGACGGTGATCCAGCCGCGTCCAGCATCTCGGCACCGAGGCGTTCGTGATCGTGATATGTCCGGAACCTGGCCGTCCGTGGCCCCAGGACGGTTGCCAGAACGCGCCCGAGCGTGCCCAGCCCACTCGCCAGCTTGCCGACATCGTGCAACAGCGCCGCTGCCACCTCGGGCCGCCGTGCGTGCGGTGCGAACGCGACGAACCGGCGTGCCACCAGGATCGAGTGCCGACGGTCCTGCACCGTCATTGTCGCCCACAGCTCCGCCTCTGCGGGCAGCAGATGACCCACGGCCCACTCGACGTCGGCGGCAGGCGGCGGGGTGCGCGACAGCGACGTGACGAACCGGCGGGCGAGGTGCGCCACCGACGTCATCGCTGCTCCGCTCGCGGATGCGCCTGGCGGTAGACCTGCCACAGCCGCTCCTGGCTGACCTTGGTGTACACCTGCGTGGTCGAGATCGAGGCGTGACCCAACATTTCCTGCACTATGCGCAGGTCGGCGCCGTGGTCCAGCAGGTGCGTCGCACACGAATGACGCAGAACGTGCGGTGACAGCTTGTCGGCCAACCCGACGCGCTCGCCGTACTTCTTGACGATCACCCACGCGGCCTGGCGTGACAGACGCGACCCCCGAGTGTTCAAGAACACGGCCTCCTGGTCACCGCGCCGCGCCCAACGAGCGGGTTCCAGATGCACTCGGCCGGAAGTCAACCAGTCGTCCATCGTGGCGGCTGCCGCGCGACCGAATGGAACGATGCGTTCCTTGGCGCCCTTGCCGAACAGACGCACCAGTCTGTTGTCGCGATCGAGATCGCCCAGCGACAGATCGCACGCCTCGCTGATACGAGCGCCGGTCGCGTACAGGAACTCCAGCAGCGCACGGTCCCTCAACGATGCCGGGTCCGTGGCCACGACCGCAGCCAAGAGAGCGACGATCTCCACCTCGCTGAGCGGATGAGGAATGCCCGCGGGCACCCGAACCCCCTCGACATCGGCAGCAGGGTTGTCGAGCCGAAGGTCCTCTTCAGCCATGAACCGGTGCAGCATTCGGATTGCCGCCAGTTGCCGCGCCACGCTGGACGGGGCGGCGCCCGAGGCACGGCGCGCCTGAACGAACTGATCGAGCCGGGCCCGATCGACAATCAGCAGTGAACTGTGGTGCCCGGCGAGCCACGCGCAGTAGGCCGTCAGGTCACGACGATACGCAGCGAGCGTGTTGCGAGACCGCCCGCGCTCACTGGCCATCCATGACAGAAACTCCTCCGCCTCGATGGGGAGGAGTGCGTTCACTCCGGCCTGCTCTCCCGCAAGCGACGCTCGACGAGCAGCAAACCGATGACGGTCTTCGCATCGTGGATCTCGCCACGCAGCACCATCTCGATGGCCTCGGCCAGCGGCACATCGATGACCTCCATGTGCGCTTCCTCGGGCCCGTGCGTCTCACGCGGCACATCGACAAGGTCGGTTGCCAGGTACAGCGTCAGTACCGAGTCGGTCATCCCGGCCGACGGGTACATGTCCAGCAGGTGCTCCAAGTTCCCAGCCTGCAGACCGACTTCCTCGACCAATTCGCGAGCGGCAGTGATCTCGGTCGGCTCCCCCACCACGTCGCGCATGCCTGCCGGCACCTCGATGACGTAGTCGTCGAACGGCGGCCGGTACTGACTGACCATCACCACGCGGGGCGTGCCGTCGGCATCGAATCGCAGCGGAACCGCTGCTACCGCCCCCGGTGAACGAACGATGTCGCGTGTGAACGGCTCGCCCTCGGGTGACTCGAACTCTGCGACAGCAACGTGCCAGACGTACCCCTGGTGCACCAATCGGTCGCCCAGGTGACGAAATGCTGCCATCGGCTTCAGGCCACCGACTGGTCGTCGATCACGCGCAGCGCGGGTGCGCCGACCTCGTGGCGGGCAAGGGCGTGGGCGACGAGTTCACGGAACAGCGGGTGCGGTCGGTCTGGCCGGCTCTTGAACTCGGGGTGCGCCTGCGTGGCCACCCAGAACGGATGATCGGCCATTTCGATGAACTCGACCAGTCGACGGTCGGGCGACAGGCCTGTGCATCGCAGCCCGGCGGCTTCCAGGCGTGGCTTCCACTGTGCATTCAGCTCGTAACGGTGCCGGTGTCGCTCGCTGACCACCGGCTCGCCGTACGCACGGTGAACCCGGCTGTCGGGCTCGAGGATCGCGTAGTAGGCGCCCAGCCGCTGCGTGCCGCCCTTGTCGCTGACATCGCGCTGGTCGTGCATCAGATCGATGATCGGGTACGCCGTGTCAGGGTTCATCTCGGTGCTGTTGGCATCCGTGAGCCCCATGACATTACGGGCGTAGTCGATGGTCATGGCCTGCAGACCCAGGCACAGACCCAGGCACGGGATGTCGTGCTCGCGGGCATACCCCGCGGCAGCAATCTTGCCTTCGAAGCCGCGGTCGCCGAAACCACCAGGAATGACGATGCCGTCCAGGTCCGCGAGGCGACCGGCGACGAGCAAGCCTTCGACCTCCTCGGCCTGGATCCAGTCGATCTCCACCTTGGCGCCGTGGTGGAAGCCGGCGTGCTTGAGGCTCTCCACGACCGACAGATATGCGTCCTGATAGTCGACGTACTTGCCAATGAGGCCGATCTTCACCGGCTTCGTTGCGGCCTCCACCTTGGCCACCATCTCGTGCCACGGAGCGAGGTCGATCGGCGCTTCGATCCGAAGCCGCTCGAGCACCACGGTGTCGAGACCCTCGTCATGCAGGATCAGCGGCAGCTCATAGATGTTGCCGGCGTCGGCCGCATTGACCACTGCGTTGTCGTCGACGTTGCACAGATTGGAAATCTTGTGCTTGAGGTTGTCGCTCAGTGGCGCCTCGCTACGACACACGATGATGTCGGGCTGGATGCCGCGGCTGCGTAGTTCGGTGACCGAGTGCTGCGTCGGCTTGGTCTTCTGCTCGCCGGCTGGACCGATGAACGGCACCAGGGTCACGTGGATGTAGCAGATGTTGTCGCGCCCGACATCCGTTCGGAACTGGCGCAATGCTTCCAAGAACGGAAGGATTTCGATGTCACCAACGGTGCCACCGACCTCGGTGATCACGACATCGACGTCGTCGGTGGCCAACCGCGTGATGCGCTTCTTGATCTCGTCGGTGATGTGCGGGATGACCTGCACGGTCTTGCCCAGGTAGTCACCACGGCGCTCCGCGGCGAGCACCGCCTGGTAGATGCTGCCGGTGGTGGCGTTGGAGTTTCGGGTCAGTGGCTCGTCGATGAAGCGCTCGTAGTGACCGAGATCGAGGTCCGTTTCCCCTCCATCGTCGGTCACGAAGACCTCACCGTGCTCGAACGGGTTCATGGTGCCCGGGTCGACGTTGATGTATGGGTCCAGCTTCTGCATGGTGACCCGTAGACCACGCATTTTGAGCAGGCGGCCCAGCGACGATGCGGTGAGACCCTTACCGAGGGAGCTGGCAACGCCTCCGGTCACGAAAATGTGCTTCGGCATTGCTGACGACCTCCGTCTCAGTGAACTGACAACGGGAGTGCAGCGTACCGCGTTCGCGTGGACGCGCGCGGATGCTCGCTCAGACTCACGCAACTATTCGAGCGGCGGCATCCACGCCGTTGTCCGTGCCAGCGGGTTGCACCGGTACCAGCAGGACGCGCAGCCCCGCCGCTACCGCCCCCGAGTCAGCGCGAGCGTCGTCACCCACCATCAGACAATCCTTCGTCGGCATGCCGATCGCATCGCACGCGAATTCGAAGATCCCCGCCGCGGGCTTGACGAGGCCAACCTCGTACGACAGCGCGTATGCACTGACAAACCGATCGAGATGGTGGGCTGCGAAGACCGTTCGGACATCCCATCCTGTGTTCGACACGACGGCGATGGGTACGCCCTCCGCATGGATGGCCGCCAGGGTCGCACCAGTTGTTGCGTACGGCAACCATCGCAACGGATCGTGCATGCGCGCGTAGATCTGCACACCAAGGCCGGGCACATCGTCATCGGCCAGTGCGTACAACACGTGCCATCGTTCCCGCCAGACACGAGCGTCGAGGTCCCGGGGGTGTTGCAGCTCCTGGGCGGTGTGTGCCGCCGATTCGACGCGAACTGCCAGCTCGGCTGCCCACTGCGACGACCTCGGCGCCCCGAGCTCCCGACACGACACCTCGATCGTCGTGGCCAGCGAAGAATGGGCAAACAGGGTGTTACCAAAGTCGAACAGGACGCCGCGGACATCGGACATTCCCGAAGAGTACGCCCGTCGACCTGCTGCAGAAGGACCCGCCGGTTAGCCTCGGCGATCGTGACACGCATCGGGCAGCGAATCGTCGAGCGACCCTACGCATGGGTCGTCGCGTTGGCAATCGTCCTTCGCCTCCCGACCTTCGTCACTCGCCTGTTCGACGCCGACGAAGCGGCTATCGGCGTGCAGGGTCTTGTCGTTCGGTCTGGCGGCACGCTCTATCGCGACATCTTCGACCGCAAACCTCCCCTACCCCCGCTGGCATACGCGGCGTCGTTCTCGCTCACCGACAACACCGACATTCGCCCGATGCGGGTGCTCGTCACCCTCCTCTTGGCGCTCGGCGGCCTTCTGATGGCGTACGAGGCGAAACGTCGCTGGGGAACCAACGCACACGCCGCCTGGGCCGGCACACTCTTCGTCACCGGTGCGATGGCCCTCTTTCCCGCCGACGCGGGCGGCGCGAACTACGCCCACTTCGCACTGCTGCCAGGAGCAGCAGCCTTGCTGTGGAGCCGGCGCCCACAATGGTTCTGGGCGCTCGCCGCCGGTATCGCATTCGGCGTTGCCCTGCTGACGCGCCAGAGTTGGCTGCTGGCCCTACCGGCCGCGCTGTTCAGTGCCTGGCGCAGCGGACGCTGGCGCAGCGTGGCCCTCGTGGCTCTCGGTACCGCCGCCACGGTTGCCACCGTCGCCCTGTACGCCCCCTTCGACGCGTACTGGGAGTGGAATTTCACCAACAGCCCCGGGTTCGTCCTGGCCGCCGCAGGAGTCGGCATCTCGCTGCTGCGGGCGGTCGCATCGAGCGCTGCATTCGTCGGTTTCCACATCACGATGACGGTGTGCCTCTGGCTCGTGCTGCGCCGTCGCAACCCGTTCAACGCCGCTGGTCGCGAGGATCGCGACGTGTGGCTGTGGTTGCTGACGGGTCTCGCTGCGGTGGCCGCCGGTTTCCGCTTCTTCGGTCACTATTGGCTACAGGTGCTACCGCCGTTGGTGGTGTTGACCACCCCGGTCGTCGCCTCGCTGACAGGTCGAGCGAAGCGCCGAGCAGTCATCGGCGTGGGTGTTCCGGCAATCGTGGCCTTTGCCTTGCTCTTCGTACCCGGCTCATTTCACCATCGGCCTGATGCCACCGGCCTCGCCACCTATGTCCACAACAGCACCACGTCCGGTGAGCGTGTCTTCATCTGGGGTTCATTTCCCGAAGTACTTGTGGAGGCCGAACGGCTGCCCGCCGGCGCCCTTGTGCACACCGATTTCGTCACTGGACGCTCGGGTGGGCGCGAGGACCCGAAGGCGACGCTGGAATTGGCAACCCCCGGCGCGTTGGCGCTCATGATGAATGATCTGATCGCAAATCCCCCATTGCTGGTCCTGGACACCTCCACGTCCTCGCACCTGGGGTATGCCAACTATCCACTGTCGCTGTTCCCCAACGTTGCAGCCTTCGTGACGGACAACTACCAGCACGTTGCCGACATCGACGGCGTTGCGGTGTGGCGCCGTGTGAACGACATCTGACGCCGCAACCTCTACAATCGCCCCGATGGAGACGTGCGCCGACCTCGATGCAGCCGCGTCGGCACACGCCACACCACACCCGCTTCGCCACCTGCACTCCAAACCGGCCAAGCACGCCTGGCTTCGCGAACTTGGCATCGTGCTGGGGTTCTACTACGTCTACCAAACCATTCGCAGTTTGGCCAATGTCCCTGGCGTGAAAAACCGGGCACACAGCAACGCCCACCTCCTGGTGTCCATCGAGAAGGACATGTTCATCTACCACG
>DAORTY010000047.1:0-24821 GCA_035432905.1 Ilumatobacteraceae bacterium | reverse complement strand
TAGAACACTTCGCCCTTGCGAGCATCGATGACGGCCGCGATGGTGCGGTCCGAGTAGCGAAGCGGAAAGGCCAGCAGGTCGAGCGAACTGATACCGATCATCGGCACGCGCAAGGCTTGCGCGATGGCTTTGCCGGCGGCCAGACCGACGCGCATTCCGGTGAACAGACCGGGCCCGATGTCGACCGCGATGGCTCCGAACTCGGCCATCTCGATGTCCGCCTGGCGACACAGGAACTCGATTGCCGGCGTCAACGTTTCGGCGTGGCGGCGACCACGTGACACCTCGAACATCCCCAGTACGCCCTCGTGCCCCCCAATGGCAACGCTGACCTGTTGGGTCGCGGTCTCGATACCCAGGATCAACATGCGAAACCCTCCGTTGCGGCCTCGACACGTTCCCAACGGGCAGCCCATGCCGGACCAATGCCGCCAAGTGTGATCATGCGCGCATCGTCGTCATCGCCGACCGGATCGAGCTGCACCAAGAGATGATCGCCCAAGGAACGGGCGACGACGTCGCCCCACTCGACCAGCACGATGCCGTCGTCCTCCAGCAGCTCCGCGAGCGCGAGGTCGGCGACCTCGTTGTGCGTGGAGAGGCGGTAGATGTCGGCGTGGTGCAAGGTGAGCTTGCCCGCGTCGTAGCTGTGCACCAGCGTGAACGTCGGCGAAGTGATGGGCTCGGTGACCCCCAGCGCAGCTCCGAAGCCCTTCGCGAACGCGGTCTTGCCCGTACCCATCTCACCCGCAAGCACGATCAGATCACCGGCGCGCGACAAACGGGCGAGCGCGGATGCAATTGCATGGGTGTCGGCAAGTGACGAGGCACGAAGGTGCAACATGGCCCCACCAATCTAGGGGCGGTCGTGGCGCTCTCGGAACAACTTGGCGTACACCGGCGAACGCAGCGCCGCTGCATTACGCGCCTCGCGCTTGTCGTCGTCGGAGGCCATCGACAGCACCATCCGCCGTTCCAGGGCAAGGGCGTCGGACAGGGAACCCTCGGTGGACCGGTCGATGAGAAACTTCGCGGTCTGGACCGCGTAGGGGGCGTTCGCGGCGATCTGTTCGGCAATGTGCAGCGCAGACTGCAGCACCGCGTCGGGCTCGACAACCGAGTCGACCAGACCGATGCGCAGCGCCTCGACTGCATCGATCGATTCACCGGTCATGATCATCAGCTTGGCCCGCGACGGGCCGACGATTCGCGCGAGCCGAGCCGTTGCACCACCGAGCGGCAGCTCTCCGAACTTCGCCTCCGGCAGTCCGATCTTGGCCGCGCCCGACATGACCCGGATGTCGCAGGCGAGCGCAAGTTCACACCCTCCGCCCATCGCATGACCGTTGACCGCTGCGATCAGCGGTTGCGGGACGAGATCGAAGCCGAGCTTCACACCCGGTTTCCACGGCGACGCTTCGATCGCCTCCTCGAGATCGACACCGGCGCAAAAGAAGCGGCCGGCGCCAACAACGACAACAACCCTGGTCTCCACGTCCACAGCCAACGCGCGGCCAGCATCGTCGAGTTCGGCGATCATCGCCCCTGTGAGCGAATTGGCCCGCTCCGGACGATTCAGCGTCAGCACGGCGATGCCGTCGCTTCGCTCGACCAGGAGCGATCGTTCGCTCATGCCGCGCCGGCGTCGTCGAGTGCCTCGATCTCCTTGTTGCGAGCCCGTCGTTGCCGCTGGCGCAGTGCCCACTGCGACGACGACACGGCCAACACCAGTGCGGCGCCATTGAAGACCGGTTCGAACCACACCGGGGCACCCATCTGTTGCAGCCCTGCCACCGCAATCGCCAGCGTGTAGACGGCAATGATCGTGCCGGCGACGTTGAAGCGACCGGGGCGAATCGTTGTGGCACCGAGGAACGCACCGGCGAACGCGGGAAGCAGCAACGACGCACCGGTGGAGGGTGAGGCGGTACCGAGGCGGGAGCCAAGGACGAGCCCGGCAAGACCGGCAAGGAACGACGACGCCACGAACGCGCCGATCACATAACGGCTGGTGTTGATGCCGGTGAGCCGCGCCGCGCGCTCATTGCCGCCGGTTGCGTACATTCGGCGGCCGACAGGAAGAACACCCAGTACCAGGCCGAGGATGACGGCGACGACGATCACGAGGATCACTGGTTGCGGGATGCCCAAGCTGCGGCCACGCGCCAGGTTGGTGAAGCTGGCAGGGACGTCGCCGAAGATGGTCTTGCCACCGCTGTAGGCCAGCGCGATTCCGCCCACGATGCTGCTGGTACCGAGCGTGGCCACGAACGCGTCGACGTGCAGGCCGACCACCAGGATTCCGTTCACCAGACCGACGACGAGCACGAAGGCCAGGGTGGCCAGTATCGACGCAAGGGGTGACCACCCCTGCTTCACGATCAGTCCGATCGCGAATACGTGGCTGATGGACAAGACTGCCGCGACCGACAGGTCGAAGCGGCCCACGATGAGCGGGATCATCGCCGCAAAGGCCAGAAGCACCACGATGGTCTGGTTGTCGAGAATCGAGCGGTAGTTGTCCAGCGTCGCGAAGCTGTCCGGTTCGGCGATCGAGAAGATCGCGAGCAGCGCGATGCCCAGGAACAGCAAGCCGTATTTGCCGAGCACGCCGAAGAATCCTTGGCGGTGCGAGATGACCTCCGCTGATGCGACGTCATCCTCGATGGCCGGGTCACTCATACGAGTACACCCCGTATGCCGCTTCCAACAGAGCCGCTGCGGTCACTGCCGATCCCTCCAAGCTGCCGCGGACTCGGCCGCGTTCCATCACGATTGCCCTGTCACACACCACTTCGATCTCCTCCAGATCCGAGCTGACCACCAGCACCGCTGCGCCGTTTTCCGCAATCACCCTGATGCGACGATGGATTTCGGCGCGGGCGCCGATGTCGACCGCAGCCGTGGGCTCCTCCAAGACGAGCAGAATCGGCGACGACGACAGACAGCGGGCCAGTACCACCTTCTGAGCGTTTCCACCGCTGAGCGTGGAGAAGTCAGCCGCCGGTAGCGGCGGCCGCACGTCGAACTTCTTCAGCAAGTCGAGCGAGGATCGGGTTTCGGTGCTCTTGACGATTCGCCGGAGCAGCGACTGTCGGGGGTTCATGAACAGGTTTTCGCGCAAGTCCATGGTGGTGACAGCGCCTGCACCGTTGCGGTCGGCGGGCACGAGCGAGCATCCACGCTCGGTGGCATCGGCCGGGGTGCGTGGGGCGAACGGCGTGCCATCGAGCGTGATCGTGCCGCTGCGAATGGGCTCCAGACCGAACAGCACTCTCGGCAGCACGCTGTGTCCAGCGCCGCTGAGGCCGGTGACGCCCAAGACTTCGCCGCGGCGGACCTCGAAGGTCAGCGGGCCAGCGCCGCCGGCGCGCAGCTCGTCGAACGACACCACGGCTTCACCCACGTTCATGTTGCGCTCGGGGCGACCAGGTAGGTCGGTGCCCACGATCATCCGCACCAGATCATGCTCGGAGACCTCGTGAGCTCCGCATACTCCTGTCACGCGCCCGTCGCGCAGCACCGTGATTCGATCGCAGATGGCCAGCACCTCCTCGAGACGATGCGTGATGAGGATGATGGCAACCCCCTGGTCGCGCAACCGACGAAGGATCGCAAAGAGCGTCTCCACTTCGTGAGCGCCCAACGTGGCCGTTGGTTCGTCGAGCACAAGCAGCTTCACGTTCTGCACGAGGGCGCGAGCGATGGCAACAATGGCCCGCGAGGACATCGGCAGATCGCCGACGTTCGTGCGGACGTCGATGTCGACGCCCATCGTACGTAGGGCCTTGGCGGCACGCTTGCGAGTAGCCGCCCAAGAGATGAACGGCCCCCGGCGAGCGAACCCGGTGAGCAGGGCAATGTTCTCCGCCACCGAAAGATCTTCAACCAGCCCGAGGTTCTGATGAATGAACACCACACCTCGCTGGGTCACAGCTTCGGGCGAGAACCTGGCCGGGAGCTCGTCGCCGTAGATCGACAACGAGCCCCCATCCGCAGGTTCCACTCCGGCCAACAGCCGAACGAGCGTCGACTTACCAGCACCATTTTCACCCAGCAATGCGTGGATCTCGCCGGAGTACACGTCCACGTCGACATCTGCGAGGGCGACGGTACCCCCGTACACCTTGCGCAGTTGTCGCACCGAAAGTGCGACGTGTTGTTCAGGATGCTTCATGTCGGCGCGATCCACAGGGTGCATGGGATGCTCAGCCAAGACCCCAGAGCGAAAGGTACTTGGCCTTGAAGTCGAGGAAGGGGGTGTAGTCGGCCTGGCCGTCAGCCGCCGTGTTCGACTTGACGAACATGTGCACCCCGAGGCCGAGGTCCTCAGGACCGAGATACGGGCTCTTGGTGACGCCACGGATCGCCTGGTCGACACCTGCGTATGCAACCCACTCCAACGACACACCAGCATCGGCGTCGATGCCACCGCTGGCCACTGCGGCGAGGCCGATCTCGTCGCCGTCCTTGGTGGCGATCTTCACCGTGTCGGCCTTGCCGGCCTTACGGACTGCTTCGATGACCGAGCTGAGACCGATCGAGTACGGAAGCACCAGGTTGGTGGCGTCCGGGTTCGCCTGCAGGGCCGCAGTGATCGCCGAGTCGGCCTTCACCGGGTCGAGCGCATCGGTGATCTGCCAGTCGACGACGGTGACCTTGCAGTCGGCGCACTGCGACATGACCTTGTTGAACTGGTCGTTACTCTCCACCAGGTTCGGGAACGCCGAGTCGTTGATGACGACGACATTGGCCTTGCCGCCGGTCTCGGCGATGATGCGGTAGGCGTTGATCTGGTGCATCAGCGGCATGCGGTACGAGACGTAGGCATCGTACGCGTCAGCGGACGACGAGGCCGCCGGCTGATCGGCTACCGAGATGGTGACCACGCCGGCGTCCCTCGCCTTGGCCAGGGAGGCGCCCACGAGCACATCGGGGATGGCCATTGTCATGATGACGTCAGGCTTCTTCGACAGGGCTGTGTCGAATGCCTGCCCGAAGCTCTCCGGCGTACCAGCCCCTGGGATGATGTCGGCCGTCCAGCCGAGAGCCTTAGCAGCTTCGACCGCATAGTTGGCCGCCGTCTCACACGCAGTTCCGGGTGCGCAGATGATGATCTGCATGTTGATGCCCGTGGGTGGCGCCGGCGTGCTGTCGGGGCCGAGCCAGGAGGTTTGCGCCACGATTTCGGCGGCGGCAACGTCGGTGTCAGCGGCCGCGAACACGAGACCCTTGACGGCGAGCTCGCTGATGCGTGTTGCCTCGGCGAGGACATCGTTGCCAGCGGGTGCGGCGGTGGTGTCGGAACCGGCGGTCGTCGTGTCGGAACCGGCGGTCGTCGTCGACGAACTCTTGCTGTCCGAGCCACAGGCCGACGCGAGTAGCGCCAACCCGACCGTCAGGGCGAGCGCGCCCCGGCGAATAGGTGAACTCATGATGATTCTCCCCCTCTGAAGAGCCGGCTGACCCCCATCGGTGTGGCCGGCAACTCACCGGCAATGGCAAGTTTCGCTAGTCTAACGAACGTTCGAACGGGCTGTCAAGCGCGGGTACACTGCGATACGTTGGACTTGCTGCTCGCGTCGCCCTGCAGCGTTCGGTCAGGGGAACGACACATGGCAACCAGCCGCCGCGAAGAGATCGTGGCCGCCGCAACAGAGCTGTTCGCACAGCACGGCTTCCACGCTGTGGGAATGCGGGCCATCGCCGATGCGGTCGGCATTCGTGGTTCGAGCCTCTATCACTACTTCCCTTCGAAACTCGATCTGCTCCACGCCATCGCCAAGGAAGCAACCACAGAGTTCATCGAGACCCAGCTGCCATCGGTCGCCGCCGACCCATCACGGGCAGCGAGTCTTCGACGTCTCATCCGCGAGCACATCTTGTACTTCCACGATCACCGCCAAGAGGAAGCGGTGGGTCTGCGCGAGCTGCAGGAACTGCGCGATAACGCACCCGAGCAATACCTCGCGTTCCAGAAGATCCGCCGGAGCTACCAAACCGGAATCGAAGACATCATCACCGCCGGCATCGACAACGGTGAGTTCGTCTGCGACGACGCACACCTGGCAACCCTGGCCATTCTCGGCATGGTGAACAGCGTCAACGACTGGTTCAGGCTCAGTGGCCAGTACACGATCGACGACGTGGCGTCGGCGTACTCGGAACTGGCAGTGACCCGTATTCTCGGTGCCGACTGAGCACCTCAGCCAAGGCGCGCTGTGGCCGCCTCGACGGCACGGCGCAAGAGTTCCTGCCCAGCCGTGACCGGGTCGACGGTGGCCCGGCGCAACGCATCCAAGAGCTCGGCACCCCCCACTGACGCCTCCGCCGTGACGGCCGCCTGCTGGATGTCCGCAAGTGCCCGACCACGAGCTTCCGCCACCCGCTGCAGAGCGTGACGTCGCTCGCCCTCACCCGACTCAGCTAAGAAGGTCTGGTGGCGCACGATGTTGTCCCACAACACATCAACCCCGCTGCCGTCGATGGCCACAGCAGTGAGCACCGGTGGCCGCCATGGACGATCGGCCCCGAGGTGCAGCATCCGCTCGAGATCCCTCACGGTGGATTCGGCACCGGGTCGGTCACCCTTGTTCACCACCAGGATGTCGGCAACCTCGAGCAGGCCTGCCTTGTTGGCCTGTACCTCATCTCCCCAACCGGGGTTCACCACCACGAGCGTGGTGTCGGCAGCATCGGCGATGGCCACCTCTGACTGGCCGACCCCCACCGTCTCCAACAAGACGGTCGGCCAGCCCGCGGCATCCAGTGTCCGCAAGGCAGCTGGCACTGCCAGCGACAGCCCACCGAGATGACCACGGCTGGCGAGCGAACGCACGAACACGTCGTCGTCAAGGGCGTGACTCTCACGAAAGCGAACACGGTCGCCGAGGATCGCGCCGCCGGTGATCGGTGACGACGGGTCGACTGCCAGCACCGCCACCCGCTCGCCGCGACGGCGAATCTCGGCAACGAGGGCGTCGGTGAGGGTGCTCTTGCCGGCACCCGGCGCTCCTGTCAGGCCGACAGAATACGAGCCTCGCCTGGCTGCGAAGATGGCCGGAGCGATGGCGCGGAACTCCGCATCATCGAGCTCCACGACGCTGAGAAGGCGCGACAGCGACCGGCGATCTCCGCCGACCGCGTCCGAGAGAAGTGCTTCGACGTCCACCGGTCAGGCAGGAGGCGGTGCGGGCTGCTGGCGCAGGTTGCGCTTGAGGATCTTGCCCTGGGTGTCCTTGGGAAGCTCTGCGACGACGGTCACGACCTTGGGCACCTTGTAGCCGGCAAGGTGCTCCTTGCAGAAGGTGCGCACCTCTTCTGGATCGATGGTGTGGTCCTTGCGCGGCACGACGAAGGCGGTGACGAGTTGGCTCCAGTACTCGTCGGCCATACCGACAACTGCGGCCTCCATGATGGAGCCGTGCTGGTAGAGCACACGCTCGACCTCGACCGACGAAACGTTCATGCCGCCGGTCTTGATCATGTCCTTCTGGCGGTCCATGAAGAAGAGGTTGCCTGCCTCGTCGATACGCACATTGTCGCCGGTGTGCAGCCAACCGTCGCGAAGAACCTCCGCTGTCTTCTCCGGGTTCTTGTAATACCCGCGCATCACACCGGGTGAGCGGCAGATCAGCTCACCCTCGGCGGCATCGTTGCCGTTGTCATCGACGACGCGCAGTTCCAGTTGTGCAGTCGGTCGACCGATCCAGGCCGGATCGTGGTTCGGCACATCATCGAGGGACTTGAAGCGGCCGATGGTCGGCGTCTGCGTGAGCTCGGACTGCGACCACAGAGTGACCCACTCGAGGTTGGGTGAGGCCTTCGTGAAACCCTCGAACATCGCCCGCGGCATGGTGCCGCCGTAGGTGATGGCACGCCGGATACGCGATAGGTCAGCCGACTCGAAACCCGGCGCCTGAATGACCTGCAGGTAGAACGTGGGGGTCTGGCCAACCACCGTGACACCCTCATCGACGAAGGCCTTCAGTGCGTTGGCCGGGTCGACAGCGAATGGCAACACGATTGTGTTACCCAGGCAGAGCAGCGCAATCTGCATGCCCATGCCGGCGATGGTGTGGAACGGCATGGTGTAGTACCAGACGTCCTCCTCTACCAAGCCGATACCGGTCACGTACGACGGGATCATCGAGATGAAGTAGTTGCGTTGCGGGATGGCGACTGCCTTGGGCAGCGCCTCGGTGCCACTGGTGTACGGAATGATGCCGAGAGTGGTCTCGCAGACATCCACGTCGGGCTCGATATCGAGCCCGTCTGCGATCAAGCTGTCGAGACGCAACCATGCCGCGGGTGCGGTGTCGCTGTAGGCGCTGTTCACCACCCGCACCGTGAGGTTCGGCAGTGGTTGCTCGAGCGCCTCGATCTTGGAGACGAACGCGTCTTCGCACACCAAGACCTTCGCTTCGGAGTGATCGAGCTGGTAGTGGATCTCTCGGGCAGTGAACGTGTAGTTGACGCCGGTGCACGCTGCTCCCAGCTTGGCCGCTGCCCAGAATGCAATCACGGACTCGGGCGAGTTGCGTCCCATGATGGCAACCACGTCGCCCAGACCGACACCTTGGGCTGCAAACGAGTGCGCCAATCGGTTCGCCCGCTCGTTGAGCTGGCGGTAGGTGAGCACGCGCCGCTCGTGCAACGGGCTGTGCAGGGCGACGATGGCCGGGTGATCGCCGAGTCGAGCGGCGTTGCGCCGCAACTGGTCGCCGAACGTGGCGCGCCTGATGGGCGCATCGATGGATCCGGATTCGACGGTCATGTTGACTCCTTGGCTCTGGTCATTGCGATGTGTGTCATTCAGGCCGTGCCGCTCGTCAGCTCACGAGCCTTGGCAACGATGTCGTCGAGCGACGAACCGGGTGGGAAACAGGCGACATTGCGCTTCTCGAGACGCGCGACCGCGTAGTGGGGGATGGTGCCCCCGGCGAGGACCGGGACGGTGACCCCATGTGCCTGCAGCGTGTCGAGAATGCGCTCGACCACCTCCACTCGACCACCCACGTTGAGCCCGATCAGATCGACATCCTCGTCGGCAGCGACGCGCGCAATCGTGTCAGCCGTGATCATGCCGGCGAGGATCACCTCGAAGCCGCCATCGCGCAACGCACGCGACACCACGTTGACCCCACGCCAGTGCCCGTCGAGGCTTGTCTTGGCCATCAGGATTCGTGCAGCCATCAGAAGCTCACCGGGAACTTCCACGAGCCGAATACCGTGCGGAAGATCTCACCGATCTCGCCGACAGTCACGTCGTTGCCAACCGCGGACATCACAGCCTCCATCACGTTGCCTCCAGACCTGCACACTTCGTCGAGCGATGCAATTGCTGCAGCCGCTCGGACGCTGTCGCGTTCGGCACGGAGGCGCTCGAGGCGCTCCATGCCCTTCTCCCAGGCATCGATCGAGCCCTGAAAGCCGTCAATGTCGAAGGGGTCGTGGTCGCTCAGGTGGACATTGACGCCCACCACTTCCTTGGTGCCATCGCCCATCATCGCTTCGAGGTGCACCTGGTTGTCGGACGCCACACCGTGCAAGAAACCGCCCTCGAGAGCGGCAATGAAGCCACCGGCGGCCTCGATTTCTTCGAGGAACCCGTAGGCGCGCTGCTCGAGTTCAGCGGTGAGCGCCTCCACGTAGTAGCTGCCGCCCAACGGATCAACCACCGCGGTGAGGTTGGTCTCGTGCATCAGGATCTGCTGCGCACGCACCGACTGCTGGTGTGCCTGCTCGGACGGCACCGACAACGCCTCGTCGTAGGCAGAGATGCCCATCGACTGCACGCCGGCCAATACCGCGGACAGACCCATGGTGGTGCCACGGACGATGTTGTTGATCGGTTCCTGATATGTCATCGCCGAACCGGCCGTGACGATGTGAATGCGAAGTCGCAGCGCTCGTTCGTCGGTGATGCCGTAACGGTCGCTCAGCAGGTCGTGCCACATCTTGCGCGCAGCACGGATCTTGCAGATGTCCTCGAAAAAATCCATCGCCATTCGGAAGCTGACACCACCGAGCGCGTATGCCAGCCCTTCCAGGGGCACCGTACCGCGTCGACGAACCTCGTCGAGGTGGGCGATGTTGCAGGCGAACACCGCCGCCAGTTCCTGATATGCGTTGAGCCCGCTATCGGCACCGTTGTAACCCGCCATCGAGATGGGCACCCAGTTGGGCAGGTTCTCGTAGCAGTACTCAACGATGTCGCAGTTGATCTTCAATGCTGCTGCAGGAGGAATCTGGTGCAATGGTGGGCAACCGATGTAGGTGAGAAAGAAGTCGGCCTGGCCGGTCCCGTTCAGCTGGTCCAACCGCAGGCCGCGTCGCAGGGCGACGTTCCAGTAGGCGGCCATCGCGAACGGCGCATGTTGTGCCACGCCACCCCCTGCGTGGGCGTAGTTGGCAGCCTGGTCGATACCTTCCAACGCCAACTCACAGTCGTGTACCGACATGATGACTGCACCGGAGATTCCGACGTCCTCTCGGCGCGCGACCACCTCTGGGTGATCGACGTCGTACAGGTTGTCCGCCGTCATCCGGTCGTGCTCCATGATGAAGCCCGTGCCGCCCTTGGCGAGCAGGTAGCGAATTCGTTCCGCTTCGTCTTCGGGGTTGCCGAAGCCCGACAGCTGGAAGATGCGCCACGGCTTCGAGCGGTAACCGTTGGTGTGGGCGCCACGAAGATACGGCACCTGACCTGGCGCAGAGATGACTCGGGCGGCCTCGGGTACGTCGTCGAGGCCGTAGTACGCCTTCAACGGAATACCCGAGACGGTGGCCCATTCGCGTCCAGCAGTCTCCGAGGACATCTGCCGCTTCGAGTCGTCGGAGGATGAGGTCATTTCTGCGTCAGCGGATTGTCGAAACTGTCCATGAACGCCATCTCTTCCACGGGGCGTCGGAACAACTTTGTCGGGAATGGCTTTTCCGGGTAGCCGGCGACGATGAACGCAGTGGTCGACAAATTCTCGGGAATGTTGAAAAGTTCCTTGATCTGCGGCTCGTACATGCACAGCAGCGTCGTGAGCGTGGTGGCCACACCCTGGTTACGCAGTGCCAGGCAGAAGTTCTGCGCCAGCGTGTACACCGAGGCGCCACCCACGACGCTGAGGCGACCGAGATCGGTGTCGGTGGGGTGCGTGTCTTCGAGATCGGCCAACACGATGACGATGGCCGGGTGATCGCCGAAGTGCTCGGCGAAATTGTCGGCGTCGCCCAACGACTTCTGCGGGTTGGTCATCGTGATGTGCGTGGCCTTCACGTCGCCGCTGTCGGCCATGATCTCGTCCTGGCCGGTACCGGCGGCATTGAAATACGCCTTCCACGGCACGAGGTACCACTCTTCCAGCTGCTTCTTCTTCGCCGGATCGGTGACGATCAGAAACCGCACCGGTTGGCGATTACCACCCTGCGGACCGAATCGCGCTGCCTCGACGGCGTTGTAGAACACCTGCTCGGGCACTGCATCCGGCTTGTAGTACCGGCATGCATTCTGGCTCCGCATTGCATCGATGAGTTCCATGAAAATTCCCCTCTATTCCCCTGTGGATTGACCTAACGGTCGTTCGTTAGAACAACTTACGTGACCTACTGGCCGGGGTCAAGACACAACCTTGCGATTCATGATGGCCAACGCACGCGCTCCGGCCTCGATGGTGGCATCGAAATCGTCGATACGTACCGGGTTGATGCCTGCGACGGTGACGCCTGCGGTTCGGTAATCGAGCAAGGTCGCCGCAATCGCCTCGTCGTCGCCGATCGCGGCGATGTCGGCCACCAGGCGGCCATGAGCGAGCGCAGCCATGGCTTCTGGCGCAACGGGCGACTCCAGCTGGTCGTAGCGCTCGACCTCATCGAGCACCGCCACATCAGCGTCGTAGCCGCCACGCTCCAGCAGCCCTCGATAGAACGGCAGCCGCAGGTTGTGGACGATCTGCTTCACGTATGTCGCGCGCAACTGTTGCGGGTCGTTCGTCGGCGCACATGGGACGGAGGCCACGATCTCGAAGCCGTCCATCGACTTGCCCGCTCGCTCACGTCCCTCGCGAACCATCGGGACCACTACGTCAGCGATGTACGCCGGCGTGGACAACCACACCATCACGCCATCAGCAATCTCGCCCGCCAGGCGCAGCATCGCCGGCGCCAACGCACCGATCATCAGTGGCATCGCCGGCGCCGTCGACACGCCCACCAACGGCATGTTCGAGGCCCACTTGCCGGTGCGCGGCTGCGGGTTGCCGGCCAGGATCGACCGCACGATGCCGATGTACTCGCGCATGTCGGCAAGTGGTCGTTCCATCAGGTCACCGTGCCAGGGCTCAATGACCAATCGATGCCCGGTACCGAGGCCGAGCATCGCTCGTCCGTTCGACAACTCCGACAGGGTGGCTGCCGACATCGCCATGGTGGCGGGCGTACGGGTGTAGATCGGGACGATGCCCACGCCGATCTGAATCCTGCTGGTCCTCGCCGCGGCCGCACCCATCAGCGTGAGCGCGTCATGGCCGTTGACGTGAGTCGCATACGCCGCGTGGTATCCGTTCGTCTCCGCCACCTGGAAACGACGAACCGCTTCACCGGCACCGGGCGGTCGCAGGATGTATGCGCCGAGCCGCAACTGCTGTGTTTCGTTCATGACGGAGCTCCAGAAAAGGAATAGCGATCGGTGCAGCGAAGCTGCTGGACAGAGAGGCGTGAGAGCGAGGTCGGGAACGGCTTTGCCGGGTAACCGACAACGACATGACATGCCGACACCACACCCTCGGGAATGCCCAGGATTGCCGCAGCCTCGTATTCGCGCTCGCAGATGAGCGTGGTCAGCGTGGAACCCACGCCCTGCGCACGGAGCGCGAGACACAGGTTCTGCACCGTCGGGTACACCGAGGAGCCCGCCAACATGTTCGGACCGTCAGGCCCCTCCATGTGGGCGTGGAGGTCTTTTCGCACGACACACCCGACAAGAATTGCCGACGCCTCACCGATGTGCTCGGCGAAGTGGTTGGCGGCAGCGATCGCCGGACCCACATCATCCATGCCCAATCGCATCGTGCCACCCAGGAACATGGCCATGTCACGCTGCCAGAGCGGAAGGTACAGATCGGCGAGCGATGCCTTGATCGTCGCGTCGCGCACCACGATCCAGCGCACTGGCTGGCGGTTGCCACCCGAGGGAGCGAACCGCGCCGCCTCGATGGCAGCATCGATCACGTCGTCGGGTACGTGCACGTCGCTGAACGACCGGGTGGAACCCGTCGTTCGCATCACGTCGAAGACTGCACGTTGCGTCACATCGTCAGTTGTCACGGCCACCCCCTGGTTCACCGAAGCGCGAAGTCGCTCAGATGTTGTAATCTAACGAACGTTCGGTCGGGACGCAAGGGTCCGTCGGCCAACGAGGCAGAGGAGGACACCATGACGTCACTGCGTGCCCAACGGCGTGGACGAGCCATTGCGATGACTGACTCAGAGATCGACGAGTTCTTGCGCGCGCAGAGCACCTGCCGGGTGGCCACCGTGGGAGCGAATGGTGCACCGCACGTCGCGCCACTGTGGTTCGTGTGGGACGGAACCTCGCTGTGGCTGAGTTCACTCACCCGTAGCCAGCGGTGGGCCGACGTGATGGCCAACCCCCGCATGGCCATCGTGATCGACGCCGGGTCCGATTATCTGGAGCTACGCGGGGTGGAGGTCAACGGTTCAGCGACAGCAGTCGGCCCGGTACCGCGCGACGATTCGCCCCATTCCGAGCTGGATGAAGTGGAGGCGATGTTCGGCACCAAGTACATGCCCGGTGGTCGCTTCGCTGCCGATGGCCGACACGGTTGGCTGCGCGTCAGGCCGGACAAGATCGTCAGTTGGGATTTCCGCAAAATTGCCGAGGTGACATGACTCCGTTGGGGATTGCACGGTCGTCAGCAGGCACGACGCTCGATGCGTGACGAGATGCCGCAGACGATCTCGTACGCGATCGTGTCGAGTGCGGCGGCCCAGTCGGCGGCAGTGATGGTGTGCGTGCCTTGGGTACCGATGAGCACGGCCTCGTCGCCGACCTGCACATGGTCGTCACGAGTAGAACCATCGCCGGAAAAGCCACAGTCGACCATGATCTGGTCCATCGTCACCGCCCCCACGATCGGGCGATGCGTGCCACCGATCAACACGGTGCCACCCACGGCGTGAAGTCGACGGGGCACACCGTCGGCATAACCGATGGGCAACGTGGCAACCGTGGTCGCAGTCTCGAACGTGTGCCGCAGACCGTACGAGATGCGTTCGCCGGCCGCGACCCGCTTCACGTGAGAGACCCGCGCGTGCAGCGACATCGCCGGCTGCAACGAAGCGAACAGCTGGTCCACGCCCGGCCCGGACGAGATTCCGTACACGCCGATACCGGGACGCACCATGTCGTAGCGCGCCCGTGGGTGGGCCAGCGCACCCGCCGAATTCGCGGCGTGCACCAACGGTGGGTGAATACCGACCGCAGAAAGCGCGGCAAGTACAGCATCGAACCGATCGAGCTGATGCTCAGTGAAGGGATTATCGGGTTCATCGGCGACGGCCAGATGCGTAAAGACACCGGCCAATGACACCGCCGGAGATGCCGCAATCATCTGGGCCAACGCCACCGCATCGGCTTCGGCAACACCCACGCGCCGCATGCCCGTGTCGATCTTGAGATGCACCGGATGTTCGATAGCGCCGCATGCCTCCAGCTCAGCAAGCTGTCCGACGCTGTACACGGTGGTCGCCAACTGATGCTGTACCGCCGCGCGCAGGGCATCCACCGGCTGCTCACTGAGCACCAGGATCGGACCGCTGATGCCCGCCTCGCGAAGTGCAACACCCTCCTGCACTAGCGCCACGCACAAGCCCTGAGCGCCCGCTGCCTGCGCCGCACGCGCTGCCAACAAGGCGCCGTGGCCGTAGCCCTCAGCCTTGACCGCCACCCACACCTGCGCCGGGCTGACGATCTCCGCGATGGTGCGCACGTTGTGCTCGATCGCCGACACCGACACCTCGGCCCACGCCCAGCGGCTCATCACTCCCCGCCGAGGGCGGCAAGGTCGCGCGCGACTGCCGGGAGATGCTCGGCGATGTCGCTGGCGATCATGCCGGTGGCCGGCGCCGAATTCGCTGCCTGACCATGCATCCAGGCGCCTGCTGCTGCGGCTTGGAAGGCGGGCACGCCACCGGCCAGCAGCGCGCCGATGATGCCGCTGAGCACATCGCCCGTCCCGGCCGTCGCGAGCCGCGAGTCGCCGGTGGTGACCAACAGCACCTGCCCATCGGGGTCAGCGACAACAGTCGTCGCACCCTTCAGCAGAACGACGCATCCGGTATCGACCGCCAGTCGCCGCGCTGCCACCATCCGGTCGGCACCGGGAGCTGCTCCGACGAGGAGTGCGTATTCGCCGTCATGCGGCGTCAGCACTGTCGGAGCCGTTCGCCGCCGGAGCAGCGCGGCAGCCCCCTCGGCATTCCACGCCATCGCGAACAAGCCGTCGCCATCGATCACTGTCGGGATGGGGGCTTGGACCGCGAGCAGCCGTGCCTGCGCGGTGGTCTCATCGCTGCGACCAAGACCGGGACCGACAACGAGCGCCTGGAAGCGGTCGAGCGAATCGAGTACCTCGCCCGCCCAGCCCTTCACCGGCAGCGGCCGTTGCACCACCTCCACCGGCGCCTGCACCACCATCGTGCCCGGTGCCGACAGGTGCACCATGCCGGCCCCGGCTCGCATTGCTGCGTGGGACGCCAATTGCGCGGCGCCGGTCATCCCGACGCTGCCCGCAACGACCCGGACTGCTGCTCGCCACTTGTGCGCCGTCACCGAGCGAACCGGCAGCCAGGCCGCCACATCGGCCGGTTGGACGAGGTGCGCGTGCGCGTGGTGGGCGGCAGCCTCACCGAGACCGATGTCCGCGAGTTCCAGCTCCCCCACCAGTTCGCTGCCCGGCGGCATCAGCAAGCCGGGCTTCAGCGCCGCGAACGTCAGGGTACGCGTCGCCGCCAGCACGTCGCCCAGGGCTTCGCCGGTGAGCGCGTTGACACCACTGGGCACGTCGACCGCCAGCACAGGAGTCGAGCCGACATCTGGCGGATTCCACGTCTCACGAAAGCCCGTGCCGTACGCAGCATCGATCACGAGATCCGCAGGCGACAGCACCTGCGGTAATGCGAACGCGTCATGCACGTGCACACTCACGCCCCTACTCGCGAGCACGGCCGCAGCCACGCGCCCATCGGCACCGTTGTTGCCCGGGCCGGTGATGACATGAACCGTACGGCCGTAGGTGCCGCCCATCATCGAGACCGCGGCGCGTGCAACGGCGCGGCCGGCGCGCTCGACGAGCACCGCGGTCGGCTCGGAAGCGGCAGCGTCGACTGCACGCATTTCGTCGGGCGTCACGATCGGGATCACATGGACGAAGCTACTCGGCAACCACGTACGCGACTGCGACGAGATCCGTATGCGTGAGGCTGAGGTGCCAACTCGAGATGTCCCTGTCAGCAGCCAAACGGGCCGCGCGACCAGTGACCACCAGCGACGGTGCGCCGGACGCTGCAACCGTCACCCACAGATCGTGAAACCCGAATGCGCCGAGCCCAACTCCCATGGCCTTCATCGCTGCCTCGCGAGCGGCGAACCGGGCAGCCAGCGAACGGGCATCGTCGGCCTTGGGTAATACGTACGCGAGCTCCTCGACGGTGAAAAGTCGCTCGCGCATGGAGGGCGTCCGTGCGAGCGATGCGCGGAATCGCGCAATGTCGACCGCGTCGACGCCGATACCGCGAATCATCGGTCGTTCAGCATCGGTCGTTCAGCATCGGTCGTTCAGCATCATCGCCGCCAGTGATCGGCGGTGTCGCTGATGGGAAGGATCAACAAGTCGGCCACCGACAGGTCGGCGAGCAGGTCGTCGCGGAACGTACCCTCGGTCTCGGTGACCCAGTCGACCAGGCGGTCGTAGCGGCGGTCGTAGCCCTGCAGCACACCGCGCATCGTCGCCGCCGGCAGTCGGTCGTGGAAGCGAACGTGCAACAACGTGATGCCCGTGCACGTGCCACCCTTCACCTCTGGAACGAAGATGACGGTGCGGCCATCGCTGCGACCGCGTGCGACCAGCACTTCCTTCTCGCTGGCCACTCGCCGCTTGGTACCGACCAGTTGCGAGTTGCGTTCCACACGGCTGGTCACCTCGCGCGACAATCCACCGCGATCAACGATGGTGATGGTTGCTCCGTCGACACGTGCAGGGTCGCCTTCGATCGCGTAGCGGGTGTATCCGACGACTGTCTCCACGGCCGGGTCGAGGTCGGCCAGCACTTTGAGTGTGCGGTACGACAGACGGTCGCGGCCCGCGCCGGCCGCCAACAACTGCTGCACCAACGCCCGGTCGAGTACACCCTCATCGCTGCGGCTGATGCCCACCGTGACGGTCTTGGCCTGATGCTTGATGGCATCGATGGGGCGAGTGAGTTCCTCGATCGCGCGAGTGAGCGCTGCCGTCAGATCGTCGATGATGACACCGGGTGATGCGATCTTGCCGGTTGCCCGCTGATAGGCCTCCAGCGGGGAATCGCTACTGAGATCGCGCAGGAGACCAACGAGGCGCACAGCGGTCGACGCCTCGAGGTGGCCGTTGTACTGGTCGGCACGCAGCCCGTCGAGGAACTTCTCGGTGTGCACACCGATCTCGGCCTGCACCGTGCGCAACACGTCGTCACCATCGTCCGAGGCGGCGAGCGCATGCTCGATGACCTCGCGCGCCTCGCGCAGCGGGCGCGCCGACGCGTCGATGGCCAGCGCAGCTTCGTAGCCGAACAGATGGCCCACCATTGCTGACAGCACGAAGGCGAGCGACGAGTCGACGGATGGAACGGTGAGCACGGCAGACGCAGCGGCGAACCGTTCGTCGGCGTCGGTGGCAACCACGATGGGGGTTGCCTTGTGTGCCTTGTAGATGGCAACTTCCTTGGCCACGTCGTCGGCTGTACCGCCCACCAGACCCGCGGCACACACCAGGATCAGCGGCTCGCTGGAGAGGTCGATGTGTTTCTTGTCCTCGGTGATGTCACAGGCGATGGACTTGTAGCAGAGCTCGCTGAGCTTGATCCGCACCTCTTCGGCGGCGACTGCATTCGGGCCGCTGCCGACGATGGCCCAGTAGCGCTTCGACGGCGCAAAGCGCTGCGCCGCTTCCGCAATGGCCGGGCGGGTGGCGATGACTTCCACCATCGCGTCGGGCAACGCGCGCAGCGACGACAGCAGTTCGTGACGGCGTTGCGGTGTACCGCGACCGGCCGCCTCCGCAATCGCACACGCCAGCAGAACCCCGGCGGCCACCTGCGCGTAGAACGCCTTGGTGCTGGCGACGCTCATCTCCACGTCACGGCCATCACTGGTGTACATGACCCCGCCGGCCTTGTCGGTGAGGTCGCTGTTGCGACGGTTGACAATTGCCAGCACGGAGGCGCCACGCCCGCGTGCAAGGTCGACGGTGCGGTTGGTGTCGGTGGTGGTGCCACTCTGACTGACCGCGATGATCAGCGTGTCGGACATGTCGAGGCGGAGGTGAAAGCCCGACAACTCCGTCGCCGTGATCGGGTCGACGTCGAGCGTGCCGTCGACCAGCGTGTCGAGGACCGCCGCCATGCTGCGACCGGCAACTGCGGCCGTGCCTTGGCCGATGACGCGGACCTTGGTGATCTCACCGTTGGCAAGGCGAGCAGCGATGGCTGCCGGCAACGCTCGCTCGCCGACCTCGGCACGCAGACCGTGAGGTGTCTCGACGATCTTGCCGCGCAGGGTCTTGCGGAAGCTGTTGGGCGCCTCGCCGATCTCCTTGAGCAGGAAGTGCGGGGCATCGCCACGGTCGATGTCGCGAGTGGTGACCTGCGCGGTGACGATCTCGCTGGCGTCGATGGGCAGCTCGCTGCCGTCGTAGGCCATCCGACGCACCCCGGCGAGGGTGCCCGCCAGCGCTCCGTCGAGCACGAAGACCTGGCCACGACTACCGGTCGGTGAGGCGGTCTCGCCATCGACGCGCAGGAACTGCATGGTCTCTTCGACCACGCCGTACGGTTCGCTGGCAACGATGAACATGTCGTCGCCGAAACCGACGTACAACGCCTGGCCGCTACCGCGCAGCGCAAGGTACGACTGATCGGGCGAGTCAGCAGCGGCAGCGGCGATCGCGACGCTTCCTTCGAACTCGGCGACGGTACGGCGAAATGCCTCGCCCAGGTCACGCGATGACGCAGCGTGGATCGCCATCACCGCTGGAATGACCTTGGCGTCAGTGGTGATCGGCCCGGCGATACGCAGTGCGTGGTTGATCTTGACGTCGGCGTGGTTGTCGACATCGCCGTTGAGTACGGCGACGGTGTAGGGCATCGGCGGGTCACCGGCCTGCTCAGCGCCGCTCAGCTCGGCCTGCTCACCATTGACGGGGTGGCAGTTCGGCTCGCTGATGATGCCAACGCTCGCCCACCGCGTGTGACCCAGTACTGACACGCGAGCATCCGGTTGAGTGAGCGCCAGGCGCAGCAGCCCATCAGCGTGAATGGCAGCGCGCAGCGCCTTCACATTGTCACCCAGTTCGCCGATCTCGGCGGCAGCTTTGTACACGAACGCCAGCCGGTCACCGGCGATTCGAACCGACCCAGACTGGAAGAGCGGATCGATGCCACGTTGTACGACAGCGGCAGCGACCGAGTGATCTGCCAGGTCGAGGCCGTGATTCCACACCAGGACGTGGATACCGGCGCTGTCGCGGCCGCGCACCTCCATCCGGTCGATCGCCGACAGCGCCTGCTGAATCGACAGGTAGCCGGCCACCGCCGCGGGGCCGGCGTCGCGGCCGGTGAAGTCTGCGACGGCACGAGCCGTGCGCAGCCGATCCTTGCGGACCGCCCACACCGCGTCGCGCGCAGCCAGGAGCTCGGCGTTGACGAGTTCGATCTCGTCCACCGACAGGGTGTGGCCCTCGTCCAGATCGCGCTCGCGATCGGCGATGCGACCATCGAGCTGGTCGAGCCGAGCCCCGATACCCGCGATCAATTCGCTGTGGCCGGCCAACGCCAACATGCCCGGCACACCGTGCAGTGCGCGATCAAGTTCTGACACCAACTCGGCGGCATCGGCGAGTGTGGCGGCGGCCACCGCTCGATCGAGCGCAGCGATGATCTCATCAGCCGTTGGGGTAGGCCGACTGCTGGGCCGGGAAACGATCGCGACGATGCCACACATGACGATCAGGTTACCGAACCCGTCGACCGACGGCCGGTCAGTCCATCGGGCTTACTGTGTCACACCCTCTTGCAATGATGAGTACATGAGTTCGTTGGCGGTTTCGAACGATGAGGTGGCAGCAATGTCGCCGGCGCAGGCCGAAGAGTACCTCCGCGCTCTCGATCGCGAACGCAGGATCCTCGACGCTCGCATTGCCACCTTCGTGCATCAGGTTGGTCAGACCGGCCTGTATTTGCAGGACACCCACCGCACCCCGAAGGCGTGGGGCACAGCTGCCGCCAACTGGTCGAGTGCGGAGGCCGCCAGATTCGTCAGGGTCGGCACCATGCTCGCCACCTTCGAGAGCGCAGCCGACATGGCCGCTCGCGGTGATTTCGGTGTTGCGCAGATGACTGCGCTCGCACAGTTGGTCGCGAACCCGAGGGTCAAAGAACACCTGGCTGATGGTGAGGAACTGTTGGTAGGTCAGGCCGCCGAGTTGGACTACGACGACTACGTGTCGCTGCTCGCCAACTGGGAACAGGTGGCTGACGAAGACGGCGCCCACCGCGACAGCGACCGAACTCACCGCAACCGCAAAGCCTCCGGATCGATCGTCGATGACAAGTTCTTCCTCGACGCCGTCTGCGGCCTCGCCCAAGGGCTGCAGATGAAGGAGATCTTGGAAGCCTTCGCGAAGTCCGAGTGGATGGCCGACTGGGAGACTGGCGTGGCCGTCCACGGTGACGCGATGGCGGCGCATCTGATGGAACGCACCGACCCGCAACGCCGTATGGATGCGTTGCTCGCCATCTTCTTGAAGGCCGCCGGGGCTGACGCTGAGGGCACAGGGTCTGGGTTCACGATCAACCTGATGGTCGGGCTGCCGGCGTTCGAGCATCACCTCGCCAAAGCGATGGGCACCCGACCGGCCCCGCTCGATCCGAACGATCCCTTCAGTCGCTGCGAAACCAACGACGGCACACCGATCGATCCGTACGACATGCTCGCCGCCGCCACCATCGGCCACGTCCGTCGGGTAGTCCTCGACTCATCCGGTGTTGTCGTCAACATGGGCCGCAAGCACCGAGTCTTCAAAGGACCCCTGCGCGACGCGGTGATGATGCACTCCAAGTGGTGTATCTGCCCCGGCTGTCGAGTGCCCGCAGCCCAATGCGAAGCCGACCACGTGCTGCCGTGGGCCAACGCTGGCCCCACCAACAGCCGTAATGGTGGCCCGAAATGCGGACACCACAACCGATGGGCAGCCACCGGCTACACCACCCGGCGAGACCACAACGGCCACTGGCACTACTACCGCCCCGACGGCACCGAAATCGGCTGGCGCAGGGAACGCTCACGAGCAACCGCCATGGTCTTCCCCATGCCCGCCGCCAGCTGACGCGCCGGCGCGCGTCGACTGGAGGTGGGTCGATATTCGTGGCTGAACGGCGCTGCGAATCGGACAGGCTGGCCACATGATCGTTCGTCGAGAGTCTCCAGAAGATGTGGCAGCGGCACGGGCGGTGCAGGTCGCGGCGTTTCGCAAGCCTGGCGTGAGTGATGAGCCGGTGGAGGCTCCGTTGCTGGATGCCTTGCGGGCATGCGACGGGTGGCTGCCCGCGCTCTCCATCGTCGCTGAGATCGATGGCGCCGTCGTCGGACATGCGGTGACGACACGCGGCTTCGTCGGCGACGTTCCGGTGGTCGCCCTCGGCCCGATCGGCGTGTCGCCTTCGCTGCAGCACAAGGGGATCGGGCTGGCGCTGGTGCATGCGACGATCGGCGCGGCCGAGGCGCTCGACGAGCCACTCATCGCGCTGCTGGGGTCGCCCGACTACTACTCCCGATTCGGGTTCGTTGTGTCCTCGACGTTCGACATCGCACCTCCGGACCCGACGTGGGGTCAGCACTTCCAGGTCCGCACCCTGTCGGCATACCGAGCCGACATCACGGGCCAGTTTCGCTACGCGGCACCATTCGACGACCTCTGAGCCGCTCAGCCCCAGCGGGACTTGACTTCTGCGGCCAGCTCGTCGGCTACCGACCGGGCGAGCGCTTCGGTTGCGGCTTCGACCATGACTCGGATCAGGGGTTCGGTGCCGCTGGCTCTCACGAGGATGCGGCCATCGCCGTGCAGTGACGCTTCTGCTGCTGCGATCTCCCCTGCCATCTCCTGGGCGGCGTTGGGATGACGCTGAGCAACCTTCACGTTGACCAGGACCTGCGGGTAGCTGATCATCACGTCGCCAGCCAACGTGGCCAGCGAGTGGCCGCCGTCGTGCACGAACTGCGCCAGGCGGAGACCGGCGAGCAGGCCGTCGCCGGTGGTGGCCAGGTCGCGGTAGATGATGTGACCGCTCTGCTCGCCTCCCACGCTGTGGCCGTGGGCATCCAGTGCCTCCAGCACGTAACGGTCTCCGACGGCGGTGGTCAGCACGTTCACACCTGCTGCGGCCATCGCCTTGTGGAAGCCGAGGTTGCTCATCACCGTCACCACCACGGTGTCGGCATGGAGGCGGCCCTCGTCGCGCAGCTGCAGCGCCGCCAGCGCGATCAGCCGGTCGCCGTCCACCGGGTTGCCGAGCTCGTCGATGGCGATCACGCGATCACCGTCGCCATCGAACGCGAGGCCCATCGATGCACCCTCCGCCACCACCGCCGCGGCCAACGACTGAACGTGCGTTGCCCCGCAGTGATCGTTGATGTTGCGTCCGTTGGGTGAATCGTGGATGACCAGCACGTCGGCACCGAGTGCCCGGAACACAGCCGGGGCGGCGACCGACATCGCGCCGTTGGCGCAATCCAACACCAGCCGCAGACCGGCCAGCGACGAACCCAACGACACCACGTGCGACGAGTACTCCGCGAGCGAGTCCGAGTGCGACGGCACGGCCCCGTGCAGCTCGAGCGAGTCCACGCCGAGCAGCGCCTCGATCGCACGCTCCACACCATCGGACAACTTCAGCCCACCGGGCGCGAAGAACTTGACACCATTGTCCTGCCACGGATTGTGCGAGGCCGTGATCATCGCCGCCGGCACGCCACGCTGCGCGGACAGCCACGCCAGCGCAGGTGTCGGCACCACGCCAACCGAGACCGGGAGCGCTCCTGCCGCTGCCAACCCGGCCGCAACCGCGGCCTCGAGCACCGGACCCGACTGGCGGGTATCGCGCCCGATCAACCATGGACCGCCACCCAACACCTGCGCAGCCGCTCGAGCCAAGGCCGCCACGTAGCCGGGCGTGAGGACGGTCAGCGCCTCGGCCCGAACCCCATCAGTTCCGAACTCGAGACTCATCGCGCACCGTTCATGGTCGGGAGATCGTACCGAACCCAAAACGCACAAACGCCCCCGGCCGAAGCCGAGGGCGTGGGTGCAAGCTGCTGAAACTCAGCGCTTGGTGTACTGCTTGGCCTTACGGGCCTTGACGAGACCGTACTTCTTGCTCTCCTTGCGACGTGGGTCGCGAGTGAGCAGGCCGGCCTTCTTCAGTGCCGGGCGGGCCTCGGGGTCGAGCTCGACGAGCGCACGGGCAATTGCCATGCGCAGGGCGCCGGACTGGCCGCTGATGCCGCCGCCGTGCATGGTGGCGTCGATGTCGTACGTCTCTTCGACGTCCATGACCCGCAGGGCCTCGGTGACGACCATCCGCTGCATGGCAGTGGTGAAGTACTCGGCGAATGCCTTGCCATTGATGGTGTGGACGCCGGTGCCGGGACGCAAGCGAGCGCGTGCAACAGCTTCCTTACGGCGACCTGTGGTTTGGGTGAGCGGCTTGGTGGCCATGTGTGTCGGTACCTTCCGGCGCTTCAGCGGGCCTTGGCCGCGGGGAGTTCGAGTGCAACAGGGTTCTGTGCGGAGTGCGGGTGCGTGGGGCCGGCGTAGACCTTCAGCTTCTTGATCTGCTCGCGACCCAGGGGGCCATGGGGCAGCATGCCACGGACGCTCTTGCGAACGGCCTCAGCAGCGTCGCGCTCCATGAGGTGCTGGTACGTCTCGCTCTTGATACCGCCGGGGTAACCCGAGTGGCGGTACACGCCCTTCTTGGCGGCCTTGCCGTTGGTGAGCACCACCTTCGACGCATTGACGATGACGACATGGTCGCCAGTGTCGATGTGGGGAGCAAACGTCGGCTTGTGCTTGCCACGCAGCAACCGAGCAGTCTCGGTGCACATACGGCCGAGCACGAGATCCTCGGCGTCGATCACATGCCATGCACGCGTGATCTCGCTGGCCTTCGGGCTGTAGGTAGTCATCACTTCGTCCTTCACACGACTTCACCACTGACGCCATCTCGGCTGCCAGGGAACCGTGAAATGATACGGGCATCGCGGCCAAAGCGGCAAGCGCCAGCGCGAATGGCCGCGATTTCACGACGGCGGCGACGGCGGTGGCTCCACTGGATAGCCGACCTCCCACAGCACGAGACCGTGAGATGGTGCGACGCGACCCGCGAACTGTCGATCGCGCCCCTCGAGGATGCCCCGCATCTCACCTGCGTGGAGCTTGCCCATACCCACCTCCACCAGCGTGCCCACGATCGAGCGGACCATCTGGTGGCAGAACGCG
>DAORTY010000046.1:0-25228 GCA_035432905.1 Ilumatobacteraceae bacterium | reverse complement strand
CCGTCGGTACCGATCACCTCGGCGCGTTCGTGCGCCCCGTAGCGGAACTCGGTGACGACGCGGGTGCATTCCCCGGCATCGACAGCCGCGATCCTCTGCCCGAGGAGTGCGTTGACGAGCGTGGACTTGCCGGAGCTGACACCACCGGCGACGGTGATCGTGAGCGGCGCGGCGAGTTTGGCGCTGATCTGTTCGGCCATCGTGCGGCCGGGGCCGGGAACGAGGTGTTCGAGCGCGTCGTCACACAACTGGCGGATGCGTGACGAGATAGGAGGAGGAGGCGGACCGGGCACGGGCAACTTCAGTCGCCAGAGGTGTAGACGACGACATCGGGCAGACGCATGACTCTGCCCGCGTCGACGAAGCCGGCGCGTTCCGTGGATGCGACTCTGCCGACCCAGCCTGGGTCGGGCGCGGGAGCACTGCCGACCCCGCGCATCTGACTGGCGTCGAAGACGGCCCCCTGGGCGGGTTCGATGGTCTGCACGCCCGCCGTCGCGAGTGCAGCGATGATCTCGGCGCGCAACGCCCCACTCGAGACGCGATCGCTGAGGTCGATGAGCGTGTCGACGAGTGGCCGACTGCGATCGACGGCCGGGGCTTGCATGGCGGGTGCGGTGAAGCCGGGTGGGGGCATGCTGGCCGACGGTGCCGAGGGTGCCGGCGACGACGCGCCGGATGGCTTGCGCAGCATCATCGTCGCGATCGCTCCGAGGGCCACGCCGCCCACGCCCACTAGTGCGAGCAGACCGGTGGAGGTACCGCCGGAGTTCGAGTTACCGGAGTTGACCAGCACCGGCGGCAGTGTCTTGGTCGGGCTATTGGCATCCTGCAGGCATTCGGCCATCGCTTTGCTGGTGTCCATGCCAGTGCTGACCTTCTTGCGGACGCACTGGTCGATGGACGCCGAGGCGCTGCCGGGTATCGCCATCACCGTCAATGCGACCACGGCGCACGCTGCCGCGGCGCGCGTCATACCGAATCGTTTCGAGGTCATGTCCACTCCCGTCTCACGCGTAGTGCTGGTGTTCACAGTAATCGGAATGTTCATGGCGATCGAACGAACTGCTGCCGTGCTGGATCGAAGAAACCCTGTCAGGAGGGAACTCGTGAGCGATGTGCTGCATCTGTCGGGCACATCCACCTACCCACGAGGACCCGCCATGTCATTCACATCCACACCCACATCCACGTGCGACCTTCCGATGCCGGTCACCTTCCCTCAGTCGCCGCGACGCAACTCGGCCTGGCTCGTCGCCGGGGCCGCCGCACTTGCAGTCGCAGCAGTCGGGTGGCTGGTGGTCCGCGACGACCACGGTACGTCGAACAACGTCGCCGCTCCCGGTGTCACCAACATCGCCAACACGGCCGACGCCAACGGCGGTTCAGCAGGGAACGACGCGATCACTCGTGACGAGCTGAGCGCCGCGTATGCCGCCACCTTCGGCGTCGCCGGCTCTGCGACAGCACTCGATTGCGTTGCCACGCAGATGGGCGGTGCGGGCAGCCAGACCGAGCGTCTTGCGCACGGTGAACTGCTCACCTTCGACGAGGCCACGGCGGCGTTCACGCCGTTCGTCACCTGCGCATCCGACGCAGACTTTCTGGCCATGATGGTGCCATCCGCGGTCGAGGCCCTTGGTGGAAATGTCGATGAATCCTGTGTCACGCAGCGCTTCTTGACCTTTGGTGTGCAGGGCCGTGCCCAAGCCCGTGCACTGGCACTCGTCGACCTCGCCGGCTTTGCGGCCAGCCTTCAAAACACCTTCGCTGACTGCGCGTTCTGAGCCAACGGTTTTCTGAGCGCCGCGTATCTGCAATCCTTTCTACGAACCCCGATGCTGAAGAAAGTGACTCACTCGTGAATTCTCCTCATCCCCCTCCCGCTGGTTGGTACCCCGACCCCTCAGGGCGCGCACCGTTTCGTTACTGGGACGGCTCGCAATGGACAGAGCACACCAATCAGGGCACTCCGCCGTCACCATCGATCGGTCAGCCTGCCCCGCCAGCGCCGCAGGCCTACGCCGGCACACCCGCTGCGCCACAGAGCTTCGGCCAGCAGATTGCTCCTGGCTTCCCAGGCGCCCCTGCCGCCCCAGCAGCACCTGGCGGACCGCTGACGGTGCAGTCTTTCGTGGAGGACTTGAAACGGTTCGATGGTTTCGCGATCGCCGTCGTGTGTGCGGCGCTGTTCGTGGTGTTCAGCTTCTTCAGTTGGGCCGACGCCGACGCCACCAACACCCAGACGGGCCAGAGCGCATCCAGCCCGGCCAACGCGTGGTCAGGCGAGGACGGGCCATGGCTCATCCGCGGTTGGGATGTCACCCTCGAGAACTTGCAGAAGTTCGAAGCTGGTCAATCGGTCGATTCGGGTACTGACATGGTCGTCTTGTTGCCGCTGCTTCTCGGCGCAGTTGGGGTTGCGGCCGCCGTGCGCATGGGGAAGCCCATCACTCGGGGCCCAGAGATTGCCGTCGGGCTGGCGGCACTGCTGTCTGTGCTGATGATCGCCGAACTGGTGCACCTCAACGGTGCGTCCGATGACCTGAAATCGATCTACTCGCAGTACGGCGTGCGATTCGACGGCGGTCCCGGATTCGGGCTCTACATCAGCCTGTTGGCCTCTCTCGCTCTCACCGTCGCTCTCGGCCGCATGTACCAGGCCTCGAAGCAGGTGTGAGCCACCGCAAAATCTTTTGCTCGGACGCGGAACTTCAACGCTCGAGCGTGCATCTGTCAGAACAACCAACCGATCCCGGTCCAGCCGGGACACCAACCAGGAGGACATGAAGATGAGCGACACGGGCGACACCTACGACAGCGGTTACACGACCAGCTACGAAGTCACCACGGAGGCTCCGGCCTACGAAGAAGTTCCGACCTTCGACCCCGGCGTGCCGGTTGTCGAGACCGATTCCTACAGCTACAACAGCACCGACTACGGCGAGGTAGCCGAGGTCAGTGGGGCGTACATGGAGGACTGGCACACCAACTCCGACGTCTCCAACGACCTGTACCAGGAGTCCGTCGATGCCTACCTCGCCGGCGACAGCCTGGCCTCGTACGACCTCAACCAGGCGTCGCTCGCCGCCGGCTCGGATGCCGATGCCGCATGGCAAGCTTCCGGCGACGTGTGGACGAGCATGGAGGAGACCACCACTGTCTCCACGTACGAGTCCGTCGACGAGACCAGCTACGCCGACACGAGCAGCTATGTCGACACGAGCAGCTACAGCGAGCCCGTCGTCGACACCAGCTACGTCGCCGACACCAGCTACGTCGACACCAGCTACGCCGCGGATCCCGACCTCTGAGTCCGGGGGGATCGAGTTCGAAGGGGCCGGCGCACATGCGCCGGCCCCTTTCGCGTCTCGGAGAATCTTTGAACAAAGCCGGAACTCGCGGAACTCCTCACGCGAAGTACGCATCTGTCAGGTCAACACCAGCGAGCAATCCTCGCCCACACAAGGAGAACCTGACATGAACGATTTCGATTTCTACGATCCGAGCAACGACCAGGCTGTCAGCCAGGACTGGATGCAGACCAGCAACGATCTGTGGGACCTGCAGATCCCCCTGCACGATGCCGGTGACGAGTTCTGGCTGAACGGCGACACCGACAACGCCAACCAGATGTACTGGGCAGAAGAGTTGGCGCAGACGGCCGGCCAGGAGGCCTACGACCACTCGTGGGAGGCCTACTACGGCCCGATCAACGACGAGGGCTACACCGCCCTCGATGCTTCGATGGGTTACACCAGCACCGACACCAGCTTCATCGAGCCCGCCAGCAGCGCCGGCAGCATGTCGATGATCAGCGACTACGACTCCACCAGCGTTCTCTGAGCCGCTACGGGGTCGGCGTCACCTTCAGGTCGACCGGCGTGGTCGTGTGTGCGTAGAAGATGAACGGCACGAACTCGCCCGAGTTCTGGAGTGAGAACGAGTCGGGGTGCCCGCAGACCGTGATTGGGTGCGGACCTCCAGTGCTGCGCCCATCGGCCCCGTAGTAGGTGACGCCACATGCGGCGTCCAGGCCGGTCACCGTCCAGGTGACTGACCGCCCACCAGTGTCCGGCAACATCACGACGGTGTCGGCCACACTCGTCAGGCGACCGGAGTAACCCTTCGACACCGCATCGGCTGCCGTCACGATCGTGGGCGTCGGGTCGGTGGAGATGGTCACCTGGGTGAACAGCGGCTCGTCGGAACTGGACCTGATGGTGATGTCGTAGGTACCCCCGGCACTCGCCCACAACGCGGCCTCACCGGCGACGACCTCATCCGTGCTGTTCATGGCGACGTTGAAGCCTGCCGCATCACACAGGTAGACCTCGTTGCGCTGGTTGTTGCCGCCGCGAAGCACTGCCTCCATCCGGATGTTGACACCGCCGCCGCACTGAGCGACCTGGCCGAGGATGATCGAGCCCTCCACGACATCGATCGACGTCGTCAGGGTCTCGTGAACCTCAGGACCGGTCGAAGTGTTCGCCATCGTGCCGGACAGCACGACCGACGAGCCGCTCGCTGTGGGAGTCGTGATGATGGTGGGTGACGTTGGTGTGTCGGGTACCGCGCCGAGCGGCTCGTCGGCGAGACGACTGATGATGCTGTCCGCGTAGGTGGTCGCGTAGTCATCGAACCCGGTGGCCGCGATGTCGTAGGCACACGCTGCCAACTCGGCGCGTGTCGCTGCTGAGGGGAGCGCGTCCGTGCATTTCGTCACCGTCGCGGCCGGCGGTGGTGGGGGTGGCTCGGGTGGCGGGGACCGGAAGGATGCAGTGGACTCTCCGGGCTTGTAGTCGAACAGCGAGGCGGCCGCCGTGACGTACCAGCGCGGCGCGTATTTGGTGTCGATGGTGACGCTGTCCGTCGGGTCGACGTGGGTGCCATCGGCCAACACAAGATCGTCGCGGAAGTCGCCGTTGGCGTTGCCGAGCATCCCGGTCATGTGCGCGGCGCGTGCAGGCGAGACGGAGATCGTGGCGAACCATCCATGGTTCCAGTGGAGGTCGACGGTGCTGCCGTCTGCCCAGATGGCGATCCAATGGTCGTCCCCGACCATGGTGATGTCGATACCGCCGACGCTGACGGGTGTGCTGGTGTCCGCAACGGTAGCGCCATCGATCGAGATGGTGGGTGGAGCGACGCTGTTGGGGTCACCCCCGAACACGACCGGATGGGCGTCCGTGCCACCGAGCGCCACCGCACTGCTGCCGGTGACGGGGACGACCAGGCCATTGACCTCGGAATGGCGGGCCTGCACCTCGAAGCCTCCAGTCGTGTCGCGGGCAACGACGAACTCGCCTCGCGCCATCACGTCGAACGCCTGCCCGTCGAGGCTCACCAGATGTGGGTCGCCGTTGTCCTGCCCCTTCTTCGGTTCCTGCTTGCGGCAGTACTTGGGGTCCCATGCCACCGCCTTGACGTTGACGCTCGGCATGTCCTCGCGTGGGGCCATCGAGAACACCATCTCGCTGCCGTCCATGCGGTAGGAGTTCGATTCCTTGCCTTCCGGGCATACACAGCCACTCGGGTCGAAGCAGAACTTTTGCGATTCACCCTCCGCAACCACGACCGTCCCGCTCGCCGCGTGTGTGAACAGCGGCCCCACTTTCGCAATGACGACGACGAACCCGACGGCCGGCGACATCGTGACGACGATCTGTGGCTGGGTGAATTGCTTGCTGCCGTGAACCGCGTAGGCGCCGATGCCCCGCTCACCGCCGTCGGTGGTGTTGTCGCGCGGGCCGTTGTCGGAGGGGCCCGGCCACCTGAGGTCCCATTCCTTGCCGGTGAACCCGGACGATCGCAACACGTTCGACGACCAGGTGGCCCGGAAGACGAGTTCATCCAATCCACCGAGTTGCAGCCACCGATCGACCGTCATGGGTTTGCCCGTACCTTGCTGGCTGACGTTCGTGAAGATGTCCTTGATCGCCGCGTACGCATCACCACCGAACTGGCGAAACGACTCATACAGCGGCCAGGCGTCGTACGACCGCGAGCTCAGCTGGGCGTTCGAATCAATGAACCAGTAGGCCGGTTCGGTGTAGCGATCCGGCGGCGCGAAGGCGCCGCGGTACAGGTCGAAGGCGGCGAAGTGGGCGCTTGCTTCGACGAGCCAATCGGGGAAGTCCGCGGTCGGGTTCCACGTGTCTTGAAGGCAATGGAACAGCTCATGGGCGAACGCCGTCAGGATCAGCTCGTCGGACTGCGGAGCCTTCCACAAAACCGGGTACACACGAATCTGGCACACCGCCCCGTGCACCCCCTGGATCTCGGAGTTGGCCGGGTAACTGGAGTCCATATCGGCGATCACGCTGGCCTGGTTCAGAAAGCTCAACTCCTGGGCGGGGATCGAGAAGTCGGGGCGATACGCCTTCCAGTCGAGATAGGCCTGCCGGAGTAGATCCAGATAGTGCTGCGAGACAGGATCGAGGTCCTGTGGCCGACGAAAACCGCCTGCCGGTGGCGTCGTCGTCGTGGGGTCCGTGGGCTGCGTGGGCTGCGTCGCAAGCGTCTCGGAACCATCGGGCCCGATGGAGCCCACCAACACCGCCGACGCATCGAGCGCGTCGAGCGCAGCGCGTTGATCAGGCGACAGCTGGTCGCGTGCAGCTTCTATCAGTCGGCGCACCGTGTGGGTGCCCGTGCCCGTGCCGGGAGGCAGTGTCGAAGGTGTGGCGCCCGGCATCGGCCCGATCGTCAGGTTGAACGCATCGACAGCCATCTGCACCGTGGGCGATCCAGCGGAAATGGCGATGTTCAACTCCTCGGTTCGTGTGGCTGGCACCCAGTCGGGCAGCGTGACATCGTCGAGGACGGGCAGTTCGTCATCCGTGGGTTCTGTGACGGTCGACGGCTCGGCTGCAGTCGTGTCGCTACCGGGTGAGGAGGACACCGTGGTGGCAGTGGTGTCCGGACCGTGGGCGAGATCTCCCGAACATGCGGCCAGCACGACCAACAGCGCTGCTGCGGACGCCCGCCCGAGGACAGAATGCCGACCGCGCAGATTGGGGCTGGTCGGCCGCTTGCCAGCACTTGGGCGAGCCATCGTTCGAATCCCTCGGATCGAGCGCTCGGCCCTGAGCTGTTCGGGGACGGCGACCCCGGGGCAACCCAACCAGAGCGCGACGCTCGTTGCTCAGAGTACGACTCGGTGGTCGTCAGGGCAATGAAATGTTCGCGCTGCCGGGGTGTCGAGGACGGCGGTTGCCCCGAGTCTGCCCATAATTCGCCGATTCTCGGTAGGATTCCTCCACGACGAACGCCACGGTGGTTGTGTCGCCTGTACCGGAACGAGAAGTGTCCGGAGGCGCCCGCAAGGGAACAACCTGCGAAGCGATGTCGAGTGGCCAGGGACGAGAAGTGCCCGAACCGCTCCGCCCACATGCGTGGGCGATGGTGTAATGCCTGATCGTGTTGGGCCGGACGTAACGAACCGGCCCAACATTCGATCAGGGCACTGCCCCACACCCTTAGGCGACGAGTGCTGCGTCGGCGTCGGTGAACTGGCGACGAGCGAGTTCGGCGTAGAGGCCATCGGCCTCGAGCAGCTCGTCGTGGGTGCCGCGCTCGACCACGCGGCCACCGTCGATGACAGCGATCTCATCAGCGTCGCGAATGGTGGAGAGCCGATGGGCGATCACGATCGATGTGCGGCCTTCCAGCGCGCGGCTGAGCGCCCGTTGGACCGCTGCTTCGGAGCTGTTGTCGAGGTGCGCAGTCGCCTCGTCAAGTAGAACTACACCGGGGTCCTTGAGCAGCAGCCGGGCGATGGCGATGCGCTGCTTCTCGCCACCGCTCATACGGTGGCCGCGGTCGCCGACGACCGTGTCGAGGCCCTGCGACATGTGCGCGACGACGTCCCAGACCTGGGCGTCGCGTAGGGCCTGCTCGAGCTGGGCGTCGGTGGCGTCGGGTTTGGCGTAGCGAAGGTTGGCGGCCAGCGTGTCGTGGAACAGGTGCACGTCCTGGGCCACCACTCCGACCGTGTCGCGTACCGCGGCGAGCGTGGTGTCGCGCAGGTCGACCCCGCCGATGCGCACGGCACCGGAGATCGGGTCGTAGAGGCGCGAGACCAGTCCGGCGATGGTGGACTTGCCGGCACCCGATGGGCCAACCAGGGCCAGGGTGTGGCCGGCTTCGACGTGGAGGCTGATGCCGTGGAGCACGGTGTCGGGGATCGCGTCGTCGAGCACCGCCAGACCTTCGAGCGAGGCGAGTGAGACCTCGGCAGCGGTCGGGTAGCGGAACACCACGTCGTCAAAATCCACCGCGACCGGACCGGCAGGAATGGGGGCGGGCTCGGCGGCGTCGGTGATGGCCGGCTTCAGGTCGAGCACCTCGAGCACCCGCTCGAAACTAACCAGCGTGGTCATCACGTCGACCTGCACGTTCGACAGCGCGGTGAGTGGGCCGTAGAGGCGGTTGAGGTAGGCGGCGAGCGCCACCAGGGTGCCGACAGCCAGGGTGCCCTTCACGGCCAGCACGCCACCGAGGCCGTAGACCAGTGCGGTGGCCAGTGCGGCGATGAGGCCCAAGGCGGTCATGAAGAACACGGTGTACATGGCCTGCGTGATGCCGATGTCGCGGACCCGTCCGGCCCTGTCGGAGAAGGTGGAGGACTCGTGCTCGGGTCGTCCGAACAGCTTGACGACGAGAGCACCCGAGACGTTGAACCGTTCGGTCATCATCTGGCCCATCTCGCCGTTGAGCTGGTACCGCTCGCGGGTGATGGCCGACAGCTTGGAGCCCACCAGGCGGGCCGGGATGATGAACAGTGGCAGCAGTAACAGCGCCAGCAAGGTGAGCTGCCAGGACAGGATGAACATGGCGGTGAGGGTGGTGGCGACGACGGCCACGTTGCCCACCACGTTGGACAGCACCGAGGTGAAGGCCTGTTGCGCCCCCTGCACGTCGCTGTTGAGGCGGGTTACCAGGGCGCCAGTCTGCGCCCGGCTGAAGAAGCCGATGGGCATGCGCTGCACGTGGTCGAAGACCTGGGTGCGAAGGTCGTGGATCAGCCCTTCGCCGATGCGCGACGAGTACCAGCGCTGGGTGAGACCGATGAGCGCCGACACAACGGCGAGACCGGCGAGCACGCCGGCGAGGGCGATCACCAGGCCGGTGCGCTTTTGGGCGATGCCCTGGTCGATGATGGCTCGGTAGACGAGCGGTGCGGCTGCGCCGGCCACGGCGTCGAGCAGCACGAGCGAAAGGAAGGCGACGAGCTGGCGCCGGTAGGGCCGGGCGAAGCCGAGGATGCGTCGGATGGTGCCGGGGGCGAGCTGGTGATCGTTGACGGATCGGTCTTTGGTGAAGGACTGTGTGAGGCGTGGGCTCAAGGTTGTTCTGCTCTCTAGTGAGTTCGGGTCATGGTGAGGTAAACTCACTACATGGCCCACTCTATTCCCGCTCGTGAGCAATTGGCAGTCGAGGTGGCAGACCTCGTGCACCGGGTGGCCCACGACGCTCGCCGCTCCGCCAAGGAACAACTGGCTCCCCTCGGCATCACGTGGGGCCAGGTACGTGCGCTGCGTACGGTCGCCGCTGCGGACGGGCCCGTGCGCATGGGCACCCTTGCCGACACCCTGGGCATGGTTCCGCGCTCCGCCACCTCGGTCGTCGAAGACCTTGTCGAGCAGGGTCTGGTGACCCGCAGCGACGATCCGGCAGACCGCCGAGCCGTCGCCGTCGAGCCCACCGTCGAGGGCCGCGACCTGCTGGCCCGCGTCGTCGAGCAACGCCGCGCTGCGGCCGGTCAGGCATTGTCGGCCCTCACGCTCGATGAGCTGGAGACGGTCCGGCGGCTCCTCGCGAAAGCTCTCGCAGACCCTGCTGAACCAAGGCCAATCGACCGCTAGCCGGTTCGGTCGGGATGATTTCTGTGGGGACCGATGAGTTTGCGATCCCCGGTGCGTCTCAACCACCAGTAGCAACATCGACCACAACGGAGACACCATGTCCATGCATCCCTACCTCTTCTTCACGAACACCACTCGGGCCGCGATGACCCGCTATCACGAAATCCTCGGCGGCCACCTGGAGATCCTGGGGATGGACGCCATGCCCCCCGGTGAGGCCGAGGGAATGCCCTTCGAGGCCCCTGAAGGGTTCGTCATGCACGCCGCCCTGAAGCTCGACAACGGTGATCTGCTGCTCGCCTCCGACGACCCGGGCGGAGATGGCCAGGGTGTCAAGGGCATGTCCATCAACATCACCCTCGAGGATCAGGTCGAGGCCCGCCGCATCTTCGAGGCATTCGCCGACGGTGGCGAGGTCGGGATGGCATTGGGAGAGACGTTCTGGGCGCCGCTGTTCGGTACGTGCACTGACCGCTTCGGCGTGAACTGGATGATCAACGTCGAAGCCGCTGGGGAGGTCTGATGCGTCTCGTCGTGTCGGAGTTCATGAGTCTCGACGGAGTGGTGCAGGCTCCTGGCGGCGCCGAAGAGGACACCGATGGGGGCTTCTCGCATGGTGGCTGGTCGATGCCGTGGTTCGATCCCGATGTCATGGGCGGCGCCATCGGGGCCGCCATCGACGAAACCGAGGCCCTGCTGTTCGGTCGGCGGACCTGGCAGACGATGGCCGCGGCGTGGCCCGATCGTGCCGGCAGCGATCCGTTCGCCGACCGGATGAATGCCTTGACCAAGTACGTCGTCTCGTCCACGTTGAGTGCAGAGGACCTCACCTGGGAGAACTCACACCTGCTGGCTGCTCGGAACCCGATGGATGCCGTCGCAGCTCTCAAGGCTGAACCGGGCGGAACACTTGTGGTGATGGGTTCGACGCAGCTCACGACGGCGCTCTTGAGCGCCGGCCTGGTCGACGAACTGCTCCTCATGATCGAGCCGGTGCTGCTGGGCGGAGGCAAGACGATCTTCCCCTCGAACGGGGAGATGCGCGCGCTCGAACTCATCTCGGTGCAGACGACCGATCGAGGAGTGCTCGTGTGCACCTACCGACCCGGCGACATCCCGCCCACCCCCGACTTCGGCGGGGCCGGCAGCTGAGTCGGTCGTCGATCGGTGTGCCGTCCCCGGACCTTGGAGCTGTGGACGACCTGTGCCGGCTGGCGCTCGTCGCCCAGCGACTCGGATGCACCATGCGGCTGACCGGAGTGTCCGATGAGCTGCGGGTGCTACTCGACCTCGCCGGCGTGACGGGACTGGTTCTCGACGAACAGGTGGATCTCGACCGCAAATCCGACCGCAACGGAACGGACCTACGATGACCCAGATGACGACACAGGTCCAGACACTCCAGCCGGAGGATTTCGAGGTCCACCGGCGAGCGCTGACCGGCTACTGCTATCGCATGCTCGGCTCGGGCGCTGAAGCCGAGGACGCCGTGCAGGAAACGATGATCAAGGCGTGGAGGGCCGCCGACCGTTTCGAAGGTCGGTCGAGCGTGCGCTCATGGCTCTTCAGCATTGCCACGAACGTGTGCATCGACATGGGCCGCAGCCGTCAGCGCCGCGCACGGCCGATGGACCTCGGGCCAGTGCGCACACCTGCCCCCATCCACCTGTCCGACGTCCTGCCCGAGCACACCTGGATCACGCCGATCGCCGACGAGCACGTCATCGATCTTCATGGCGACCCGGCAGCGGTGGTCGCCGCTCGCGACTCCATTCGCCTCGCCTTCGTGTCGACTCTGCAGCGGCTGCCCGCTCGCCAGCGTGCCGCGCTGGTGCTGTGCGATGTGTTGCGCTGGCCGGCTACCGAGGTGGCTGAGCTGCTCGGCACGACGATGCCCTCGATCAACAGTGCGTTGCAGCGTGCCCGAGCGACGATGGCCGACGCCGTTCCAGCGCCTGCCCAGGCGCTGACCGATGGTCAGCAACGCCTCCTCGCGCGCTACGTCGACGCCTTCGAGCGATACGACATGGAGGCACTCAGCCGGCTTCTTCACGACGACGTCATCCAGTCGATGCCGCCGTATGCCATGTGGCTGCAAGGGCGCGATGACGTGCTGGCGTGGTGGGCAGGGCCGGGTGCCGCCTGCGAGGGCTCGAAACTGCTCGCCGGTTGGGCGAACGGTTGCCCGGCCTTCGCCCAGTACCGGGTCGACCCCGCCGGCGGGCACGCGCCCTGGGCACTGCAGGTGTTGGAATTGCGTGGCGACCTCGTTGCCGAGTTTCACGCGTTCCTCGACACCGAGGCGTTCGAACGCTTCGGTTTCCCGGCCCACCTGTGACGACCTCGATGCGAGCGGCAGAATGACCCAGCACCGGATCTACACGACGAGCGTGGCGAGCGTCTACCCCAACTACGTGGCGAAGGCCGAACGTAAGGGGCGTACGAAAACTGAAGTGGACGAGATCATCTGCTGGCTGACGGGTTACAGCCAGCTCGCCCTGGAAGCTCAGATCCACAATGCAGCAGACTTCGCGACCTTCTTTGCTGAGGCCCCGCAGCTCAACCCGGCACGACGGTCGATCACGGGTGTGGTCTGCGGAATCCGGGTCGAGGACCTCGATGAGTCGCTCATGAAGGAGATCCGTTACCTCGACAAGATGATTGACGAGTTGGCCAAGGGCAGGCCGACGACGAAGATCCTCCGGTCGAACTGATGTCGACTGCTTTCGCCTCGGCCGTGAGCTCGAACTCGGATGGCCCCCAGCCCGGATCTCTTCGCTCGTTCTAACCTGCTGTCCATGGCAGTGCATTGGACTTTGGGTTGCGACGCATCCGATCCGCAGCTCATGGCGGCGTTCTGGGCGGCAGCGCTCGAGTACGAGCCAGAACCCGGCTTCGACGATCCCGACAGCGCGTCGATCATCGATCCACGAGGGATCGGCCCGGCGATCGGCTGGTTGCGTGTCCCCGAAGGCAAGCAGGCGAAGAACAGGTTGCACATCGACATTCGCGTCGCCGGTGACGGACCGTGGGATCTCATCGAACGCGAACGACTGATCCGCGCCAAGGTGCCACAACTCGTCAGCCTCGGCGCCACAGTCGTGCGTGAGGAAAGCGACGGACACATCCTCAGCCACGTGGTCATGCTCGACCCCGAGGGAAACGAATTCTGCGTGGCATGACGCGGCAGCCTTGAACCACCGACGTCAGCCGAGCGGACACGTCGCTGGAGTGGACGGCAGCGTTCAGCCGGTCGGCGAGAGTGTGCAGCTCTGCTCGGACCGCGTCGGAACCGATCAGCGTGAATGGGGCAGGGATCGACGCGAGTTGTGCGGCGTACCAAGTGGGGTCGTCGGTGCTGCCCCGGAGGATGCACGTGTGCTCGTCGTGGGGAGTGAGCCGTCCGAGTGCCCGCGAGACGCAGGGGGCGATCTTGTCGACCGGGGCGGAGATGTGTGCCTCGACATCGTGGGTCCATCCGTCGGCGAGATGGTCTTCGACCTCCCGGATCGGATCGAGACCACTCGGCGGCGCGACGGCGTCGTCGATCGGTTCTGCGCGCACGATCCGGTCGATGCGCAAGATTCGCCGGGCGTCCGCGGTCAGGGACCAGCACAGCAGATACCAGCGGCCATGGCGCACGACGACGGCCCATGGGTCGACGACCATCTGGTATTCAGGGCCGGGGTGCGACCGGTAAGCGACCTGCAGCCGGAGATGGGTCTCGCACGCATGCGCGACTTCAGCAGTCAGCGTCGGGTCGGGTGTCGCTGCCGCGTCGCTCGGGTTCTGGGCGACGACACGTCGTAACGCCTCCGCTGGAGCGGCAGCAGCGTCGGGGAGCACCCGCAGGATCTTGCCGAGCGCGGTCGCTGCTGGATCATCGGTGTCGATCGATCCGTGCCATCCGCGCAGCAGCGCGACCACCAGACCGAGCGCCTCGGCGGTACTGAACATGAGTGGCGGCACCCGAGCGCCGCGTCCGACGGAGTAACCGCCGTACCGGCCGGTCACCGAGTCGACGGGTATGCCCGCCTCGCGCAAGATGGCGACGTAGCGCCGCGCCGCTCGGTCGGTGACACCCAGCCGGGCAGCCAGTTCGTCTCCGGTCAGACCCGGCCGGTTCTGGATCACCTCCAACGCAAGCAACGCCCGGGCGGTCGGGCTCAGATCAGATGCCACAGAATTCCCTCCCATTTGAGGAAGTAGATCGTCCGGGATTGACTTTACCATCGCCTCATGACCGAGGAACCAGACACACCACGACCCGCTGAGCCGCTGACCGAACCACCCCTCGCCGGCAATGAACTCGACACGCTGCTCGGCTCGCTGGAGCGGATGAGACGCACCCTGGCATGGAAGTGCGCCGACCTCGACGCCGACGCGATGGCCATCACTGTCGGGGCGTCGACGATGACCATCGGGGGGTTGCTGCGGCACCTTGCCCGATGCGAAGTCGATTCGTTCTCCTGGAAGCTGCACGACCACGACCGAGCATCGGGCAGCGATGCCGAGGGCTGGGACCGTGACTGGCAGTGGACCGCCGCCGCCGATGCCGACCTGGCCTGGCAGGAGTGGCGGACCGCGGTCGAACGGTCTCGCGTGCTGGTCGCCGAAGCCGTCGCCGATGGCGGACTCGGCCGAGCCAAGGGTCACCATTTCGACGGCTGGGGGACACCGAGCCTCCGGCGCATCCTGATTGACATGATCGAGGAATACGCTCGCCACACCGGCCACGCCGACCTCATCCGCGAGGTCATCGACGGTCGAGTCGGAGAGGATCCCCCGGCATGACCGACTGCACGATCACATCGCTCGGATCCGACACCTGGACGACTTCGCCCGGTTGATCGAACGACAAGGCGACGGCTTCATGGGGGCGCCTTTCTGGTGGTGCACGAATTTCCACGCCAGCGACCCCGCCGACCACCGAAGCAGCGATGGCCGCCGCGCCTACAAAAGAGCTACTCGTCAACCGCGGACAAGCGCACGCAGCACTCGTCTTCGAGGGTGACAGTCCGCCGCACCACAGCGATGCCGGCATCGAGGTCGAGATCCTCCCAACCGAACCCGAGCGCCTCGGAGACTCGCCAGCCCTGCAGAAGAGCAGCGTCACGACTACGCCGAGTCGATCGTTCTCGCCGCCGCCCCGACCAAGTGGCGATCATCGTCGGACACGAGAGCGCGTCGAGCCCCGCGGACCACCTTCGGTGCGGCCACGCGATCGACCGGGTTGGAGGTGAACGCGCTTCGGCCGGGCGCTGCCGGGAGCAGCGAAGGTCGCCCGCCATGAACCGTCGGCGTCGAGGTGAACCGATCCCTCGCCGTTCGATGCCTTGCCGTGCACCCGCACGCTGCCGTCGTTCGCTGCCGCTTCGTTTGCCGTACGTCGGCGAACGTCGGTGAACGTCGGTGGACGTCCACGAACACCCTTGGCGGAACGGGAGGGATTCGCAGATTGAGGGGTCGATAGTCGCGTCGTACCTGTTCAGTGACCATGTGGAGCGCTTCCGAAGTGCGTCGGTGGGAGCAACCCGGGAGCAACGCAGGACCAACGCAGACTGGCGGTCGCAGCGACGGCTCGGGCCGGCGGTCATCGCGAGAATTCGTCTCGAAACCGGCCGTACGTCAGCAGGACGAGCCCGCGTAGTAGAACGAGTTGGCACCGTTGGCCAGTGCCGCTCCCTAAGGACTGACGGTGGAGGCCCTCCGCACAAGCTCATCGACGGCGGCATTGAGTTCGGAGATCGCGGTCGGTTGGGCTTCGAGCCAACCGACAACCATCTCGCGCTTCACGTCGCGGCGCAGTTCGCCGAGATGGACCTGCTGCTGACAGTGCATATCCCGGACCGCGATGGCGATCGAAGCAGAGGACTCGAGGTTGCCGGAGGACTCCGCGAGCCGGAACGCGTCAGACGGCTGCTGAGTGTCCAGGCCCGCGCTTCTCATGCACGCCGACCAGTCCTGCGTGGCAGTCACGACTCGTGGGTCGGTGGCTAGTCGGCTGTTGATGTCGGCATCTGCGTCGAAGAAGACCTGTTGCTTCTTGGCCAAGTCGACGCGCGACAAGCCATCGCTCGCCTGCCGGTAGCAGCCTCCCAGCACCGGATCTTGGTCCGGGTTGGCACCACTCGATCCGCCGGGGGCCGGCTGAGGAATCGCGTATTGCTGCCAGAGGTAGCCGTGCGCCGCAAGGAGCTCGAAGGGCGGATACGGGTCATCGAGGTATGTCGCATTCCCACCCTCCGGGTACGGCTCCTCGACATACTTGAATCCCCGCAATCTCATGCACTCGGCGATCAATGTCTGCGTGGCCCGCCAGACGACGACATCTTCCTCGGGCGGGATCGCTGCGTACAGTTCAAGTGAGTATTGCCTGAGATCCTCGAACGTCGAGTTACTCAACACCTGCGTCGTCGGAGAAGTCGTCGACCGGGGAGTTGACGCCGGCGACTGAGCAGTCAGCGGCGATGCTACGACCGAACTCGCGTGGCTACGGCTGCACGCCCCGACCATCGTCGCCGCCACGAGGACAACGGACCACACCCGTTTGCGGAGAACTCTTCTCGGACGACTTCGAACCATCCCCGTCACGTCCAGCAGACCCATCCAGTTGTTGTTGGAATGACCGCTAGGGAGCCGGCACCAGTGAACGGCATCGTGTTCCATCCGCTTCCGGCGTTGGCGCGACGGTAGCCGTTAGTCCCGTTGTACGAGACCGAAAAGTACGCGCAGAAGGGCCTGCCAGTGCTCAAGTTGTTGTACATCCGCTCACCACCGTTCCAAACCAGCTCGCCGGCCACCGTTCCATCGGTGTCGGTTCGAGATCTGCCAGCGGAGTCGGCGGCTGAGCCGGGAGGGGTGTACGCACCACAGATTGCTGTGCCGGCGTCGTTGCACGTGTTCGTCGTACGTACGTTCACGCACACTGAGCCGGCGCCGCACGACGATGTGACGTAAGGGCTGGCCTTTCCGAGTACGTAGGTCACCCCCGAGTCGTACGGACGACTCGCCGCAACTGGTCCTGCGAGCGACACTGTGCCAAGTAGCGCAACGACGACAGCAAGCCCTGCGAATCGCCGCAGGATCGACAATGAAGACGTCCATAACACTGAGGTCACGCGGGCTCCACCGCTGCCCGGCTCGTGATCAATAGGTCTTGCGTAGCTCATGGTTCCTCCTCGGTGCCGATTCCATGACGTCGAGGCGCCGAAGTGGCGTGCTCGCCCGTCTCCAGTTCAGTGTCACCGCGCGGCTAAGTGTTCCGTGTGTTCCGCGACGCGGGGCCGCCCCGGGCGGGACCAACCGCAGCACCCCTGGCCACGCCTGCTTGAAGACTCGGTGAGCGGTCAGATCGCGCGCTCACACCTCGCGTCGGCTCGCCATGCTGGCGATGTGGTCCTCGCTGGCGACCACCTAACTCACGTTCCTACGGCTCGACCACCTTCGTCGTCGTGGCGGGTGGCTAACCGATCGCAGCTGTTCCGTCTGCGATGGATGACTCCTTGGTTGCAAGCGACGCAAGGTACGTCGCGCGCGCTTCGATCGTCGCTGCGATCGCCGCTTCATTGTCCTGTGCCCAGGCCTTCAACAGTTCACGCTCCGCGTTTGATCTCGCGACGGTCAATCCAGTTGCTCGATCACATTCGAGGTCCGCCGAACGGGTGTCAAGCTCTGCCTGTGATGTTTCACGCTCCTCGGCATACAGCGAGCGAGGTGCATCGGGTGTTGGGAAGTCATATCCCCTCGACTTCATACATTCCGACCAACGCTCTGTGATGCTGATCTGGTCCGGACTCCCGAACCAACGCGCCTGAGCCTCCTGCATCGAGGCCGATAGGGAGTTCAGACTGTCGATGTACCCGCCGCCGCCGTCGCCGTAGGCGAATTGCGACGCAAGTTGTACACAGCCCGGTCTTTCATCATTCCCGAAAAGCAGAAGAGCGTAAGTGGGGTCGCTATTGGCCCGTTGATCATTGGGATTCTGTGCGACTTGCGCAACGCCCGAATGGTAACCAAGGCTCAGAGCAGCAGCGGCGTCGAGCGGGTTGGGTAGGTAACCCTGGTCCTCTGGAGGCGGCAGGGCGAGATAGTCAGAGCCGCGACGCGTCATACAGCTCTCGATAGTTGCCTGCCACAGTGCGTACACGCGCGACTCATCATCTCCACCTAGGAAGAAGCCATAGACCTGCCGCCATTCCCGCCCCACCGGAAACTGCTCCGGGTCCGGTGCAACTGCATCGGACGACGTGGACTCAACCAGACGGCTGTCTGAGGTTGTGGGTAGAGAGCCACTCGCGCACCCGCACAACAGGAGCGCCATGGAAATGACTACATGTCTGCCTCGCATTTGTCCTCATTCCAACTTCACCGGAGTTCCATCTGGCCGCGCAATGCTCCTGGAGGAGAGTCACTGGACGCTTCGCCGAACCAGAGTCTCGCTGTTGCGGGAAACCAATAGATCGTGCGGCCTTTTGACAGCATCACCGGTCGGGGTCTGTGGTCCCCGACCGGCAGATGTTTGAATCAGCAGGTGGAACCTGCGTAGTAGAAGGACTCGGCACCATTGGTCACTGCGACGAATCCAATGGTCGCGTAAGCAACCTGCCAAACCATTCCTCCCGTGTACGAGGTGCTATTGAACGCGCAAGCCCTCGTGAAGCTGCTGTTGCGGTTGCGTGCCGAGATGACGTTGTTCGCCACGACCCCGCCACCGCTGTACGCGTTGTTGGAGAGATCGGGGTCGGACGTGGCGAAGCGATACGTATCCGTACTTCCGCCATTCACGCTTCCGCTGTAGGCCGTCTTGCTCATGCACAGGTTGCCCGTGACACTGCAGTCTCCGGCCGCCGCAAATGCGCTCTGCGCCGGAAGGGCGCTGGCGACTACGAGGGCCAGCGCGACGCCAACACTCTTGATCATCGAGGCACGCCTTGTTCTGTAAGTCATTTCTGTCTCCAGACTCTCATTTCGGCACACGACGGACTTGTCGTACGCCTGCCAATTAGTGTCGACCCACCACGAAATGTGCCTCAACGTACGTCGTTGCACCTGCGCCGGGTTTGTTACGCCCTGAGTGTTTCGGCGGGTGGGGTGTTGCTGGCGCGGATGGCGGGGATGAGACCGGCGATGGCGCCTGTGGTGAGTCCGATGAGTGGTGCGATGAGGATGGTGGTGGGGTTGATGGTGGTGGTCCATCCGCGTGTGGCGCTGGTGGCGGCGACGGCGAGGAGGCCGATGCTGGCGCCGGTGATGCCGGCGATGGTGCCGATCAGGGCGGCCTCGATGGTGATCTGTCGGCGTATGTGGGCGCGTGTGGCGCCGAGTGCTCGGCGGAGTCCGATTTCGTTGCGGCGTTCGATGATGTTGAGCAGTGTGGCGTTGGCGATGGCGACGGTGCCGATGAGGAGAGCGAGGCCGGAGAGGGCGAGGAACAGGGAGGTGATGTCGCTGGAGACTTGGTTGCGGAGTTGTTTGGGGTCGGGGGGGACGAGGGCTTGGAGTCGCTCGGGGTGGTCGGGTCGTAGGGCGATGGGGGCTTGGCGGCCGGCGAGTTGGGCGGCGCCGGGGGTGGTGTCGATGAGGACTTGGTAGTTGGCACCGTTGACGGGGAGGTCGTGGGTCGCGGTGGTGGTGGGGATGACGATCGACAGGAGGAGGTCGGGGTTGCGTTGGACGTCGTCGATGATCCCGATGATGGTGTAGGCGGTGTTGCCGATGAACACGGCGGGTTGGTTGTCGACGCGGGCGATCCCCAACTGGGTGGCGGCGGCGCGTCCGACGAGTGCGACACGCTCAGCTCGGCTTTGGTGGAAGCTGTCGTAGATCCGCCCGGTCTGCAAGGTCGGAAGCGCAGCGGCGATGGCGCCGGGGTCAGCGGCAATGACCGGAATGGCCGTGGACTGGTTGGTGGGGCGGGTGGCCGTGGTGCGAGGTTGGAGGGTGCCGTTGTCGGGGACGGTGTAGTAGAGGCCGGCATGGTTGATCCCGTTCAAGGCTTCGAGGCGTTGGGTGACGTCGTCGGGGAACGGGTTGGTGCCGTCGGGGTTGGTGTCCTGGATGCGGACTTCGGTGGCTTTGAGCGCATCGAATCGTGACGACACCTGCGCTCGGGCGGTTTCGGCGAGGCCGTTGGTGGCGACGAACGCGCCGACACCCAAAATGGTGCCTAGTGCGGTGAGCAGGGTGCGCACGGGGCGTTGGGTGATCGCGGCGACGGCTTCGCTGATCGTGTCCCGCCAGGTGAGCCGCGACGTGAGGCTCATCACGGGACCGCCATGGTGTCGGTTTCGGTGACGTGGCCGTCGCGGATCTGCAGGTTCCGGCTCGCACGGCGAGCGACGTTCGGGTCGTGAGTGATCACGATCACCGTCATCCCCTCCGCATTCAAGCCTTCGAGGGTGGTCAGGATCGCGTCGCTGTTGACGGTGTCGAGGTTCCCGGTCGGTTCATCGCACAACACCAACGCCGGGTGACGGATCAGCGTGCGGGCGATCGCGACCCGTTGTTTCTCACCACCGGAGAGGTGTGAGCACAGGGCGTCCTGACGAGTGGTGAGCCCGACCCGTTCGATCACCTCGACCGCCGCCTGTCGGCGGGCACGTTTGTTGCCACCCTGGTAGAGCAGGCCGAGCTCGACGTTGTCGAGGACACTGCGATATCCGATCAGATGGAACGCTTGGAACACGAACCCGATCCGATGCGCCCGCACGGCCGCCCGGTCGTTGTCCGACAACCCGGCCACATCGACACCATCCAACACGTAACGGCCGGCGGTGGGCGTGTCCAACAGACCGAGCAACGACAACAACGTCGTCTTCCCCGACCCCGACGGACCGGTGATCGCCACGAACTCCGCAGCCTCGACTTGGAATGTGCACGGGTGTAACGCGGTCACTTCCGGTGGGCCGGGGAAGACCTTCGACAGGTCCTCGACCACCACCACCGGCTCCACCCGCGTGGCCGTCGTGTCGGTGTCGGTCATCGACCGACCACGACCAGATCGCCCGGCTTCAACCTCACCGGATCCGCCGGTGTCACGGCGACGAACCCGTCGGCAGAGATCCCCGGGGTGACCGGCACGTCCACCGGATCAACCGCTCCGGGCTCGAGGACCGACACTCTCGTCGCCCCACCCGCGGTGGATGACACGGCCGACAGCGGCACCACCAACACCTCCCCTTCACTCGCCGCCGCAGTGATCGTCACCCGCAGATTCGTCCCCGCCAGCGACGCCGGCAACGGCGTGTCCGGCACGACCGTCGCTGCCCGACTCAGACTGCCGGACGCATCCACCGTCGGGGTGTCGGCGATCGTCGAAAGCTTCGCCGGATATCTGGTGTTCGTGGTCTCGTCGAGCAACTCGACCGTCATCCCGACTCGCACCAACCCCTCATCACCTGCACGGACCGCGGTCGACACCACTAGATCACCCGCCGCCAACGTCACCAACGCCGACGCATCCACCGCCGGCGCACCCGACGCCGGTGGTGCACCGATCGGACCCAACGACGTGACCGCGGACTGCACCCGTGCGGGGGCGGCCGGGATGAACACCATCTCACCCTGCGCCACCGTCGGACCCGTCGCCGACACCACCGCCATCAAGCCCAGCGCGGCAGCATCCCTGGCAGCGACCGCGTTGTCGCGCGCTGTCAGCGCCGCTGGAACGTCGTTCGCCTTCTTCGCTTCCGTCAACTGCAACGACGCCACCCGCACCTGATCCGACGCCGCCGCCACCGCGTCATCACCACGCCGCGTCGCCGCCGTCAAACCAGTCTGTGCCTGCACCAACCCCGCCAGCGCAGCATCCCGATCAGCCTGCGACGACCCCGGATCTGCGACCACAGCGTCATACGCGTGCTGCGCGTTCGTCAACGCCACCTGCGCGTTCTTCACCGCCTCGTCCCGCGACGCCTGCGCATCCACCAACGCCCGATTCGCCTGATTCAACCCGGCCTGCGCAGCCGCTACCACCGAACCCGAACCACCCGCTCTCGCCTTCACCAACGCATCCGCCGCAGCGGTCAACGCCGCGTCGGCCTGCCGCAACGCCTGCTCCGCAGCCGACACATCCGCCGCCGACGTCACCGAAGGAATCGGCTCGAAACCTGCCGCCGCATAGAACTGGGTCACCGCCACCTTCGTCGCCTCACCGAACACGCCCGACACGTCCGGAGCAAACCCCAAACGCACCAACGCCGATTGCAACTGGGCCACATCCGCGCCCGACATCCCTGGCCGCAATGACCGGTACACCGGCACATCACCCTGCAACACGAACACCGGACGACCCGACACCCCCAACAGCACCGACCCCTCTGCCACCTCCGAACCAACAACCGGAGGCACACGAGTCACCACACCCGCACCCTCCACCGACGACGGAACACCAACAGCCAACGCCACCTCAGGCTTCACGTCACCACGCAACACCACCGTCGACGCCAACACCCGCCGCTCCACCCTCGCCGTCACCCACGACGCCGACGGCTCCGCCGCCCGCGCTGCCGCCTGCGACGGCGACTGCGCCCGCGAACCCAACCACCACGAGACCGTCGACATCGCCACGAGCCCAACGATCGCGACGAGCCAGAAACGACGTCGACCGCCCTGTGTCCGCGAGTGACGGCCCCTAGGGTGCGTCAGGGCCGGGGTCGCCGATTCGGGGGGTGAATCGGTCGACGGGCGAAGGGTCGAGTGGCTCATGTAGCGCAGCGGTTCAAGCGATGTACACGCTGCTCACGCGGTTGTCCCAACCGGTGAGCATTGAGGTCGCTGACGAGTTCGCCGTGGTCGTGCCGGGGTACAGCGGCGTGCCGCCGCTTGCGCCATCGTAGAAGTAGGACGTGCAGGCGCCGACCTGGTAGCTACTGGTGTCGTTGTCGAAACCGTACGGCGAGAGGTTCGTGTATGTCCCGCGACTCGTCAACTGCAGCACGGCACCCCCGAACGAGGTCGACCGATAGAGCTTCAGCGAACTAGAGCAGGCCACGAGTGGAACGATGGTCAAGCTGCGCAATGCCGCGCCGACGGCCTGGCCGCTGTCGGCATCCATCTCGGCCTCAGTGCGATAGCACTCGGTGGTGACTCCGTCGCTGGTGCATGCGGTGGCCTCGCCCCAGCCTTCAGCGAGGTTGATCGAGCCGCCTTCGAACGAAGCAATCACCCCGCGCCCTGCTCCGGCCGCTCCGGTTGCGCCTGGCCAACCGAGGGCGGCGACGAATGCACACGAGATGAGAACGCGAACTCCTCGGACAACAGACATTTCGGACCTCCAACTAGGGGAACTTGATGATCGTGACCGTGCGCGTCGGCGCATCCACCGCGGTCTTCGCGCACGTCGCTTGGACCGAGTCCGCGCGGATGGCCACCGTCCATCCCTGGAGACCGGACTCGTCGACGATTCGCTCGGCGGCATCGGCGACCTCGTCTGTTGGGACGCACTCGGCGAGGTTGATGTCGTTCGTCAGCCGGTCGGTGAGCGCCACCACTGCGGCGCCCTCCGTGTTGAGAGTCGACTCGGACACACTGAGGCCGAGACGGCCGCACACGGTTTGGTCGCCCGGAAGGACCTCGACGACACCAGCTGTCGCTACACACGCTGTGAGTTCAGGGATGACCGGCTCGCTGCCCGGTGTGGAGAACTTGCCCTCGGACCAGAGCACCGCACACCCGGCAACTGGGTCCGGTTGTGCGTCGATGAGGATGGCATCGGCCCGAAGATCGGCGGCCGACCGACAACTGATGCCCTCGTTCGGCCTTGTGGGCTGGCTCGACCAAATGACTGCAGCGACGCCTGCCGTACCGCCGGCGAGCACGGCAACCGCCAACGCGGCCCCGACAATGGCGCGGCGGCGACGGCGGGTGAATTCGCTCGAGCGCTCAGCGGCGTGCTCACCCGACGTGATCCGTCGCACGGCGTCGTCCTGAACGGTGGACGTTGGCGCTTCCACTGCAAAGCCCCAGACTTCCGGGTGCTCGAGGATCCACGCGGAGAGGTTGCCGTCGTCGGCCGGCAGGCGATTGTCGCTCATCCTTCGCTCCTCTCGGGATAGGCCTGGACGGGTTCCGGATGCATGCGCCGAAACTCGGTTCGAGCCATCATGAGTCGCTTTCTCGCAGCGTCGTGGGTGATCCCGAGCTGACGTGCGATTGAAGGGCCGTTGTTGCCAAGCGCGTGAAGTATCAGAATCTGGCGATGCTCGAATCGCAGGCCGAGCAGCGCTCTTCGAACGAGGTCCGACGTCTTCTGGGCCTCCTCATCCTCGACGAAGGACACGAACTCATCCTCAGCTGACGGCGCCATCGAAAGCGGCTGGTGTCGCAACTGATCGAGCGTTCGCCGGCGGGTCGCGTTGCGTCGGCCCCGGTTTGCGGTCAGGAAGCGAGCCGTGCGAAGCAACCAACTCCGCTGCTGCGATTCCGGCAGATTCGCCACGTCCTGAATGCGCTCGTAGGCGAGTTGAAACACATCGGACCACACCTCCTCGGCCTCGGTCTGATCATGCTCATGGCGCGCGACGATGATTCGCACGGCGCCGCCGTGTGAGTCCATCAGGCCTCGGAGAAGCCTCTCCCGGTCCTGGGTATCGTCGGTCACATCCCTCGATTCGAGCGGCGCATGACGCGCCGGACGCCACGTAAGTGTCGCGCCGATCGAAACTGTTCCTTTATGGACCGGCGTCCACCTGGTGTCGTGGCCGAGATGCGGTCGAGTGGAACAACTCTGACACGCAACGCCCATTCGTAGTCGCAGCCGACATCACTGACGAAACGGCTGGCGAACATCGACGCTGAGATCGGGTCCGCGAAGGGCCCGAACACGCTGGGGAGTCCGGTCAGGACGTCGACCACACAGACGACGTGCTCCATGTCAAGGCGTTCGACCTCGCCGGATGCGATCGATACGTCAACTGAATCCAATATCTCATCGAAGGTGAACACTGCCCTACCGTCTCCGCTCCGCGCGCCAGCCAGCGAAATCGCCGCAACAACGTGTTTGGGGGGGAGTCCTCGCCGGTTCAGTCTTCTCCCTCCGTGCAGCGCCAGTGGGCGTGCAACACCATGTCAGTGTCATCCGACCTGAAAGTGTTCCGTAGCCATGCCCCGTGGTGTGGAGCGCGGCGATCTCGCCTTCTGCTCGGGCGAGGCGTAGCTGCGTTAGCCGTCGATTGCCAACCCCCGGCCTCCCGATCGCCACAGCGGTCGTCCCAGATCGGGAGTCGGTGTGTTCGGTGGAGCGTGGCTCAGGTCGATGTTCGGGTCATCGTCGAAGTCGTCGGCGACGACGTAGACGCGGGTTTCGAGACGGGCGCGGCTGAGGGCGGTGTAGCCGGCCTCTTGGTACAGGTCGTCGG
>DAORTY010000045.1:17538-25297 GCA_035432905.1 Ilumatobacteraceae bacterium | reverse complement strand
GTCGACCGCGAAGCGGTGCAGAAGCGCCACAGCATCTACATGGGCTGAGCCCCGTCCGAGCCCACTGGGCCCCAACGAGCTGGCGGTCCTACGGGCGAATGGCGAGGGCCACCCAGCCGGACTCGTCGCCGAGCAGTTTGACGTCGGTGAAGCCGACGTCGGTCAGCGCGGTCCTGAACTGGTCGCGGTGCCACCAGCGCGTGCGGATCTTGCGGATCTCGGTGCCGCGCAGGTGCCCAGTCGCGTCGTACGTCTCGACTCGGTTGTACGTGAGCGTGACTTGCGGCGTGACATCCTCGCCCGTTGCCTCGTCGACGACGAACGTGTCGCCGCTGACCCTGTCGGTGCCGGTGCGCCGCAGTCGCCAACCGAAGTGCGTGGTGTCGTCAGGGCCCTCGGTGAACAGCGTGATCGAGAGTCGGCCACCCGGCTCGAGATGGTCGCGGTAGCTGGCCAGCGCATGGAGGGCCGCGTCCTCATCGGTGATCAGCGAGAAGCTGCCGGCCGGGCACACGATCGCGTGAAAGCGACGGTCGAGCGCGAGAGGCGCCATGTCGCCTTCGTGGAGCACGACGTCGAGGCCGCGCTCGGTCGCGTGGGCCTGGCAGATCTGCAACATCGCTGGACTGTCGTCGATGCCCTGCACGTCGAGGCCGGCCTCTAGCGCTGGAATCAGAAAGCGCCCGTTACCCGACGCGAGTTCCAGACCGGTGCCGTTCGCGCGGCGCAATGTTTCGCGATGGACCACGTCGTCGGCGAAGACAGTGCCCGGCGGCATCCACACGTCATAGACACGGGCAGCGTCGCCGCTGTACGAGTTGTTCGCAGGAAATCGGTCGACGAAACGCTCAGCAGCAGACATTCAAGAAGTCTTGCGTAACGGAGACGTTCGGCGGATCGCGTCGGGTGAGGTTTCATCGCCAAGTAAGGTTGCGACGACGATGGGAGCGCAGGTGTACACGATGGCTCAGCGAAAGCACGGGACCGAAGAAGTCCAACAGCACGAACATGAGGACGCTCCCACTGGGCAGCTGGTCGTCGGTGCGGCCGACGACCGCTACGAGCGTGAAGCAGACCAGGTGGCTGCTGAAGTCATCAACCGCCTCGCTCAACCCGCCGCGCCCGCCGTCGAGAGTTCTGCACCCTCAGCTGCTGCACCCCCGCTCGCTGTCCAGCGGCGCGCCTCGTCGGCCGACACGGTCGGCGCCGAGGGAGGCAGCATGCCCGCCTCGGTCGAGAACGAGATCCAGTCCGCTCGGTCCGGTGGCAGCCAGATGGACGCCTCTACCCGTGAGCCGATGGAGCGCGCGTTCGGCGTCGACTTCGGTTCGGTGCGTATCCACTCCGGCTCGCAGTCCGCGTCGCTCAACGAGTCGCTGCAGGCCAAGGCATTCACCGTCGGCTCCGACATCTTCTTCAGCGGCGAAGTCCCCGACACCGACACTCGCGCCGGGCAGCAACTGATGGCCCACGAGTTGGCCCACACCGTGCAGCAGGGTGGCGGTTCGCCCGCCATTCAGCGGTGGTCGCCGTTCGCCAAGAAGGACAAGGCGGTCAAGCCGCAGGAATTGGCGAAGGAGCAGGAAGCCGTCGAGAAGAAGCGGCTCGCCGCCGAGCGCATCGTGGGCGACGCCCAGCGCTCGCAGATGATGCAGTCCGTCGGCAACGACCCGAAGGCGCTGGCCACACTCACCAACGCATTTCTCAAGGCGCTCGACGCCGAGTCGGCACTGAAGTTGACGCTCATCAAGGGCGGCATGGATGCCGATCAGGCCGAGACGCAGGCCTACAAGCAGACGTGGCTGGACGCAGCGCCCAACCTGCGTGCGATTCGCCCGATGCGCGAGACCCGTGGCGAGAAGCTGATGTCGATGACCGTGGAGCTGCGCACCGATCAGGCCGCGGTGAAGTCGTCAGAGAAGTCGGTCAAGGACTCCAGGGGCCTCGTGGTCTCTCGCGACGTCGAAGACCTGATGGTCAAGGAACTCGAGCTGGTCGAGCAACTCGTCGCGAAGGGCGAACCTCGCAGCCGCGCGGAGAAGCTTGCCGGTGTCAAGATCTGGGGCGACGCCGACCCGAAGATCGTGGCCAAGCGTCCGCCGATGGGTTCCAAGTCGAGGGAGGCCGGCTACGAGGCGGCTCGCAAGCGCTCGAAGCTGGTCGTTGCGCCCGGCGAAGGCACCGATGTGATCGGCACCATCGGCAGCATCGGCTCGGGAGCCATGGGCGTCACCAGCAAGGTCGGCACCGCGTTCAAGACGGGTTACAGCGACGGCAACAAGAAGACGCTGTCCCAGGGTGAGATGGGCGGCGGCGGCGTCGAGAGCATCTCCAACATGGTCACCGGTGTGCTCAGTTCGGTCGTCGGCATCCGCGACTTCGTCGTCTTGGTGAACACGCTCATCAATCAGCCCAGTGTCGACTTCAACGACGTCGGCGAAGCCATCAAGGCCGCCCTCGGCGAGATCGGCAAGCTGAACCAGAACGTGTCGTTGGCGATGAAGATCGCCAGCTCGCTCAGCGAGAGCGCACTCGCTTCGTTGGTGGGGGTCATCCCCATCGTCGACGTGATCAGCAACTCCATCGCAGTCGCCGGTGGCATCGCCGAGTCGGTGCCCAACGCGATGCGCTACGGCAGCAACCTCGGCGACATCTACCTGGCCCGTGGCAACGACCGCCCCGAGCTGGTGCTGGCGCTGAAGCGTCTCGGTCAGCGCAACGCGCAGCTGCTCGAGCAGTCGCTGTACAAGACCGGTTCCGCCGTCACCAAGCTGACCTTGGGTATCGCGCAACTGGCGTCCGGCGGCGCCGACATGGGGGCCACCACCGCGCTCAAGCTGGTGGTGACGGGTATCGATGCTGCCCACTCGTTCGGCCACTTGATCGCCGACAACGTGTTCGCAGTACAGGCCAAGGGTGCTCGCAAGGACATCGCCGGCCGCGGCGAAGGAACTGCCGAAGCGCTGCTGCGTCGCGATGCGGGCTTCGCGGTCGATGCACTGCTCGCCGCTGCCACGAAGGGCGACAAGAAGACGCAGGCTCTCGCCCGCGGCGCGCTGAAGGACAGCTACGGCGTGAAGATCGACAAGGGTGACGCCGCCGAGATCTCCGCTGCTCACGATCGAATCCTCAAGATCCTGCAGGAATCGGGCGACCCGAAGACCACGCTCGACAAGCTGAAGGGTGGCATCGACACCATCAAGTCGAAGGCCGCCGGCATGTCCGATCAGTCCGCCGACGTCGCCACGCTCGCCGCGGCTCGCAACGAGAAGGACGGCGGTGAGCGCGGGTTCTTCTGGAAGATGAAGATGTGGTTCAAGTCGGATTCCGCGATCGCCCGCCGTCTCGCGGCACACAACCTCGACGAGGGCACCAACCACACGACGTCGAAGCAGAAGAAGAACGCCGGCAAGGTCTCCACCGGTGCCGACCCGATGATCACCAGCCCTTCGTTGGAGGATGCCTTCATCAAGGAGATGGAAGGCATGACCGTCGCGCAGTTGGAGAAGGCTTCCAAGGACCCGAAGCGCTCGCAGTTCGAACGCATCGTGCTGTCCGAGGCACTCGGCCGCAAGATCAAGGATGAGATGTCGGCAAAGGCCAAGAAGTGAGCACCATCTCCGAGGCGATCTCCACGTTCTTCGCGCGTCACGACTGGCCCGTCGACCACTTCGACGATGTCGATGGCGAGCTGGGTGAGCTTGGCGGCGAATCTGATACGTCTCCGGACCGCGTCAGCATCACCAGCGTCAAGGGTGCCAACGGCACCTGGCCGCTGGTAGTCGCAATCGTCGGTTTCGAGAAGCAGTACCTCGTCGTCCACAGCATCGTGCCGCCCGTTGCGCCCCACGGCGACGAGGTGCGAGTGCTCGAGCTGCTGGCACGGATGAACGACGGCCTGGTCGACGGCTGCTTCGAGCTGAACTTCGACGACGGCACCATCCGCCTACGTTCAGCCGTGCCCCTGCGTTCGCTGGCGCTCCTGGATGTCGAGACGCTCACCAACCTGGTCGGCGATGTCGTCACTTCCAACGTCTCGGTTGCCGACCGGTTCATCCCCGCGCTGGAAGCCGTGATCGACAACGCCGTGGCCCCCGCCATCGCAGTCGCCGCCGCGGAAGCCGGACTCGATCCCACCACGATGGGCTGATCCGTCCGAACGGCATACGGCGTCCATCTGCGACCCCGCGAAGGCCTAGACCAAACGCTGGTGCTCAGTCGCCGACCCAGGTACGATCGCCGCACTCACACCGAATCGACCGACCAGCTGCTGCTCGAGATTGGCAAACGCAAGGTGGCCGATCTGGCGCGTGCCGCGCAGAAAGGCGCCCAACACCCGCTCGGAAGGAACGCATCGTGAAAGTACTCGATTGCCTGAAATGGGGTGTCGTACTCGGGATGTTCTCGCTCACGGCGGGCTGCGGGGCCTCGGATTCCTCCGGATCTCCGGCGCTCACCGAGAGCTCGACCGGTCCTACCGATGACCACGCAACTGCATCGACGCCGCCGTCCACCGAGACGCTGCCCACCGAGACCGCGCCGACCGCCGAGACGTCGGTGCCGCCGGGTGCGACAATCCTGGGCACGCTGAAGTCTCTGTCAGGTGACGTGACGGTAACGCTGGATGGAACCTCTGCGACCGCCCCGACCGGCCCCACGGACCTCGTCGCCAACTCCACCATCGAGACGACGACCGGCGGCATCGCTGAGTTGAGCCTCGGCGATGCGGTCGCCAGGCTGGGTGCGGAGACGGCCGCGCGTGTCACGACCGTCGGCTCGACGGTCGCCATCGAGCTCGATCGAGGATCGGTGTGGTGGACACAGCAAGTGGGAGCCGCTACCGAGCTCTGTGTCATGCTCCGCGGAGCCACCGCGAGCTCCACTGGCGCCCGGGCATTCGCGAGTTGCGATGCGGCCGGGTGTGTCGTCGGTGGCGTCGACGGTGCGGTGACGCTGGCCGGCGCCGCTGGCGCCAACGTCGCTCTCGAACAGTTCCAGTACGCGAGCGTGTCCGACGAGGGCGTTACCGGGCCGTTGCCGTTCCCGCCGTCCGCCCTGACGGCTCTGGAGTTCGCGAACTTCAATACCACGATCGACCGCGCGGCAGGCCTGCGTCCGTCCCCGGCCGACAGCGAGCCCGTCGCCGACCCCGCTCACGCTGTGCTCGACGGCGCGTACTCCGTCGCCTACCGAACGACCGAGAGTGATCGGGAGGATCTGACAGGCGAGACCGTCGTCCGTTCGGTAACGATCACCACGGACTGCCAGCAGCTGGATTGCACGATGCTGGTCAGCGTGGAGGTGAAGGGCTTCGACGGATCAATCGTCACGATCGACAGCCCCCTCGTGTTCGACGGAGAGCACTACTCGGGCAGCCTCTCGTCCTCTGCGCCGTGCAACGTAGATGCCGGACTCGACTACACCGCGGCGGTCACACTGGTGGTGACGACGGCGCAGTACGTCGGCGGCGTTGCGACGGTGACCGGGTTCGAGTCGACAACGAACGAGACGAACGTCGTCACAGCAGCAGGCCGCGCCGCTGATTGCCGCATCAACCTTCGCAACGACCCGTTCAGTGTCCACAGCGCCGTCCTCGGTGTCGGCACACGGGCCTGACACGACCTCTCCACCCGGGTCGACGACCGTCGAATCGGGACTGCCGGTCGCCCATGCCGAGCAGTACGCTCTCCCGCCGGGCACCGGCCCACGAACAGGCAGGGTCTTCTCCCACCTTTTCTTCCGGTCCCGCCCCTCTAGCTCAATGGTAGAGCAGTGGACTTTTAATCCATTGGTTCGGGGTTCGAGACCCCGGGGGGGCACCACGCCACCGTTGCACCGCGTGTGCACTTCCGTTCGCTGGGCGGGCGGGAGTGCTCACACGGTGAGCGCTGCGCCGACGATGGCGGCGGCTACGTGCTCGGCCGACAGGGTGGTGGTGTCGAGCACCAGGTCGGCGTTGGACACCAGCCATGGCCGGGCCGCTTGGAACCTTGCCAGGTGCTCCAGGCGCCAGTCGCGGGCACCGGGCTCCAATTCGTCGTGTTCGATGCGGTCGCGCATCGTCGCCTCGTCGGCTTCCAACACCACGTGGAACACAGGCAGCCCTGCGGCGTCCATTCCCCTGCGCAACTCGTGCCAGTACTCCTCCACCAGCACTGTCTGGACGAGGATCAGTTCCGAACCGGTGAGGTCGACGATCGACCGCGCCACCTGCGGCACCAGCGCCCGCCACGGTGTCAGCTGCTGGAAGTCGGTGAGGCCACCAGCGCGCATCACGTCGCCAAGGCTCGCCTGCAGCATGTAGCCGACGTACTCAGGGTCGAACAATCTCCTGCCAGTGAGCGCCTCGAGGTGAGCAGCCGTCGTGGTTTTCCCCACGCCGAAGGTGCCGTTGAGCCAGATGTTCATGGACGCACGGTACGCGGTCCGCGAGACTGCAGGGGTGAGCTACCAGCATCTGCTCGTCGAGACCGACGGCCCTGTCACCACGATCACCCTCGATCTGCCGGAGAAGCGCAACGCGCTTGCGCTACCCGTGATGGAGGAGTTGACGCAGGCGTTTCGTGATGTCGCCACGACCGAGGCCACCGGCATCATCCTGGCCGCCAACGGGCCGGTGTTCTCCGCCGGCCACAACTTCGGTGACATGGCCGGCGCCTCGCTGCACGACGTGCGCCACCTCTTCGACGTGTGCACCGAGATGATGAACACCGTGCAGGCGGTACCGCAGGTGGTCATCGCCCGCGTGCACGCCCTGGCCACCGCGGCCGGCTGCCAACTGGTGGCCTCGTGCGACCTCGCCATCGCGGCCGAGAGTGCCGGCTTCGCGATCCCCGGTGGCAAGGGCGGACTGTTCTGCCACACCCCACTGGTCGCGGTGGCACGCAACATCGGCCGTAAGCGGGCGCTGGAGATGGCCCTCACCGGCGACCCGATCACCGCTGCCACCGCCGCTGAGTGGGGGCTGATCAACTACGCCGTACCCGACGCCGACCTGCACGCCGCAACGCGCGACCTGCTCGCGCGGGCAACGCGAGGCAGCGTGGCCAGCAAGGCTGCCGGCAAGCACGGCTTCTACGCGCAGGTCGGCCTCGACCAGCCCGATGCGTATGCCGCCGCCGCTGAGCTGATGTCGATCTCGGCGATGTCGCCCGACGCGCAGGAGGGCATCGCTGCCTTCCTGGAGAAGCGCAAGCCGAACTTCACACAGCGCGCCTGACAGGTTGCGCGTCATACCCCATGGGGGTATGGTCAATGCCGTGCAGGCGACACCCGGATACTCGGCCGACAAGCAGCAGGTCGTGGCGCGGCTCAAGCGCATCGAGGGTCAGGTGCGCGGCCTGCAGCGCCTGATCGACGAGGACACGTACTGCATCGACGTGCTCACGCAGGTAGCCGCCGTCAGTAAGGCGTTGCAAGGCGTTGGCCTGCATCTGCTCGACGAACACCTGCAGCACTGCGTCGCGGGTGCAGCAGCCAGCGGCGACACCGAACGCACCAACGAACTGGTCCACGAAGCAACCAAAGCAGTCGAGCGACTGCTCCGATCCTGAGGAAAACACATGAACACATTGACATTCTCCGTTCCCGGTATGACCTGCGGCCACTGCGAAGCAGCGGTCAAGGGTGAAGTCGGCAAGGTCGCCGGCGTCTCCGACGTCGCTGTCGACCTGGCCACCAAGCTGGTCACCGTCAACGGCAGTGCGCTCGACGCCACCGCCATCGTTGCCGCCATTGACGAAGCCGGCTTCGAAGTAGC
>DAORTY010000045.1:0-17438 GCA_035432905.1 Ilumatobacteraceae bacterium | reverse complement strand
CGCCCAGCCGGGCACCTACCGACTGTTCCTGCAGTTCGGTCACAACGGCCAGGTGTTGACCGTTGCGTTCACGGTGGTCGTGCCATGACAACCGCTACCAACACGACCACGAACACGACCACCAACACGACCGTCGACCTGGAACTGACCGGCATGACGTGCGCGGCCTGCGCCAACCGCATCGAGAAGAAACTCAATCGGCTCGACGGCGTGACCGCCACCGTCAACTACGCCACCGAGAAGGCCAACGTCTCGTTCGACCCGACGGTCGCGTCGTCCGACGCGCTCATCGCCGCCGTCGAGTCGATCGGCTACGGCGCGTTGCTGCCTGCCGCTGTCGGCGAGGAACGTGCCGACCCCGCACTCGCCCACATCGCCGACCTACGTCGCCGCCTCATCGTGGCCGCCGCGCTCGGCGGGCCCGTCCTGCTCGTGTCCATGATCCCTGCGCTCCAGTTCCGCGGCTGGCAGTGGTTGGCACTCGTGTTCGCCACACCGGTGGCCGCGTGGTCGGCGTGGCCCTTCCACGTCACCGCCTGGAAGAACCTGCGCCAGGCCGAGGCCAGCATGGACACGCTCGTGTCCGTGGGTTCCGGCGCCGCTTACGCCTGGAGCCTCTACGCACTGCTCGCCACGCAGGCCGGCGACCTCGGGATGACGATGCCCATGTCGTTGGTGCCAACTCGCGGTGACAGCCACCACCTCTACTTCGAAGTGGCCAGCACCACCATCGCGCTGATCCTCGCCGGCCGCTGGTTCGAGGCCCGCTCGAAGCGACGTGCGGGTGGCGCACTGCGCGCCCTCCTGGAACTCGGCGCCCACACCGCCAACGTGCTGCAGATCGACGGCAGCGAACTGAACCGACCATCCAGCACACTGCGCGTCGGCGACCGATTCGTGGTGCGACCCGGCGAACGCATCGCCACCGACGGCATCGTGGAAGACGGTGCGGCCGCAGTCGACATGAGCCTGGTCACCGGTGAGAGCGTGCCCACCGAGGTCACCATCGACAGTCAGGTCACTGGGGCGACCATCGCCACCAACGGACGACTGATCGTTCGCGCCACACGCGTCGGCGCCGACACCGCTCTGGCACAGATGGCCCGCCTGGTGGAAGCTGCACAGACCGGCAAGGCACCGGTACAACGGTTGGCCGACCGTGTCGCGGGCGTATTCGTGCCGATCGTGATCGTCCTGTCTGCGGCCACGCTCGGCTTCTGGTTCGCCCGCACCGGCAGCCTCGCGCAAGCGATGGCACCCGCCGTCGCCGTGCTCATCATCGCCTGCCCGTGCGCGCTCGGACTGGCCACGCCGACTGCACTGCTGGTCGGTACCGGTCGCGGCGCACAGTTGGGCATTCTGATCAAGGGTCCCGAGGTCCTGGAGAGCACCCGCCAGGTCGACACGATCGTGCTCGACAAGACCGGCACCGTCACGACCGGCGTGATGGACGTGGTGCGAGTCGACGCACTGCATCCGTCGACCCAGGCGGAAGTGCTGCACCTCGCGGCCGCAGTCGAACTGGGCAGCGAACACCCGATTGCAACAGCGATCGTGCGCGCTGCCCGTCTCGACAGTGACACCATCGACACTGCGACCGACTTCGTCTCGCTCGCCGGTGTCGGCGCCCGCGCCACGGTCAACGCTCGGGTGGTGGAGGTCGGTCGCGCTGCGGCGGAGGAAGTTCCGGCCGATGCTCACGGGCTCACCGTCGTCGCCGTACGTGCCGACGGACAACTGCTGGGCACCATTGCCGTCGCCGACACGGTGAAGCCGACCAGTGCAGCCGCGATCGTGCGGCTGCGTTCGCTCGGCCTGCGCCCGATCCTGCTCACCGGCGACAACGCCGCAACAGCGAGTGCGGTCGCCGCACAGGTGGGCATCGACGCCGTCGATGTGATTGCCGGTGTACTGCCGGCGCAGAAGGTTGCCGAGGTACAGCGGCTGCAGGCAGAAGGGAAGGTCGTGGCAATGGTCGGCGACGGCGTCAACGACGCTGCCGCGCTTGCCCAGGCCGACCTCGGTATCGCGATGGGCACCGGCACCGACGTGGCCATCGAGGCCAGCGATCTCACCTTGGTCCGCGCCGACCTGCACGCCACCGCCGACGCGATCGAGCTGAGCCGGCGCACGCTGTCGGTCATCAAGGGCAACCTGTTCTGGGCGTTCGCCTACAACGTCGCAGCCATCCCGTTGGCCATGTCATGGCTGCTCTCGCCAGTGGTCGCCAGCGCGGCAATGGCGTTCAGCAGTGTGTTCGTCGTCAGCAACAGCCTGCGCCTGCGCAGGTTCTCGCCAACGAACTCCTGAGCAATACGTCAGCACCCCTGGTATCGGCCCGCGGTCTGTGGTAATCCGTGATCCATGGCGGACACCCCACCAACGGTCTCGGTGCTCTTCGTGTGTCTCGGCAACCATTGCCGGTCGCCATCGGCGCACGCCGTCGCCAACGCGATGGCCCGCGACATGAACGGCATCACGTTCGACTCGGCTGGTACGTCACGCGCTCACGTCGGTGACGTGCCCCACCCGCTGGTGGTGGCCGAGGGCGCGCTGCGCGGCTACTCGGTGGATCACTTCGGTCGCCAGATCCACCCGGACGACTTCGCTCGCTTCGATCTGATCATCGCAATGGACAGCACGAACATGGACGATCTGGAACGCATGCGAGGTGGCGTCGAACAGCGTGCCGGGTACATCACGACCGTCGAGCCCGTGCAGATACAGCTGCTGCGCCGGTGGGACCCGTACGCGATGCCCGGCGACGAAGACCTGCCGGACCCGTGGGGGAAGCCACGCGACGCGTACAGCACCATGTTCGACGTCATCGAGCGGACCATCCCACTGCTGCTCGACCATCTTGCGTGGTTGGAGAGCGAACGCCCGGCCGGCTGAAGCCCGGCCGGCCGATGACCCGACAACTCACGCCGCCAGTGCTGCCTCGCGCAGGCGGTGCACCACGGCGTCGCGATGGTTGCGAACCGTCCGCACACTGATGCTCAGCCGCTCGGCCATCTCGGTGGCGCTGCAGCCACGGGCGAGCAACTCGATGAGCTGCAGTTCGTGTTCTGTCAACGCACCCGCGCACGCCACCACCTCCGCCAACTCGTCGGCCGCGTCGAGCATCACCACCGTCTCCGCCGGTAGATCGAGCAGGTTCGGGGCGGTCAACTCGTGCACCATCATCCGTCGGTTCGCCCGCTGGAAGGCGCGGTACTCACTCGCCCGCAGCACACGTGCAGCCAGATGAGAGGACTGCCGTTCGATGGGGAACTCGCGGATCACCATCCACGTGGCCGACAGCATCTCATCGAACGCATCCATCGAGCCGCCGCGTCGGTGGCCGCCCCAGCGACGGGCTGCGGCGAGCACGCCGGGTAGCAGCCGTTGCAGTACGACTCTCGCTGCCACATCGTCGTGGCGGGCGGCCACCAGCACCCGCCGCAGCACCTCGTTGGCGGTGGCCGAGGCGGCGACGTCGCGGCAGCGACCGGCCTCCGGCTGCGGCCGAAAGCCCGTCGCGATGATCACCTCATCGAGGCTGTTGAACTGAACGCCGAGCCCCCACCCGGCTGCCCGACGGAGCACGGCCGGCCGTTGGTTGATGGCCTGCCACTCGCGCTCGAGACGTGAGAGCAATGAACGGTTGATGACGAGGGGGAGTCGCTGATCCATGGGTCGCATCGTCCGCGCGCGCCCTCACAGCAGGTCTCACAGCACCACTCACAGGTCCACTCACAATCCGCTGACCAGGGGATTTCTCCGGCAAGTTTGCCGATTCGAACAACTCACCATGCCCAGTACGGGTGATGGACACCTGCGACGAAACGACGGCGAAACACGCGACCGACATCACCTGGCAGTGCACGTGGCGCACCGGTCCCGACGCAGGCGCGACCCACCAACTGCCTGGAGGCCTGCACCTGGTGGGTCGGGCACACACCGCCGACGTGCGCTGCGACGACCCTGCCCTGCAGCCGCACCACGCGCTGGTCGAGGTGCGCCCGGACGGCAGCCTGCTGTTGACCCAACTGACGGGGCGTGCCCCGATCCTGCTCGACGGCTGCGCGATGTCGACACCCGCAACAGTTGGAGACGGGTCGGTGGTCGAGCTGGGGGCAAGCTCGATCGAATGTCGACAGGTGCCCATTCAGCACAGTTCACAGCGCGCGCACATCGTCGAGGGCGCGCTCATTCGCACTCCGCGGGCGCTGCCCGAGTGGCAACCCGGCAACCCCGTCCCACCGCCGGCGCCCACCGACACCAACTCCTCCGCCGCCGGTCTCGTACCGGCACTCCTCGGCCTGGCCGGTGCCGGCGCGATAGCGGTCGTGATGCAGCAACCGATGTTCCTGCTGTTCGGTGCGCTGGGCGGTCTCGTCGCGCTCGGCAGCTGGGGCGCTCAGCGGATCGGCGCGCGCCGCGCGCGACAGCGAGCCGCCGCCACGTTCGCGGCGGCGCAGGCGACCTACCTCGCCGACGTGCTGCGCGACCGCGAACTCTTCCGCCAGTTCCACCTCGCGACCGTCCCGACCGTCGCGACCGCGTTCGCCACCATCACGACGACCACCACCGCACTGTGGTCGCGCCGCGGCGGCCACGTCGACGCGTTCGTGGCCGCGCTCGGTCGTGGCGACATCGCCTGGCCCGATGCGGCACACGAGACCGGCGAGCTGGCCGATCGCGAGGCGAGAGATCTTCCGATCGCGGCCGAGCTCGGCGGTGGAGCACGACTGGCGGTGCGCGGCCCGCAGGGGCTCGCGGTCGCGCGCTCGCTGCTGATGCAGCTGGCCTCCTCGTGCGGCCCCGCCGACCTGCGGATGGTGGTCGTCACCGACCGGCCGGCGCACTGGGACTGCATCCGATCGCTACCGCACCTCGGGCTGCCGGACGGTTCGGTCGCGGTCATCAGCGAACCCGAGCTGACCGCCCTGCTCGCCGACCTCGGGGAGCATCACGCACACCTGCTGTTCGTCACCGACCAGCCCTCGCTGCTGGCCACCCGCACCAGCCCACTCCGGCGTGCACTCGCCGACCCAGACCTGCACGCGCTGATCGTCGTGCTACACGCTGACGCCGGGGTGCCGCACCTGTGCACCAGTGTCGTCACCACCGGCGCAGGGTCGAGCGGCCGATGGGTCGCCGACACTCACGCAACGATGTTGCCGGTGCCCGTGCGCTGCGCCGGGCTCAGCGAGCGCAGCGCGTTCACCTGTGCCGCCGCGCTGCGCGGCCTGATCGACCCCGAAGACCCGTTGAGCGTCGCAACCGGCATGCCACGCGACATCTCGCTGGCAACGCTGCTCGCCACCGAAGGCGGTACCTCGTTGACCCCCGCCGGCATCGTCGCCACCTGGGTTGCCGCCGGCGCCGACCCCAGCCCACGCACGCTGATCGGTATCGCCGCCGATGGAGTGGTCGATATCGATCTCGTACGCGACGGCCCCCACGGCCTGATCGCCGGCACAACCGGCGCCGGGAAGAGCGAGTTGCTCCGCAGCATGGTCGCCGGCATGGCGGCCGGCGCGAGCCCGGCCCATCTCTGCTTCGTGTTGGTCGACTACAAGGGCGGCGCCACCTTCGATGCCTGCGCAGCACTGCCCCACGTGGTCGGCGTCATCACCGACCTCGACGACCACCTCGCCGATCGCGCGCTGCGCAGCCTGCACGCGGAGCTCCGTCGTCGCGAAGGCATCCTGCGCGACCATGGCGCCGCCGATCTCACGACGTTGCGGACGGTCGCCCCCGATGTGCTGCTGCCCCGACTCGTCGTCGTGATCGACGAGTTCGCCGCGCTGGTGGCCGAACAGCCGAACTTCCTGCACGCCCTGGTCGGTGTCGCCCAACGCGGTCGCAGCCTGGGCGTGCACCTCCTGCTGGCGACGCAGCGGCCCAACGGCGTCATCAGCGACGACATTCGGGCCAACACCAACCTGCGAGTCGCGCTACGCCTGCAGGACACCGCCGATGCCAACGACGTGGTCGGTGTCCCCTCTCCGGCGATGCTGCCCCGCGGCCTACCGGGCAGAGCGGTGATGCGGCTCGGCGCCGACGACCACCTCACCTTCCAGACCGCCAGGTGCACGACCACTCTGCCCGGTGGCACCGAGACCGAACTGCACGTATTGGTGCGCTCGATCTGCGAAGCCGCTCGGCTGGCCGGCTCGCCGCGCCCACCCGCCCCGTGGCAACCGGCACTGGCGACGAACCTCACACGCGACCACGTACCCGCCGACGCGATCGGGCTGATCGACGATCCCGATCAGCAGCAGATCTCGCTACTGCGATGGGCACCGGCCGAAGGCCACCTCCTCATCGCCGGTAGCCCGGGAGCGGGCGCAACCTCCGCGCTGTGCACGCTGGCCGCCGCATCGACAGCGGAGATGTACGTCATCGACGGCCGCGGCAGCGACAGGCTCGGCGAGTTGGCTGCGCACCCGCTCTGCGTCGCCGTCGTGCGGCTCCACGAACGCGAGCGAATGATGCGGCTGCTCTTCCGCTTGCGGACGATGATGCGCGCGCGAACGGTCGGTGGTGTGCACGAAGCGACGGTGTTGTTCATCGACGGGATCGACGCACTTCGGCGAACACTCGACGATCTCGACACGGCCGCTGAGTTCGATGCCCTGGAGGAGATCCTGGCCGACGGCGAGGCCGCGGGCATCACCATCGTCGCCACCACCGAGCATGCGGCTGCCGTGCCCGCGAGCCTGCTGGCACGATGCCCGCACCGGTGGGTGATGCACCTCAACGACACGCATGACGGAGCCATCGTCGGCGTCAACGCGGCACGTGTGCCCGGTGTGGGAACACCGGGCAGGTTGGTGGTGGCCACGACCGGGCTGGTGGCCCAACTGGTGCACGAGACAAATCCATTGCCCTTCGGAACACACGACGGCAGCCGAATGTCGCAGGGCATCACCACCGTCGCGCCGCTCGTCGACGCGGGCGACCTGCCGGCGGGCCTCGCATTCGACGGGAGTACATCACTGCCGCTGGGCATCGACTTCTCCAGCGGTGAGGCGCACTGTTTCGAACTGGTCGAATTTGAACACATCCTCGTTGTCGGCGGGGCTCGATCGGGACGCAGCAGCGCCCTCGCCCGCGTGGCGGCGGCGTGGCAACAGGCGCGTCCCAACGGATGCGTTGCCGTGATCGATCCACGAGGCAGGAGCACGCTGCCCACGCAGATGAGCGCACGCGACACCTCGCTGCTCGACGACCTGCCACAGAGCGGCCCGTTGCTGCTGCTGGTCGACGACGCCGAGATGGTCGACGACCCCGGTGGCCGACTTGCCGCGTTGGCCGCGGGGGCTCGATCGAACACCTGCATCGTTGCAGCTGGGCGACCCGATGCCCTTCGCCAGCTCTACGGTCACTGGACCACCGTCGTTCGCCGCAGCCGATGCGGGGTGGTGCTGACCGGCGGCAGCGACCTCGACGGCGACCTGCTCGGCGTCGTACTCCCCCGGCGCATACCCGTGCCCGCGCGACCTGGGCTGGCCTGGTCGGTCAGTAGCGGCATCGCCACTCTCACCCAGATCGCACTGACCACTCGACGGCCGGTCGCGGACGGCAGACACTACGTTGAGGCCCATGAGCGAATTTCCTGAGCCTTCGGTCGCCGAGCCCACAGTCCCGTTCGTGGCCCACGACGAGCCCAAGAAGCGTCGATCGGGGCTGCTCCTCGGCGTCGGCATCCTGGCAGTCGCTGCCATCGCCGCCGGCGGTTTCCTGCTCCTGAAGAAGGACACCGCCGAGGCCGGCTTCTCGCTCGCCAAAGCCAGCGCAGCAGCCCAGGAGACGAAGGCCGTGGCGTTCAGCATGACCATCGGCGCGATGGGCCAGACGATCACCGCCGAGGCCGAGACCGACAGCGACAGTGGTCTCAGCCACATCGTGATGAACCTCGGCCAGGTCGCCGGCTCGATGGAGATGGTCCTCGACACCAACGGCAAGGCCGTCTACTTCAAGAGCGACTTGCTCGCCGGCCGCGCCCCGGTCGATACCGCCTGGGTGAAGATGGACAGCGCGTTCATGGCGAACCACCCCGAGGTTGGTGGGGAGGCCATCTTCGAATCGGCCGACATGGGAAACCCGCTCGATGCGGGAGCCATGTTCGAGAATGCGAAGTCGGTCACCGAGATCGGTTTCGATGAGGTCGACGGCGTCAAGGTCAAGCACTTCCAAGTCGTGGTCGACACCGCAGCAGCGATGAAGGTGTCACCCCAGCTGCAGAAGCAGGTCGATCAACTCAAGGGTGACATTCCCAAGGAGTTGACCTACGAGGTGTACGTCGACGAGCAGAACCAGATTCGCCGCACCACCATCGACATGGTGACGGCCGGGCAGACGACGTCGGTCGACGTGGTCATCAAACCGCAGACCGAACCCATCGTCATCGAGATCCCCGATCCAGCCGACGTCACTGACTTTGCCGACCTGATGTAGGCGTCATCCTGTGCCCGAGGCGACCACCGCGCCGGGCCCCGCCACCACTAGGATCGCACCCCGATGAAGCGGACGACCCCCACTGCCCAAATGTTCATGCGGTGCTTCGGCCCCGTTGCTCTCGCTGCGCTGGCATTCACTGCCTGCAGCAACAACGATTCCGCCACTCCCGAGCTCACTCTGCAGCTCCCGCCGCGCATCGCTGTCACCTCGGTGAAGGGCGATCCGGAAAGTCTGCTGCTGGCCACCATCTATGCACGCGTGCTGGAGGACGGCGGTTTCCGCGTCGCCCGCAAGGACCCGGTGGAGATGGACCGTGCGCAGTACTACCAGGCCATCCAGGACGGCACGTTCCAGCTGATTCCCGACTACTCCGACGACCTGCTGCAATTCGTCTACAGCCTTCCCGAGGCGTCACCGCTGCCCAACACCTCGCTACCCACTGGGCCCGCCACCACCGTCGCGCCAGTCGTGGTGACCACCACCACGTTCCCAGCCACCACCGTGCCGGAGACGATCGTTGTCGGCGAGACCACCAGTCCCGCGACCAGCACGCCCGCGACCAGCACCCCTGCGACCACCACCACGCAGGGGCCTGCCGGGCTGCGCCAGTCGGCAGTGCCGCCCACCACCGATCCGTCGGTGGCCGGCGACACCACGACCACCGATGTACCCAAGCCCGGTAACGGTCACTCGATCGTCGAAGAGATCCTGGCGCTCCAGATCGGTATGCCCTCGAGCCTGATCGTCAACAACGGTTCGCTGGCGGAGAACAAGCAGGTCATCGCCTGCTCGGCAGCAACCATGGCGGCCAATACCGACACGCAACTGACCACCCTCACCGATCTCGCCTCCAACGCTCCCGACATCGTGTTGGGCGGGTCGGCAGCGTTCATGGGCGACAAGCTCCACGGCCTGCCTGCCTTCGAGCTGTACTACGGCGGCGAGTTCAAGGACACGACCACCATCGAGGACGCCGACCTGGCGGCAGCGATCACGGCCGGCGACGCGGACTGCTTCGTGATGAACTCACTCGACCCGCTGATCACCACCAACCGCATGACCATCCTCACCGACGATCAGTTGATGGTGCCCACCAACGCGGCGCTCGCGCTGATGGCGTCCACCTCCGCGACGCCAGAAGCGATCGGCACCATCGATGCCATCGCCACAGCGCTGACCACCTCTCGGCTCAACCAGATGCTCAACGAGATCATCAACAACGGCGGCGACCCGGTCGTGGTCGCCAATGCCTTCGTGGACACTCTGTAGTGATCACCGTCGGCGACCTCACCAAGCGCTTCGGCGCGAAGGTAGCCGTCGACCACCTCGGCTTCGACGTCCGCCCCGGTGTCGTCACCGGTTTCCTCGGTCCCAACGGCTCGGGCAAGAGCACCACGATGCGGTGCATGTTGAGTCTCGACCGGCCTGAATCGGGCGTGGCACTTTTCGACGGCACCACGTATCACGACCTACAACGTCCGCTGCACCAAGTTGGCGCACTGCTCGACGCCGGGTACGTGCACCCCGGCCGCAGCGCTCGCAATCATCTGCGGTGGCTGGCCGCCAGCAACGGGATCGCCCGCTCGCGCGTGGACGAGGTGCTGGAGATGGTTGGCCTCGCATCCGTCGCCGGTTCGCGGCTGCGCAGCTACTCGCTGGGTATGCGCCAACGCCTGGGCCTGGCCGGCGTGCTGTTGGGCGACCCGCACACCGTCATCCTCGACGAACCTGCCAACGGGCTCGACCCAGAAGGCATCCGCTGGATTCGCGACGTGCTCACCCACCTCGCTCGCCAAGGTCGCACGGTGTTGGTCAGCAGCCATCAGCTGTCGGAGATGGCGCTGATGGCGGAGGACCTGGTCGTCATCGGACAGGGCCGCCTGATCGAGCAGTCCACCGTTGCCTCGTTCGTCGACCGCTACGCCGACCACTGGGTGCGAGTGAAGAGCCCGACCGCCTCGGCACTGGTCGCTGCGCTCAAGGCCGCAGGTGGCGAGGTCACGTCGGCTGCCCCTGACACGCTCGACATTCGCGGCCTGGACTGCGTAGCCGTTGGCGAGATGGCCGCCCGCCAGCAGTTGGTGCTGCACGAACTGTCGGCCCAAACCGGCTCGCTGGAAGACGCCTTCCTGAAGGCAACGGCGGGCGCCCAGGAATACACCTCGATGGGTCCGGCCCCGCAATGATCAACCTGCTGCGTTCGGAATGGATCAAGCTGCGCACGGTCACGATGAACTGGGTGCTAGCCATCATTGCGGTGGGCTTCCCGCTGGTGGTCACGCTGCTGACGGCCTTCTTCAGTGGCGACAACGGCGGGTTCGACGCCCGTGACCTGGCCGGCGTGCTGACCGGCACCACCGTCGTTTCTGCGTTGCTCTGCGGTGTAATTGCCGCCGCGTCCATCACCAGCGAATTCGGGTTCGGCACCATTCGCCCGACGTTCGCGGCAACACCCAAGCGCATGCACGTGATCGTTGCCAAGGGCGTGGTGGTGGTCGTTGCGACAACCTTGCTCGCGGCCTTCGTGGTGGTGATCGGGTGGCTCGTCGGCAGCGCCATCGCCAGCAATCGCGGCGCGGAGATCGATCTCGGCTCCGTGCCAACGGCTATCCCCGCCATGGTCGGCGCGGTGGTCTTGACGGCGCTGATGTCACTGGCCGGATACGGCTTTGGCCTCATCACACGCAGTACACCCGTCGCCGTGTCCATCCTGATCGTGTGGCCGCTGATCGCCGAGGGCTTGGTCGGCGGGCTACTCACCGTCGTCACCAGCAAGGACAACATCGGCTCGTGGATGCCATTCCAGGCCGGCATCCGCATGGCAATCGTCGAGTCGTTCAACAGTGGCGGGCCGACGCGGCTCGTGTCGGGTATCTACTTCGGTGCTGTAGCGCTGGCCATCGCCGCCATCGGCAGCTGGTCGGTCAACCGTCGCGACGCTTAGCGAGCCCGCAGCTCCATGGCGTCGCGCTTGAGGATGGTGTAGTGGCGCTCGTGCTGGTCGATGTAGCCGAGACGGATGAAGCTGGCGATGGCCTTGTTGACGCGCTCGCGTGAGGCGCCGACCATACCGGCCAGCTCCTCCTGCGTGATCGGCAGCATGAATTCGTCGGACCCCTCGGACAACTCGAGTAGGCGCTTGGCGGTACGACCGGTGACATCGAGGAACACGCTGTCGGCCAGAGCTTCGTCCATCACGCGCAGGCGATGCGCCAGCAGGCGGGTGACGCCCCACAGCAACTGCGGGTCGCTGCGGAACGCCTTCACCACCGGGTCGAACGGGATGGCCAACACGGTGGACGGCTCGAGCGAGCGGGCCATGGCCGAGCGAGGGCCTTCGTCGAGCATGCTCATCTCACCGAACAGGTCGCCGGCATCCATCAGCGCAACGACAGTCTCGCGGTGGTCGATGGGGTTGGCGATGGCGATGGCGATGCGGCCACTGACCACGAGATACAACGAATCGGCAAGATCGCCCTCACGGAAGAGCACGTCGCCACGGATGAGGTGCAGCTCGCTGCCGACCGCAGCCATGTCGCGCACGATCGCCGGGGGCGCGTCGGCGAAGAAATCGGTACGGGCGAGCAGTTCTTCGTGAGCCATGGTCAGGCGAACGGTACTACCCTCGCCGGGGTGTCCACACAGCAGCCGGAGACCGAGCCACCGAATCTGGCAGATTCAGTGTGGACGATCGTCGTGGCCGGCGGCTCAGGGGCCCGATTCGGCGGTCTCAAGCAGTACGAAACACTCGGCTCGCAGCGTGTACTGGACTGGTCCGTGGCTGCAGCTCGCGCGGCCAGCGATGGCGTGGTGATAGTGGTTCCGACCGCCGATGCCGCCCGCGAGGGCGGGGTTGCGGGCGGTGCCACCCGCAGCGAGTCGGTACGGGCGGGGCTGGCGCAGGTTCCCCCGACGGCGACGATCGTGTGCGTACACGACGGGGCACGGCCCTTCGCCGGCGCCGATGTGTTTGCTCGCGTGGTGGCGGCCGTCGCTGCCGGGGCGGACGGCGCGATTCCCGGCGTGGCCGTGGCCGACACGATCAAACAGGTTGCTGTCGACGGCTTGGTGATGCACACACCGAACCGTGCCGAGTTGATGGCGGTGCAGACGCCGCAGGCCTTTCGCGCCGACGTGCTGCGCGCTGCCTACCTGGCCGGCGATGCAGCCACCGACGACGCGGCGTTGGTCGAGGCGGCCGGTGGTCGCGTGGTCGTGGTGGCCGGCGACGCCGACAATCGCAAGATCACGGACCCCGACGACCTGGCGTGGGCCCGGCGACAGCTTCCCGAGGAGACACCGATGATTCGTGTGGGGCAGGGTTTCGACATTCATCGGTTCAGCGATGACCCGTCGCGACCGCTGGTGTTGGGTGGAGTGACGTTCGAGGGCGCTCGCGGTCTGCACGGCCACAGCGACGCCGACGCGGTCGCCCATGCAGTGACTGATGCGCTGCTGGGTGCGGCCGGTCTGGGTGACATCGGTGAACACTTTCCCGACACGGACCCGCAGTGGAAGGGCGCTGATTCGCTGGTGCTGCTGCGTCACGCGGTCGCGCTCGTGAAGGAAGCTGGGTTCGTGGTCGGTAACGTCGACTGTTCGGTTGTCTGCGAGACGCCGAAACTGGCGCCGCACAGGGCGACGATGCAGCAGCGGCTCAGCGAAGCGGCAGGTGCACCCGTCACCGTCAAGGGCCGCCGGGCAGAGGGCCTTGGCGCTCTCGGCCGCCAGGAAGGCATCGCCGTATGGGCGGTTGCCGTCATCCAAGCGCAAGGACACGATCGATGAAGCCAGGCAAACAATCCGGAAACAAGGGCGGTCCGCGCGGCGCGCGTACCGCCGGTGCAGGCAAGGCCGGGGGCAGCCGGTCCGCCGCGCCGAGGTCCGCCGGACCAAAGTCGCCAGCCGGCAAGCCAGAAGGCGCAGCGGGAGCGCGACCGGCGCGACCTTCACGCGCGGGTGGCGCGAAGACGGAGAGCAATCGTGGCGTCACCGGCGCACGGCAATACGCCTCGCGTGGGGCCGGACGCACCGGCAAGATCGCGCAGCCCGGCGACGAGCGCAACCGCCCCGTCGACAAGCCGCTGGGTGGCGAGCAGATCGAGGGTCGTCAGGCCGTACGCGAGCTGCTGCTGGCCGGCAAGCGGCGTGTCCACGAAGTGTGGGTGTCCGTCGAGCTCGACGCCGAGGGCAACCAGAACGAGGTCATCGGCGACATCATCGACATCGCCACCACCATGCGCGTGACCGTCACCAAGGTGGCTCGTCGCCGTCTGGACGAGCAGGCTCGCAGTGAAGCCCCGCAGGGCGTGTTGGCGTTCGCGGCGCCGCTGCAGGAGACCGAGCTGACGACGCTGCTGGTCCGCAAGGGCACCAAGCAGCCGTTCCTCGTGGCCGTCGATGGCGTCACCGATCCGGGCAACCTGGGCGCGCTGCTGCGCTGCTGCGACGGCGCCGGCGTGCAGGGCGTCGTTCTTCCCCGTCACCGCGCGGTACATGTGACCCCCACGGTTGCCAAGGCGGCGGCCGGCGCTGTCGAACATGTGCCGATGGCGGTGGTCGGTGGTCTGCCCGCTGCGCTGGCTCGCATCAAGGAAGCAGGCATCTGGGTCGTCGGCCTCGATGACGCCGCGGACAAGACGCTGTTCGAGATCGGCGACCTGGCCGTCGAAGGCATCTGCCTGGTGTTGGGTGCCGAGGGTGCCGGGCTCTCACGGCTCGTGCGCGAGCGTTGCGACATGATCGTCAGCATCCCCATGCTGGGCCGATTGAGCTCGCTCAACGTCAGCGCCGCCGCTGCGTTGGCCACCTTCGAAGTCGCTCGCCACCGCGCCGTCTGAGACAGTACGGTCCCCCGCGTGAGGATCGAGCCGTCCAACGTTCTGCGCAACAAGGCGAAGGCCGCGGGCGCAACCGAGTGGCTGGCGAACGTGCAGCTACTGGTCGACACGTTGTCGGTCGAGTGGGGTTTCGCCGTCGATCACGGGTTCGCTGACGGCACCGAGGCGCTCGTCGCAGCCGTCACCATGACCGACGGTAGCGATGCAGTGCTGAAGCTGCTGATTCCTCGCGCGGACATGTACGAGAACCACGAGATCACCGTGTTGGAGTTGGCCAATGGCGACGGTTGCGCGGCGCTGTTGCGTGCCGATCCGGAACGCCGGGCACTGCTGCTCGAGCGGCTCGGCCCGTCGCTGCATGACCTCGGGCTACCTCTTGGGCAGCGGCACGAAATCCTGTGTGCGACCGCGCTGAACTTCTGGCGCCCAGCTCCGGACTGCGGGCTGCGTAGTGGCGCCGAGAAGGGTCAATGGCTGATCGACAGCATCAGCGCTCTGTGGGTCGAGCTGGATCAGCCGTGTTCGCAGGCCGCTGTCGAGCTGGCGATCGAGTGCGCCCACCGCCGCATCGAAGCCCACGACGATCGGCGGGCAGTGCTGGTGCACGGCGACGTGCACGAGTGGAACACGTTGCAAGCCGGCGACGGTTTCAAGTTGATCGATCCTGATGGGCTGATCACGGAGGCCGAGTACGACCTTGGCATCATCATGCGTGAGGACGCCGACGTGTTGTTGGCTGCCGACTCGGTCGTCGATGCGAGTTGGCAGCGGGCGCGGTGGCTGGCCGATCGCTGCAATCTCGATCCCGTTGCCACGTGGGAGTGGGGGGTGGTAGAGCGCGTGTCCACCGGGCTCCTCGCGACCAGCCTCGACCTGCAGCCCTTCGGTCGCGACATGCTTGCGGTCGCGGACACGCTCTCCAGGTGACTCGGCCGAGGACCGGGAGCTTGAAGGCGGTGTTCAGCGCGAGTGAGGCCGGTAGCGTGCCCGGACCATGAGTCGGGTCGTCGCGTCCATCGCCCCGCCCCGGCTCGGTCGCAGCTTCCGGTGGCTACTGGCCTCGTCCTGGGTGAGCAACATCGGCGACGGCATCGGGCTGGCTGCCGGGCCGCTGCTGGTCGCGTCGCAGACTCACGACCCGCTGCTCGTCGCGATGGCTGCGCTACTACAGCGGCTGCCGTGGCTTTTGCTCGGTCTGTACGCAGGTGTGATCGCCGACCGGCTGGACCGGCGGCTGATCATCGTCGTGGTCGACACCCTGCGGGCGGGCGTGCTGATTGCACTGTCGGTGATGATCGCCCTCGACACCATCAACGTCGGCGTCGTGTTGGCATCGATGTTCCTCATCGGTGTCGCCGAGACCTTCGCCGACACGACGACCCAGACGCTGCTGCCGATGGTCGTCGAGCCCGCCGACCTCGGCCTCGGCAACTCACGGCTGATACTCGGGTTCATCACCGCCAACCAGCTCGCCGGCCCACCGATCGGCGCCGCGCTGTTCGCCCTCGGGATGGGATGGCCGTTCGTGACGCACGGCATCCTCGTCGGCTTCGGCGCGTTGCTGATCTCGCGCATCGCTGTCTCCAAACCCGAATCCGTCGACGTGCATCCTCCCGCGCGCAGCCAGATCGCGGAGGGCCTGAGGTGGCTGTGGCGGCATCCGGCCATGCGCACGCTGACCCTGACCATCGTGACCTTCAACATCACGTTCGGCGCTGCCTGGTCGGTGCTGGTGCTGTACGCCACAGAGACCTTGCACATGGGCGAGATCGGCTTCGGTCTGCTCACCACCGCCAGCGCAGTTGGCGGCATCCTGGGCTCGTGGTCGTACACGGCGGTCGAGCGGCGCATCAGCCTGGCCAACATCATGCGTGGTGGGCTGATCATCGAGACAATGACGCACCTGATCCTCGCCGTCACTCGCACGCCGGCGGTGGCCATGGCCGTGTTCTTCATCTTCGGCGTTCACACCTCGGTGTGGGCGACCACATCCACCGCTGTGCGCCAACGGGCCGTGCCCAACGAGTTCCAAGGTCGCGTCGGCAGCGTCTACATGATCGGCGTGCAGGGTGGCATGGTGGTGGGGGCAGCCATCGGTGGTGTCGTCGCGCACCGCTGGGGTGTCACCGGCCCATTCTGGTTCGCCTTCGTCGGCTCGGCACTGATCCTCGTCGCCATCTGGCAAGCCCTGGGCCACATCGCCCACGCCGACACACACCCCTGACACGCCTGCGTGGCTGTCAGCCGGCTTCGCTGGTGTCGCTGGTGTCGAGGGTGACGGGGTCGAGGATGGCGGGGTCCAGCGTGGTCGTGGGCGCGAAGGTGGTGGTCGTACTCGACTGGCCGGGGCAGGTGACCTTGACGATCTGCTGCTGCTCGAAGTTGAACGTGGACTTGGCAGTGGCGCCGAACAGGTCGATGAAATCGTTGAGCGACGCGGTGTCCTCTGCGCAGCTGCGCTCGACCTTGGGGGCGTGCTGCACGACCCAGCCGTTCTCCAAGCGCACCCAGCCGCCATCGAGCAGTTCGGCCACCGCGGGCAACTCGACCGTGGGCCCCGGAACGCCCTTGATGATCGAGAACCACAGCACGCCATCACCCAGCAGATCGGCGGCCACCGTGCATTGCGCCAGCTCTGCGTATCGCGGGCAGTCCATCTCGCCCGGTGTACCCGCCGTGATGATCATCGTGCGGGTGCCGTCGACGATCAGCGTCATGTCCTTGTTGGCGCGCCCATCGACAATGGCGAATCCTGGTGGCGGCTGCACCGCATAGACCCAGGCAACGACGTCGATCGTGCGCTCAGGGGTAGCGGTGCCGACATCGGCGGCCAACGGGTCGGCATCGGACTCGCGGCTCTTCGCGAACGCCGTCACGGCGAGGGCCAACCCGCACAGCGCGGCGATCGTCAGCCAGAACCGAAAGGTGAAGAACTGCCGCACGGCGCGAGCGTAGGTCAGCCGACGCGAAGAGCGGCGGCGGTCGCTACTGCAGCCCGCGTCGCGGCAGCACCGATGGCGTCGAGCACGTCGTCGGAATGACCGAGGCCGACGAACAGCGCCTCGTACGCGCCGGGGGCCAGCGCGACACCCTCGGCGAGCATCGCGTGGAAGAACACGCGGAACATCGCCTCGTCGGTGGTCT
>DAORTY010000044.1:2073-25692 GCA_035432905.1 Ilumatobacteraceae bacterium | reverse complement strand
GCCATGGCAACGGTGGTGGCGGCCCGACGCGCGAGATGATCGAGCGCGCTCGCCGATTCGCCGACCTCGACGGTGCACCGCGGGTCACCCCCGGCACCACCGACGAGTTCTTCTCGCGCGTCGAGGCCGAGATCGCCGCGGGAGCACCCGTGCCGGTGTGGAACGGTGAGCTCTACTTCGAGATGCACCGCGGCACGCTGACCAGCCAGTCCAAGACAAAGGTTGGCAATCGGCGGTGCGAGGGTCTGTTGCGCGAAGCCGAGCTGTGGTGGGCCGCAGGTGGCGGGGTGCCCACCGAGGTGACCGAGGAACTCGAGTTGCTGTGGAAGGACGTGCTGCTACAGCAGTTCCACGACATCATCCCCGGCTCGTCCATCACGTGGGTGTTCGAGGACAGCGAGGCCACGCACGCCAAGGTGGCAGCACGGCTGGAGGAACTGATCGCTGACGCATTGCAGCGAATCGCTCCTTCGGCGCCCTCGTTGGCCAACGCCGCCGAGCGGCCGCGTCGCGAAGTTGTTGCAGGTGCAATCGCACCCGCGGGCGAAGGCCCACGCCAGGCGCTGCACGACGGCTCGATCGCTGCGTGCGTGGAGGTACCCGGCTTCGGCCTCGCGCCGTTGGTCGCGCAGCCGATCGACGATCACGTCGCGGTTACCGAGCACTCGTTCACCAACGGGCAGCTAGCGGTCAGCTGGGATCTCGACGGCACGATCACGTCCATCATCGATGTCACGGCCGGCCGTCAACTGCTGCCGCCCGGCAGATCCGTCACGGTCGAGCTCGCCCCCGATCACCCCATCGAATACGACGCATGGGACGTGGAGGAGTGGACTCGTGGACTGGGCGCGCCACTGGGCGGTGTGCAGTCGGTGACCATCGTCGATGCCGGCCCGTTGGTGGCGACGCTGGAAGTGCGCCGCGCATTCGGTCGCAGCACGATGACGCAGCTGCTGACGATGCGCGCCGGCAGCGCACGTCTCGACCTGAGCTTCGATGTCGATTGGCACGAGGACGAGAAGCTGCTCTCGGTGATGGTGCCATTGGACGTGCACACGCGCGAGGCAGCGTGCGACATCCAGTTCGGTCACGTGATGCGTCCCACGCACGCCAGCAACTCGTGGGATGCGGCCAAGTTCGAAGTGTGCGCCCACCGCTACGTCGACCTCAGCGAGCCGACCTTCGGTGTGGCGGTGCTCAACGACGGTCGGTACGGCCACGGCGTGCAGGACGGAGGCATTCGCGTGTCGCTGTTGCGAGCTGCGAAGTATCCCGACCCGGTGCAAGACCAGGGTCGGCATCGGGTGACCATCAGCGTGCTGCCCCACGGCGCAGGCCTGCACGACGTGCTGCACGAGTCCACAACCCTCAACGTGCCATTGAGGCTTGTCGACCCCGGCGCCGCTCCCGAAGCTCCGCTGCCGATCGTCACTGTGGAACACGCCGGCGTGCAAGTGAGTGCCGTCAAGCGCGCCGATGACGGCAGCGGCGACCTCATCGTGCGTCTCTACGAAGCCTGTGGAACACGCACGCAGGCCCCGGTTCGCACGCCAGAACGAATTGCGGAAGCCACCACATGCAATCTTCTGGAAGAGCCACAACACGCGTTGGACGTGGCTGACGGCTTCGTCAACCTCACCCTGAGCCCCTTCGAACTGATCACACTGCGCCTGCGCTTCTGAACCCTCCGGCGCGACACCCCAACCGAGCCGTAGATTCGTTCTCCAGATTCTTTGACGGTTTGGCGTCATCAATCGACTTTTGGATCGTCATTTGGTTGTTTTTCAAAGTAAGTTTCGTGGTGCAAGAGCGGGAACAGAGCGGGGGCAGGGACATGAGCGACCACATTGAGAGTGGACGTCAGGCTACGAGTCGGCGTGGATCACGGTTGATGAACTGGGTTCGAGGAGCGCTGGGGGCATCGATGTTGATGACCACCGTTGTCATCGCCCCCGTCGCGGTGCAGCCTGCTTCGGCGGGCGGTGCACAGCTCTCGGTAGTTGAAAAGGTGGTTGCTCCCAATACGACAGCAGTCACACCAGCGGGGCCGGGCACCCTGTTCTCCTACACGATCAGTTACGACTGCAGCAGCATCATCCAAGGGACCGATTGCAACGGCCAGATCATCTCCGACACGCTCCCCACGTTCACCGACATCTACGGCAACTTCTCGCAGTTGGCGTTCGACTCGGCCAGCTACTTGTTCCCCGACGATTTCGTCTTCAACGGTGTCAGCGGTACCGCCCCCACCCAGACGGTCTCGTGGACCGGCACCCCCAACTTGGTGCGCGGCGACGCTGGCGGCATCACACTGAAGTTGCTCGTTCCTCCGGGGCTGGTGCCGTTCACGCCGAACGCACAGATGGTGTCCAACACGGCAACCGTCGCCACTGCTTGCACGCCTGGAGGCGGCGTCTTCTGCTCGGCCGGTCCGGCGGAGTCCTACATCAACGCGCAGCCTCCGCTGTCCAACATCACCAAGTCGGGACCCTCGACGGCCTTGCTCAATGCTGCGGGCACCGACAACATCAGCCATACCATCTCGCTCTGCCCGCAGCCGGGTAGCCCGCTCTGGCAGAACTACACCGTGACCGACACTCTTCCCCCTGGCGTGTCGGTGGTCGAGCCGCTTCCCTTCGGCGGTGTGTTCACCGCGGGCACGCCCAGCACTTCCGTCCCCGGTCCGCCGCCCGTCATCACCCCGGGCACTGGCGGCACGATCGTGTGGAACCTGACACCTGAGAAAAAGCCCCCCGTCACCGCCCAAGGTTGCCTGCCCATCACGTTCCTGGTGAACTATAAGAATGCCTTCGCTGGCGGCGATCTCACCAACGTCATCGGGAATACCAAGACCAACTCGGTGTCGGCGGTCGGCAGCGGTCCTTCCGGTGCCCCGCAGAACATCGGCCCGGCCACCACCACCCTCACACTGATCGGGCCGGTCACGCGCTTCGGCCCGGCGAAGAACACCGGTGGCAACTACTACGTCAAGGACGGCGAGAACGTCACCTACAACCTCGGCGCAACGAACAGCAGCGACGCCGAAGCGACGCCGTTCTCCACCGCCACGCTCTCCGACGGTCCGTTCCCGGCTGGCTTCAGCCTCAACACGATCAACACCGGCACCTGGACTGGCGCAGTGGCGACCGTCACTGCCACCATCGAGACCTCCACCTCAGCAACGTGTGCCACATGGAGTGCACCGACCAACGTGGCGCCAGGCGCCACGATTGCTGCGCCGGGCGTCACCTGCGTCCGTTGGGTGTTCACCTCTGTCGGTGCCGACGCCATCGGAGCGGTCTGGGCCGCGTCCGGCCAGCAGCTCGTCGGTGTGGTCAACGGTGCCCCTGCAGACCCGGGCACCGTGCTCACCAACTGCGTCGGGCTCACCGGCGTGCAGAGCGGCGTCACCCAGGACCGCGGCTCCGCATGCGCCGATGTGAAGCTCGAGACGCCGAAGCCGCATCCGTCGATCGCCAAGTCGTCGTCGGCGGCGTCGGTCGAGCCGGGCAAGACCATCACCTACACGCTCACCGCCGCAAACAACATCGACGCCACCGGCGACCTGGTCAACCCGCAGATCACCGATTGCGTACCAAATAGCGCGAAGCTCACTGTCGGCAACGTCGTGTTGGGTGCCGGCTGGACCTTAGAGGTCGGCCCCATCACTCCCATCACTCCCATCACTCCCTGCACTCCCACGCTGCCCAACGTCGCCGGCTCCGGTACGTTGCTGCAGTTCCAGTACACCGGCACGCTCACACCCAATCAATCTGCCCCGGTCGTGACCTACGATGTCACTGCTGACGCGCTCGACTTCCCGCTCGCCTTAGACACCCCCACCCCCCCTGGCACCTTCACGAACACTGCCTCCATCACCAAGGCCGATGGCGGCAGTTTCCTGCACTGCGTGCAGCCCAACTGCCAGGCCAGCAAGACGGTGATCGTTCCTGTCACGGTTCAGTTGGAGTCGAACAAGCTCGTCAGGGGTGCGCTCGATGTTGACTTCAACATCGCCGGCACCACCACCCCCGGCGGCCAGGTCACCTGGAAGTTGACCGTCAAGAACATCGGTAACACGTCCGTCGAGAAGGTGCAGTACGTCGACGTCTTTGGCTTCGTCGGTGATACGGGCGTGCGCGTGGCCACCAAGCGTGGCTCCGAGTTTGCCCCGTTCCTGGTCGGGCCGATCAGCGCGCCCGCCGACTGGACGGTGGAGTACTCCCTGTCCAGCAACCCGTGCCGCCCGGAAGTGCTCGGGCCGAACAGCAGTTGTGACGCACCTGGGTGGACCACCACCCCGGTGCTCGCCTCGCTGCCGCTGTACAAGGCGATCCGCCTGACCTACGACCCCACCAAGCGCATCGCGATCGGTGATTCGCTGTCGTTCCAGTGGGACATGGTGAGCCCGGTCTTCGACCCCACCTACGACACCCCCAACACCAGCGCCAGTCCATACGACCAACTGGCCAGCTGCACCATCCCCGACAAGACCCCTCCGTACAATCCTGCGGCACCCAACCCCAACACCACCGGTCCCGGTAACTCCACGCTGATCGGGCGCACCGAGGTTGCGAGCTGGGTCGACGCCAATGGCGATGGCATTCAGCAGGCGGGCGAAGGCGGGCCAACCTGCCCCCGTACGTCCAACAGCTTCGCCTACGGCGTCAACATCCCCGCCGATCAACTCAACGGACTCGGCGACCCGGGTCGCCTCGGTGCCGAGCCGGCCAAGGTCGACTTGCACGTGGCGGCACCCCCTCGCTTCAACTCCATCGGTAACAGGGTGTGGTTCGACTACAACCGTGACGGCAAGCAGAGCGCGAACCTCACCCTCGAGCCCGGCATCGGTGCCGTGCGAGTCGATCTGTTCACGTTGGATCAACAAGGTGCCCCGATCTATCTCGACACCACCTTCACCGACCCGAATGGCAACTATCTGTTCGAGGGCCTTCCCGACGGTAAGTACTTCGTGCGCTTCTACATGCCCGACACCCTCGGCTTCATCTCGCCGCGCGACGTCACCGGCGTCGCCGGGGACCAGCCGCTGACGGTCAACAACACCGACGACGACTCTGACATCCCCGAGACACCGTCCGGCAGCCTGCCCGCCATCGGCAACTTCTACGACACCACCACCGTCACGTTGGGCAACGATCCCGGCGCCACTGCCGAGAACGATCCCACCTGGGACGCAGGCATCTGGATCATCCAGCCCAAGATCGACCTGATCAAGTACGTCAACGGCCAAGATGCCAATTCGGTCCCTGGCCCCAACATCCCCAAGGGTGCGCCGGTCACGTGGACGTACGTCATCACCAACACCGGTGACACCTACCTCAGCACGGTCACTCTCACCGATCTGGTGACCATCAGTGGCCAGTCCGCACCGGTGCCAGTCTGCAACTGGGCGTTGTCCAGTGATCCGCTCACCCCGGCAGGCGTACTCTCTCGCGGTGAGACCGTCACATGCACGGCCACCGGTACGGCGATTACCGGCCAGTACGGCAACAACGCGACGGTGGTCGGTACCACGGTGCAAGACGATGGCAGCACGCCGATCACGGGCAAGACTGGTGTTCCGCCTACTGTTACTGACACTGATCCGGCGCACTACTTTGGGCAGGAATACGACCTGGCACTGGCCAAGATTGCCACTGCTACCACCGTGAACCAGGGTGGCTCGGTGACCTGGACCATCCGGGTGAAGAACCAGGGCAACGTCGCCTCCGGCGTCTACACCATCACCGACACGATCCCGGCCGGGATGAGCTACGTCAGCTCCACGAGCCCGGCTCCGCCGACCAACCTGAATCGTGCCTACTCCTTCGTGATGCCGAACCTCGCGCCCGGGGCGACCACGGAGTTCACCATCACGACCAAGGTCGACGACATCACCAAGCGGCCGTTCCGTAACTGGGCGGAGATCAGTGCCGACTCCGCTCTGTCGTTGTACAACACCACCGACTTCGACTCGACGCCCGACACCAACACTGGTGATGACTCCGGTGCCGGTGTCGGCACCAATCCCAATGACAAGGTTGTCGACAACGTCCTTGCCGATGTCGAGATCGACACGGTGCCCAACGACGAAGATGACAACGACCTCGCCGAGGTCGCCGGCACGGTGGCGTACGACCTGGCGCTGGTGAAGACCGTGAGCCCGGCCTCGTTGGCCTTGATGCCGTACGACGGCGTCGCCACGTGGACCATCACCGTCAAGAACCAGGGCGATGTCGACTCGAAGGGTTACACGGTCACCGACAACCTGCCGGCCGGCCTTTCCTTCGAGGGTGCCGTTCCCTCGCCGAGTGGCAGCGCTGGCCGCACATACACCTGGACGATGCCCAACCTGGCGCCTGGTGCGACGACCACTATCGTGGTCACCACCAAGGTGACCGATCAGTCGAAGAAGGCGTTCGTCAACTGGGCCGAGATCTCGTCGGACGGCTCCAGCTTCTACAGCATCGCCGGCGACACGGTCACAGATGGGGACTCGGTGCCCGACGCCAACCTGGGCGACGACCCCGGCGCCGGCCCCGGCGCCGGTGCCACCAACGACCTCAACGTCGACCGCTTGCTCAACACCGACGTCAACACCGACCTGGGTGCAACCGATGAGGACGACAACGACCAGGCCGTCCTCGACTCGGGCGTGCTGTACGACCTCGCGCTCGTGAAGACGGTCGCGGCACCCACGGTCGCATACGACGGCACCGTCACCTGGACGATCACGGTCAAGAACCAGGGCACCGTCGCTTCCAAGAAGTTCACGGTCACCGACACCATCCCGCTCGGTCTTGCAGTGCTGGGTGGCACTCCGGCTACATCCAACGTCGGCCAGGTCTACAACTGGGACATCAGCGATCTCGCCCCAGGTGCGACCACCACCATCACGGTGACGACCACCATCTCCGACATCACCAAGCGGCCGTTCCGTAACTGGGCCGAGATCTCGGCGGACTCGGCCGCCGCATATGGCACCGTTGACGTCGACTCGACGCCCGACACCAACACCGGTAACGACAACCAGGCCGGCAACAACTACGGCAGCACACCGAACGATCTGGTGGTCGACCGTCTGCTCAACACCGACGTGAACACCGACCTGGGTGCAACCGATGAGGACGACAACGACTTCGCCGAAGTGAGCGTGCCGGTCACCTACGACCTCGCGCTGGCCAAGACGGTCAGTTCCACCACGGTCGCCCAGGATGGCATCGTCACCTTCACCATCGTGGTGAGGAACCAGGGCAACGTGCCGTCGCGGTCGTTCGTGGTCACCGACCAACTGCCGGCGGGTATGACTCGCCAGGCGGCAGGTTCGACTGCGTTCACGACCAACCCATCGACCAACGTCTTCACCTACACGATCCCGGATCTGGCACCCGGTGCCACCTCCACCATTCTCGTGAACGCGAAGGCCACCGACCTCAAGTTCCGGCCGTTCCGCAACTTCGCCGAGATCAGCTCCGATTCGGCGAGCTACTACTCGATCCCCGGCTCGCCGGCGGTCACCGACGTCGACTCCACACCAGACGCAGATACGACCAACGATGGCAACTACCCGGCGCTCGTCGCGCTGCCGGTGGCACCGAACGGGTCGACCAGCGACAACCTCGGCATCGGAGCCCAGACGGACACCACCGCAGGTTTCGCCGGTGTCAGCCCTGACACGGAGGACGACGCCGACATTGCCGACGTCGGGTCCAACGTGATCTTCGACCTCGCCTTGGCCAAGGTTGCCGAGACCCCCTTCGCCAAGGCCGGCGATCGGCCCACTTGGCGCATCCGGGTCTACAACCAGGGCAACGTGCGTTCCGGCGCACTGCAGGTGAAGGACGCACTGCCGACCGGGCTCACGTTCTTCCAAGGCGACGTGTTCACGTCCGCCGGCCCGGCGTATGTAGGAGCAACCTGTAACTCGCTCACGGTCACGTGCTCCATCCCCAACATCGAGGCCGGCGACTACGTCGACATCGTCATCAAGAGCACGATCGACGGCAACGACTTGTCGACGGCACCGTGGCGAAACTGGGCGGAGATCAGCAGCGACTCAGCGCAACTCCTCTACGGAGTGAACGACATCGATTCGGTTCCCGATGGCAACACCGGCAGTGATAACACGGTGCCCAACGATCTGTACCTGCCTGTTGATGCCAACAACACGCTCGGTACCTCTTACGACGGCCCGGTCGGCGGCGAGGACAAGACGAAGGACCAGGACGACAACGACGACGCCGTGATCACCAACTCGGGTGTCTACGACTTGGCGTTGGCGAAGACGGTCAACTCCAACGTCATCCTCGCCACCGATTCGATCACGTACACCATCACGATTCGGAACCAGGGGAACCTGGACTCGGGTGTGTACAACGTCACCGACAAGTTCCCGGTGGGTCTCATCGCCACTGGCGTCGACGGCGGTACTTTCAACTCGATCGACCGCACGATCACGTGGATCAACCTGCCCAACCTCAAGCCCGGGCAGCTGAAGACTCTAACGATTACAGCCAACATTGACGGCATGACGGGTCTCAACCAGCGTCCGTACCGCAACTACGCCGAGATCAGTCAGGATTCTGCCCAGCTGCTGTACAGCATCAACGACATTGACTCGGTCCCGGACACCAATACCGCGAACGACGGTGCATACCCCTCGCTCGTGGAACTGCCTGCAGTTCCGGATGGCTCCACCAGTGATAACTTTGGTGTCGCTGCGGCGACCGATGTCACCCCTGGCCTGGCGGGTGTTGCCCACGACGCTCTCAACGGTGACGACGCCGATATCGCCGACGTCGGTGTGAACGTGGTCTACGACCTCGCACTGGCGAAGATCGTCGACGCCACTGACCTTGCCACCAAGGGCATCGAGACGGGCAAGGCCACCTTCACCATCACCGTGAAAAACCAGGGCACGGTGCCCAGCCACGCCTTCACGGTCACTGACTGGGTGCCCGCAGGCATCGAGCCGCTACTTCCCATCGCCAACAGTGGCTCATGGAACTCCACCCTGCGCACGATCACCTGGACCATGCCTGACATGCTCCCCGGTGCTCAGCTCGACCGGTCCTACGTTGTCACGATCAGTGACATCACACAGCGCCCGTACCGCAACATCGCAGAGATCAGCGCCGATTCCGCCGGGGACTACTCCACCTCCACCATCACGGTGAAGGACAAGGATTCGACACCTGACCTGAACAACGGCAACGACGGCACGTATCCGTCGCTGCTGTCGCCGCCAGGGACGGGTATCGACAACCTGACGATCGATGACGCCGGCGTCCGTAACAGTGATCCCCAGGACGACGCCGACATTGCAGATCTCACCTACCCGGTGATCTACGACTTGGCCCTGGCCAAGGTGGTCGACAAGAACGTGGTGAAGTACAACGACACCATCACCTTCACGATCACCGCCCAGAACCAGGGCAACGTCGACTCGAAGCAATTCGTTATCACCGACACCGTGCCCGCTGGGCTTGCCCCAGTGCTGCCGATTCCGAACAGCGGCGTGTACGACGCCGGTGCGGGAACCATTACGTGGACGATCGGCAACCTCAACGGGTCGCCGCAGCTGAACCCGGGTGAATCCACCACGGTCAGCTGGCAGGCCACGATCAGCGATATCAGTAAGCGTCCGTTCCGCAACTTCGCGGAGATCAGCGCCGATGGCGCCGATAACTACGATGCACCGCTGATCAACATCGAGGACGTCGACTCGATCCCCGATGCGATTACGACCAACGACGGCACCTACCCGGCGCTGATCGAGTTGCCGATCGGCCCGTCCGGCATCGACAACGCAGGCATCGACGATGCCGGCGTCGGTGCAGATGCTCCGCCGATCGTTGTCGACCCGGCCAGCGGTGGTCAAGATGATGCCGACATTGCCGATGTCGGAGTCGACGTGGTGTATGACCTGGCCCTGGCCAAGGTCGCCACGGTCAACTCGTCCACTAACACGTCGAGCATCAAGTACGACGACACCATCACCTACACCATCACGGTAGAGAACCAGGGCACTGTGCCGAGCCGCGACTTCGTGGTCACGGACACCGTGCCCGCGGGCATCGCCCCGGTGCTGCCGATCGGTAATGGCGGCGTGTACGACTCCGGCGCCGGCACGATCACATGGACGGTTAACCTCCTTCCAGGCATCAAGACGGACCGTACGTGGACAGCCACGATCAGCGACCTCACTCTTCGGCCGTACCGAAACTTTGCAGAGATCAGCGCCGATGGTGCCGACTTCTACGACGTAGCGGCTCGGACAGGGTTCGCCGGGATCAATGTCGAGGACATCGATTCCATCCCGGATTCCAACACCGGTAACGACGGCGCCTATCCGGTGCTCGTCGAGCACCCAGTGCAGGGCAACGGCATCGACAACCTGGTGATCGGTAGTGCCGGAATGGGTGCTGACGCTCAGACGGGCGCACCGGGCTCGCCGGTAGACGGTCCGCAGGATGACGCCGACATCGCCGATGTCGGGGCCGATGTGGTCTACGACCTGGCCTTGGCCAAGACGGTCAGCGCCACCACGATGCTGCCCGACGGTTCGGTGGTGTTCACCGTGACCGTGAAGAACCAGGGCACTGTGCCCAGCGGTCTATACACGATCACCGACAACCTGCCGGTGGGCATGGCTGCCAGCGCGGCGAGCGACGGTGGCAGCACGGCCACCGCTGGAAAGGTGATCTGGACGAATATGACCAGCTTGGTGCCCGGTGCATCGAAAGCGTTCACCTTCACCGCGACCATCACCGACATCACCAAGCGGCCCTTCAAGAACATCGCCGAGATCAGCGCCGACGGTGCTGATGCCTACGACGTTCCTTCCCGGCTGGACTTCCCGACGGTGATCGACATCGAGGACATCGATTCCATCCCGGATGCCGTCACTGACAACGACAACGGTGATGTGGAGGGTGACGGCTATGGCACCTACGAGCACCCGACGAACGACATCGTCAACCCTGACGCTGTTGTTCCCAACGGTGAGGATGATGCCGATGTCGCCTTCGTCGACGCTCCGGTCCTCTACGACCTGGCGTTGGTGAAGGTCGGTCCGGCCACCATCCAGGCCAACGGCACCGCGACGTTCGACATCTTGGTGAAGAACCAGGGCAACGTCAGTTCTGGCAACTACACCATCACTGATTGGGTGCCCGTAGGCCTGCAGGCGATCAGTGCTACCGACGGCGGGCTGACGCTGCCCAGCACCACCACGGTGACGTGGAATCTCAGCGATCTGGCGGCCGGTGCCACCAGAACAGTGAGCGTGACGATGAAGATCATCGACCTGGCCAAGCGTCCGTGGATGAACTATTCGGAGATCAGTTCCGATGGTGCCGACATCTACGACAGCCCCGGCTACGAAACCCCGGTTGCGGGCGACGTCGAGGACGATGATTCGACTCCTAACACGAACCCCTCTGATGACGTACTGGTCGACCAGACGGAGCTGCCCACAACACAGCACAACGATCCGGCTGTCGATGAGGACGACCACGACATCGCACCCATCTCGGCGGTGGTCGACTACGACCTGGCGTTGGTGAAAATCCTTCCTGCTGGGCAGTCGTTCAAGCAGGGTTCCAACATCATCTTTACTGTCGCAGTGAAGAACCAGGGCAACGTGGATTCCGGTGCGATCACCATTCAGGATCTGATCCCGGCCGGGATGTCGTTCGTGTCGGCTGACAGCGGTGGCTTGTTCGCTGGCCAGCGAGTGACCTGGGAGATCTCCAATCTCGTCCCGAACGAGATCAGGCAACTTTCCCTGACGCTCCGGCTCGACGATGTCACCAAGGATTCGTACACCAACTATGCAGAGATCGTTTCTGATGGGAGTGGTGCCTACAGCATCCCCGGCGAGGTCGTCAAGGATGCCGATTCGACGCCTGACACCGACATGACAAACGACCTGCTGGTCTTCAACGATGACGTGAACATTGATTCCCTTCCGGGCGACGAAGATGACCACGACACCGCCATCCTCGATACTGACAAGGTAAGGGTTGACAACCCTCTGCCGCCTCCCGCGGAGATTCCGGCCACCGGTGGCAACGCATTGCCGTTGGTCTATGGCGGTGCCAGCCTGCTCGGTATCGGTGCTCTCGCACTAATGGCAACCCGCCGCCGTCGACGCTCGGTCGCTTAAGCACGGGGTCTCCCCGTTGCGGATGAAGCGGCGCTACTCGTTGAAAGGGGGGTGGCGACCCGGTTGCTGGTGGGATAGGGGTCCGCTGTGTCGGGGGCCTGGCATTCTGTGAACTTTGAAGTTCACAGGGCCCGGGCCCTCGACGTGGAAGGCGGTAGTGGTGGCGCGGACGTCGGTGGTGTTCAACCTGGATGGGTTTAAGGTCGTCCCCCAGACAATGCGTGATGTCGGCGTGTTCGGTGCCGGCAACGGTCGCCGGCGGGTGCTCGTGCGCGATCCCCCAATCAGCTGGGACCCGTGGTGATGGTGCGGGCCAAGCGCACCTGGCGCTGCCGCGAGGACCTGCGCGAACTCCGGGGCAGTATGGACTAGACGAGGTGACCGGCGAGGTGGCGGAGCGCCATCGCGCTGTAGACGGCGACGCCGTTGATCATGGCGTTCTCGTCGAAGGTCACTCGGTTCGAGTGGTTGGGTGCAGCGGTGGCCGGGTTGCGGCCCTCTCCGGTGCCACCGAGGAACAGCATGGCCCCCGGCACCCGGTTGAGTACGTAGCTGAAGTCTTCGGCGCCCATCACCGGGTTGGGCAGACGAACGGTGGAGGCTGCACCGATGACGTCGCCGGCGACAGCGAGCGCGAAGTCGGCCGAGCCCGGGTTGTTGACCGTGACCGGGTAACCGTCTTCGAACTCGACGATGACCTGGGCGTCGTGGGCTGCGCTGACACCTTCCGCCACGCGTCGAATGCCGTCGCGTACCTTCGCCCGAGTGCGCTCGCTGAGGGCGCGGATGGTGCCTTCGATGACAGCGGTCTCGGGGATGATGTTGTTGGTGGTGCCGGCAGAGATGCGGCCGACGGTGACCACGGTTGGGTCGAACACGTCGATGGTGCGAGTCACCATCATCTGCAACGCCTGCACGATCTCGCAGGCGACCGGGATGGGGTCGAGTGCGGCGTGCGGCTGGCTGGCGTGTCCGCCGCGACCGACCACGGTGATGATCATCACGTCGGCGGACGCCATGATGCTGCCGCCCTTGCTGGCGATCCAGCCAGTGGGCAGGTTGCTGGTGATGTGCAGTGCGTAGGCGCCGGTCACGGGCGACTCGCTGCCATCCGCGGCGTGCGGCACGTCGAGCAGGCCTTCGTCGAGCATCAACCCTGCACCGCCGCCGCCCTCCTCACCGGGCTGGAACATGAACAGCACGCGGCCGGGAATCTCGTCGCGACGTGCGCTCAGCAGCTTCGCGGCGCCGACCAACATCGCGGTGTGCGTGTCGTGACCGCAGGCGTGCATCTTGCCGTCGTCAGCGCTCTGGAAGGGCAGGTCGGTGTCCTCGTGCAGCGGCAGCGCATCCATGTCGCCTCGCAACAACACCGTCGGGCCAGGCTTGCCGCCGTCGAGGATCGCCGCGATGCCACTGGTGGTCTCGTGCAGCGTCAGGTCGAGCGGCAGACCCTCCAGCGCAGCGAGCACGTTCTCGCGAGTCACCGGCAGGTCGTTACCCAGTTCCGGCCAGCGGTGCAGCGTGCGCCGCAGCGCAACTGTCTCGTCGTGGAGGTCGCGGGCTTCGGCGATCAAGGTGTCGAGTTCCATTGCCGCATGCTAGGCAAGACGGCGTGGGCAGCGAAACGGAACTGGTCGACATCGTGGACGACGACGATCTGGTGATCGCAACGGTCACGCGCAAGGAAATGCGCGCCGGTCGTTTGCAGCATCGAGCCGTCAGCATCGCGGTGATGGGCAGCGACCGCCGCCTGCTGGCGCACCGGCGAGCGGATGACAAGGACGTGTGGCCCGGCATGTGGGACATGGCGGCCGGTGGTGTGGTTGCCGCTGGCGAGTCGTACGAAGTCGCTGCCCGTCGCGAACTGTCCGAGGAACTGGGCATCGAGGTCGCCGACTTCCACCACCTCGGCGAGGGTCGCTTCGCCGACGAGTCGGTCGCGCTCATCGGTCGCGGCTACCTCGCCGTCCACGACGGACCGTTCACCTTCACCGACGGCGAGATCGCCGAGGTTCGATGGGTGAGCGCCGAGGAACTCAACGTGTTGATGGCGACCGAGCAGTTCGTACCCGACAACGTCGAGTTGCTGTTGCCGCTGCTTTTGCCGTTCTGGTGATCTCACCATGCCCAGTACAGATGACGGCGCTGCACTGGGCGGGCCGGCGAAAGGAACCATCATGTCCATGTACGGCGCAAACCCCGAGCAGCTCGCGTCCCTCGGCCGCTCGCTGAAGCAGCAGATCACCAGCATCGAGGGTGTGATGAGCGCAGTGTCGTCCGCTCTCAGCGGCACCACGTGGGTCGGCCCGGCTCGCGATCAGTTCGAGAGCGACTGGAACACGTCGTTCCGCACCGCGCTCGGCAAGCTCAACCAAGCCTTCGACGCGGCAGGTAGCGACTGCATCGCGCGCAGTACCGATCTCCAGCGGGTGATGGGCGCCCGTTGACCGCTGTAGCAGAGTCATGCCACACTCGTGGCATGAGTCGAATTCGGATCAGCACCACTGTCGACGAAGCAACTTTGGCCGCTGCCCGCAACTTGGGCATCGGCAACGACGCTGCCACTATCGATGCTGCGCTTGCAGCCCTGGTCGCTGCGCGCCGGCGGGCTGAGATCGATCGGTCATACGAGGCCTACGACCGCATCCCGCTGAACACCCCAGACGAGTGGGGCGACATGGAGTCGTTTCTCGATTCGCTTGCGTCCGCCGAACTTGCACTTCGACGGAAGGCTTCGGATGCTCCCGAACAGGGGTGACTTGTGGTGGAGTGAAACGCCGGAAGCGGGGCATAGACCGTGTGTGGTGTTGAGTCGCGATGAGGCCATTCCAAGACTGCGTCGAGTTCTCGTGGCCTTCGCCACCACGTCGAAGCGGGGCCTCGCGACCGAAGTCGCTCTTGAGCCCGGAGACGATCCGGTGACAGTGAGCTGCGTGCTCGGCCTTGACACACCCACGATGGTCTCCGTCGGCCTTCTCACGCGGCGGCTAGGACGGCTGAGCGACGATCGCATGCGGGAAGTGTGCGCCGCGCTGGCGGTCGCGGTCGACTGTGGGTAGGCGGCGGCAACAAGGCGGGTGTTGGGTCGCTACCATCGCAGCGTGCTGCAGTTGGAGTTCACCATCGAACCGTTTCGCGAAGGGAACCCTGGCCCGCATGTGACGGCGGCGGTCGACGCAGTAACGGCACTCGGTGTCGAGGTCGAGTTCGGGCCGTTCGGTTCTTCGTGCACCGTCAGCCAGGAGCAGCTCGCAGAAGTCTCCGGGCTGATCGTCGGTCAGGCGTTCGCCAACGGTGCAACGCACGTCAGCCTGCACGCCGAGCGCGTGTCCGACACGGCCGGTGACGAGTGAAAAAGCTGCCACGTCACCCACTGGTGCTCGCCGTCAAGCCCATCGTCGAGCAGCTCGGTGCGTCGCTGGTGGCCGTCGACGACCGCGAGCCCGGCGACCTGCCGTTGAAGTGGGAGGGAGTGGTCATCGCCGCCGTCCGCCCGGCGCCACTGCATGGTGCGCTCGACCGGCTCATCGAATCGGTCGAGCGTGAAATGGGGGCTGCCCTTCCGAGCCTGCCGCGAGAAGAGAAGCAGAAAGCGATCCGGTTGCTCGACGATCGTGGCGCCTTCATCCTGCGCCGCGCCGTCGAAGACGTTGCCGATGCAATGGGTGTCAGCCGCATCACCGTCTACAACTACCTCAACGCCCTGCATCGGTGAACGGAGCGGACGCATGAAGTCGTTTGATGTGGTCGCGTTCGACGCCGACGACACGCTGTGGCACAGCGAGGATGCGTTCACGGCAAGCGAACTGCGTTTCGTGGAGCTTGTTGCCCCGTTCGCTCCCGACGGCATCGACGTCCGGGCAGCGCTGACGGCGGTCGAACGCAAGAACCTCCCGATCTTCGGCTACGGCGTCAAGGCGTTCGGTTTGAGCGCGGTGGAAGCTGCCCTGAGCATCACCGACGGGGCTGTGCCCACCTCGGTGATCAGCGAGCTGTTGGAGACGGTCCGGTCGACGCTCACCGCTCCCGTACGGCTCTTGCCCCACGTGCCCGAGGTGCTGGCCGCCGTTGGCAGCGAGTATCGACTGGTGCTGATCACCAAGGGCGACTTCATCCACCAGACGCACAAGGTGGAGACCAGCGGGTTGGCCCATCACTTCACCGACGTGAAGATCCTGCTGGAAAAAGACCCGCAGACCTACGACCGCATCTTTCGCAAGCTCGGCGTGGCCCCGAAGCACGTGTGCATGGTGGGCAACAGCGTTCGCAGCGACATTCTGCCGGTGATGGCACTGGGTGGGACAGCCGTGCACGTGCCGTACCCGTTGCTGTGGGAGCTGGAACGCGTCGACCCGCTCGACGTCGAACGCCATCACTTCGCGGAGCTGGAGTCCATCGCCGACCTGCCCGCGTGGCTCGCCGCAGACTGACTCGCTACGCCAGCCAGATCTGGCGAGCTTCCACGATCTTGCCGTCGCGCACTGTCAACAGGAAGGGGAACGGCGCGAACGCATAGCCCTCCGGTGCCGCTGCTGCCGGCGTGGCACCGCCGGCCAGCGAAAGCAGTTCGTCTGCTGTGATGGCGAAGTTGAATCGATCGGTGGTGACCACCGTGACCGACTCGAGATCTGTCAGCGCCACGTCCACGTCGAGGCTGGGCTCGCTGCGCGTGCCGAAGTTGTTCGGGCACCGGTCGATGCCGAGCTCCTCTGCACACGTGTCGGCAAAGAAGGCCTGGGTGATGTGAAAGGTCAACGTACGTCGACCCGCATCGCCAGGCAGGACCAGTTCGCCCCAGTACGACCCGTCGCGACTCATTGCGGTCGCGTCGACCGTGGCCGTCCGGTCGGGTACACCGGGCACCGGCGCCCGGTCGTACAATTTGACGGTTCCCGGGCCGTCGTCGCCACCACATGCGGTCAGCATGAGGCCCACGATCGCCACGCACGTGACCAGACGTGCGCTCACAGGCGGCGAAGCTTCACGTTCGTCACGCGATGATCGTTGCCCTTGGTGAGCAACAGGCTGGCGCGGGTCTTGGTGGGTGCGATGTTCTCGCGCAGGTTCTTGCCGTTGATCTCGCGCCAGATGAACTGTGCGGTCTCGACTGCCTCCTCGCGCGTGAGGTGCGCGTAGTGCTGGAAGAAGCTGTTCGGGTTCTGGAACACGGTCTCGCACAGCGTGAGGAAGCGCTGCACGTAGAACTGTTCGATGTCGCGTTCGTTGGCGTCGATGTAGATCGAGAAGTCGAAGTAATCGCTGACGAACTCGGTGACCCCTGAGCTATCGATCGGCGTGCCCACCTGCAGCACGTTGAGACCCTCGATGATCACGATGTCGGGTTGACGGACGACCACTTCCTCGCCGTCGATGATGTCGTACACGACGTGGCTGTAGACCGGTGCGCTGGTCTCGGCGGCGCCGCTCTTCAGGTCGCGTAGGAACTGCAGCAGGCGGCGCGTGTCGTAGCTCTCGGGGAAGCCTTTGCGGTTCATGATGCCGCGTTCCTCGAGCACCCGGTTGGGGTGCAGGAAACCGTCGGTGGTCACCAGATCGACCTGGGGATGATCTGGCCAGTGCGCGAGCAGTGCCTGCAGAATGCGAGCGAAAGTGCTCTTGCCGACTGCCACGCTGCCGGCGACGCCGATCACGTACGGCACCTTCGGTGCCAGCGTGCCGAGGAACGCGGCCGACGCTTTGTGCAGGTTCTGCGTGGCGGCGACGTACAGGTTGAGCAGTCGTGTGAGCGGCAGGTACACCGCCGCGACCTCGTCGAGGTTGATGCGTTCGTTGATACCGCGCAGTGACTCCAGGTCGTCCGCGCTCAGTGTCAGCGGGGTGGCTGCGCGCAGCGCCGCCCATTGATCGCGATCGAAGGACAGGTAGCGGTCGGCAGCGTCGGCGCTGAGGTGATCGATGTCGAGGTTCGGTCCCGTCACGGGAGGAGACCCTACGCTCACAGGGTGACTGAACCCCAACGCCAGCCCGCGGCGCGACCGACGCGCAAGGAACTGGGAGCGTGGTACACGCCACCGGCGCTGGTCGCGGCGCTGGTGCGCGAGACGGTGTTCGACGGTGCGCGTACCGTGCTGGACCCTGCATGTGGCGATGGGCGGTTCCTGCGCGCGACCTGTCTGCCGGAACAGACTGGTGTCGACATCGACGCATCGGCCGGCTTCATCCACGACGATTCACTGCACCGAGACTGGGATGACGAGCAGTTCGACATCGTGATCGGCAACCCGCCGTTCCTCAATCAACTCTCGCGGCTGACGTCGCGCGGTGGCAGTAGCAAGTTCGGCGGCGGCCCCTACGCGGACGCGGCGGCTGAGTTCCTCGCTCTGGCGATTCGTCTCGCGCGTCCGGGTGGGCGCGTGGGGTTCGTACTGCCGCAGTCACTGCTGGCCACGCGCGACGCTGCTGCCATTCGCTCCGCCGTCGACGGCGCGGCAGCGCTTCGCTGGATGTGGTGGTCCGACACGCAGATGTTCGACGCAAGTGTGCGTGTATGGGCGGGTGTGTGGGAGGTCGGCGGCGAGCAGGGCGAGGTGCGCCGGTCGTTCGGCCCCGACTTCACCGAGGTGGCACCGATGCCGATGCCGCGAACCTGGTCGGGCCTGCTGACGGGTACGTCCGCCGCTGCTCACGACGGGCCCACCCTGGGCACCATTGCGACGTTCGCCGTCGACTTCCGTGACCAGTACTACGGCCTGGTCGGCGCGGTCGGCGACGACGAGATCGGTCCGCCACTGATCACCAGCGGCCTCATCGAGCCGGGCCTGTGCCTGTGGGGCCAACGATCGGTGCGATTCGCCAAGCAGCACTTCGACGCGCCGCGAGTCGCTGTCGATCGCCTTTCACCGGCGCTGCAGAAGTGGGCGGCTGCGCGGCTGGTTCCGAAGATTCTGATCGCGAACCAGACGAAGGTGATCGAAGCCGTTCACGACGTGCACGGCGAGTGGCTACCGAGCGTGCCAGTCATCACGTGCGTCACCGACGAGCCCGAGCAGGTGCTGGCCGTGCTCGCGTCCGCTGCTGCCAACGAGTGGGTACACCAACACGCTGCCGGCAGCGGGCTCTCCGCCACCAGCGTCCGTCTCAACCCGAAGCTGTTGGCCAGCATCCCCCTCCGCTAGCTCGAAAGGCGCCACCGCGTCATCGATCTGCGGCATCTGCCGCAGTCAGGGCATGACACGGTGGAAGTCGCGGGCAGCCAGCGCCTGCCAGCGGCGGGCATTGACCCATGCCCGCAAGGCCATCCAGGTCAACTGAGCGCCCCACAGCCCCGCCAGGCCGAGCACAGGGAAGAACAGGGTGGCCAACGCCAACGGCAGGTACCCGAGCAAGTTGTAGACGGCCCGGCGGCCCAGCCAACGCTCGTCCTTCGCACCGATGAGAGCGCCGTCGTAGGCGAACGCTATTGCGCCAGGGATCTGCATCACCGCGAGGATGATGAGCCCTGCCGTCAGCCGAGAGCGGACGGCGCTGTCGCCGCTGAAGAGCGCCGGAGCGAATGGGCTGAGCGCGACGAGCGCCACCGCCAGCCCGGCTGCGACCCACAGCGAGAGCCGTGTGCTGATGCGCCCGACCCGCGCGGCTTCGGCCGGACGTCCGCCGCCCAATTCGCCCGCCACGAGGGACTGTGCGGGTATCGCAAGGGCGTCGAGCACGAGCGCGAGGAAGATGAACAGCTGGGTGAGCACTTGGTTCGCAGCCAGCGTCGGAGTATCGATGCGTGCGGCGACGAAGGTCGCTGAGTTCCACACGGCGAACATCGCCAGCGAACGCACCGCGAAGTGGACGCCGCTGGCGAGCACCGGCTTCATACGCGCCCACGTCGCGCGCAGCCGAGTCAGGTGCGGGCGCATGATGCCAAGGAACGCAACTGCGGCGAAGAATTGCGCGATCACGGTGCTCCACGCCGAGCCGGCGACACCGAGGTGCAGTCCGTACACCGCAACGATCTCCAGCACCAGGTTCACGATGTTGGCGACGAACACCACCAGCAGCGGCTTGCGCAGTTGGTTGACGCCACGCATCACACCGTGGCCGACGTACGCGATCAGCACGAACGGCAGCCCGACGGCGCTGATGCGCAGGTAGGTCGACGCATACCCCAGGACATCGCCGCGTCCGCCGAGCAACCAACACAGTGGCCGCGCCGCAACGCCGAGCACGAGGCCCATCGGCACGCCGAGCATCGCTGCCAACTGCAGGCCGTTGGTGGCCACTCGCCGCGCTTCGGGCGCATCGCCGCGGCCGTGTGCGAATGCGACATCGGGGGTCAGGCCGTACTCCAGCGCCGCAGTCAGCGACACAACGGTGAGCAACAGTGTGGACGCGATGGCCAGACCGGCGAGCTGGGGCGTGCCGAGGCGGCCGACGATTGCGGTGTCGACCAACACGTACAGCGGCTCGACGGCCAGGGTTCCCAGCGCCGGAATCGCGAGTCGGACGATGCGCCGTTCGAGGTCGTCACGCAGGAAGGGCACGTGCGCATGTTGCCACGCCGACCGAGCGGGCACGCAGTGGAAATGGTCAGCGACGCCAGGGCGCTGATGGCGAGGGGCCACCCGGCGCGGTCAACACATCGACACCGTCATCGGTGACCAGGCAGGTGTGCTCGAACTGAGCAGTCCACTTCCCATCAGCGGTGGCGGCAGTCCAGTCGTCGTCGAAGACCATCTTGTGCTGCCAGCCGCCGAGCGTGATCATCGGCTCGACCGTGAACGTCATGCCCGGACGCATGATCATCGAGGCGCGCTCGTCGTAGTAGTGCAGTACCTGCACGTCGGTGTGGAACTGCTCGCCGATGCCGTGACCGATGAACGCCCGCACCACACCGAACTTGTGCTTCTTCGCGTGGTTCTCGATGGCGCGGCCGACATCGCTGAGCGGGCGGCCGGGCACGATGGCTTCGATGCCGTGCCACATGCACTCTTCGGTGACCTGGACGAGCTGACGACTGGCCGGATCGACATCGCCGACGAAGAACGTCGCATTCGTGTCACCATGGACGCCGCCGATGAACGACGTCACGTCGAGGTTGAGGATGTCGCCGTTCTGCAGCACCCGACTGTCGGGGATGCCATGGCAGATGATCTCGTTCGCGCTGGTGCACACGCTCTTGAGATAGCCGTGATAGTTGAGCGGGCTTGGGTAGGCGCCGCGCTCGATGTTGGCCTCGTGAACGAAGATGTCGATCTCTTCGGTGGTGATACCGGGCTTCACCATCTCGCCGGCGAGCCGGAGGATCTCTGCCGCGACAAGGCCGGCGTGGCGCATGCGCTCGATGATCTCGGGTGACTTGACACGATCTTCGGCCCACCGCGTGACCTGGCCGGTGGCGGCGTACGACGGCTTGGGGATGTGGTCGGGCACGCTACGCATCGGGCTGATCTCGCCCTGCATGACTCGACCTTCCTGGCCCTTGTGGCAGCGCTTGTACTTGCGCCCGCTGCCACACCAGCAGGCATCGTTGGCCTGCGGAAGAACGAGAGGTGATCGAGACTGCAGCACGTGTGCAGTCTACGGGCTGGAACGGCCGGAGGAAATGGCGCGGTCAACTGGCTGAGCGCCGCAGTTCCTTCTGCTCGAACAGGTCGACGTCGGCGTGCTCGATGGCTTCCTCCACCGAGATCGCAGGTGGGGTGGTGGCGAACCCGATGGAAGCGAGGAGTTGCAGCTGATCGACGTCCTCGTTGTCGGTCATCGCGGTGCGCAACGAGTCAACGAAGTCTGCTGCCTCGAACTCCTCGCGAGTCGTCACCCACAGCACCCCGAACTCGTCGCCCCCGATGCGGGCGAGCGTTGCGCCCTCCGGGGCTGCCCGGCGCAGCGCGTTGGCAGTCGCCGCGATCAATGCGTCGCCCACGGAGTGGCCAAGCGTGTCGTTGACCTGCTTCAACCGGTCGACGTCGGCAATCGCAACGACTGCGATCCGGGTTCCCCAGGATGCGTCGATCTCGGTCTGTGCCGCCTCGACCGCTTCCTCCCACGCACGTCGGTTGGCGGCGCCGGTGAGCTGATCGAGTCGCGCCTCGCCGCGTGCATCGAGCACGGCTTGGCCGAGTGTCAGTGAGGTCTCCACCTGCCGCTGACGGTCGTTGGCCAGCAGCCAGATCAGCCCGATGGGCGCCGCCAGGAACGGCAACACTGTGAAGGATCCGCCAGTGGCGAGAACTGCACCGAGCCCGATGGTCGCCATCACCGTGTCCATCGCCCAAGTCCATAGCAGCGGCTGGCGCAGGCTGCGCAATGGCATGCGCAGCGAGCGAGCGCGGATGGTGACGAGCACCATGTCGATCACGAATTGCGACAGGAGCGCCGCGATGTACAGCGGCCAGTGTGACAGCGACGGGGGTTGTCCGTGGCCGAAGTGGAGCAGTACGAGAACCGGCCCCATCGTCTGCCACGCCGACGCTGCGCGCAGGAGGAATGAATGTGTGGGGTGGGGTCGCCGCATCCAACCGGGCCGGACGCAGATCAGTACGAGCAGCGCGACCAGCGGTGGCATCGAGGCCGGCAGCAGCAGGTACATCGCCACCAATACCTGCTCGGAGGGCACTGTGCTGCCCATCGCGGCTTCGAACTCGACGCTGCTGGCGACCAGGTACAAGACGCCCAACAGGGCGGCCAGCAACCACTCGCGCCCGGTGATGTGGGGTCTGAAGCCGGCCAGGACGCCAGCCGCGACCAGGAATGGTGTGCCCATGGCGATGGCGCCGATGCGCGCTGAACGATCAGGCCGTTCCCTTTGTGCACGACGGCGCGCGAGTTCCAAGGTCGTGTCCAGAGCGTCGCTGCTCTGCTGGTCGTCGATGAGGGCCGTCACCCGCTCATCCTGGCGTTCCGTGTTCATGTGGGCACTCAGGGTAGCCGTGACCGGGCGTCGACGCTAGGGCTGCGCTCCGAGCGACACGCGTGACACGATGAACAAATCGACATCGACCGTTCCCGCGATCCAGCGACTGTACGCCTCGACATCTGGTTGTGGGCCGTGCGGCTGACACCCACGCGGGCAGTGGCCACGGAGCTGTGCAGGAACGGACGAGTCGCGGTCAACGGTGGCGTCGCCAAGGCGGCGACGGCGGTGAAGGTGGGTGATCGCATCGAGGCGCGCATCGCCCTGCGGCAACGAATCGTGGTGGTTGTTCGGGTGATCAACAAACGTGTCGGGGCGCCACTGGCAGCGGAGTGCCTGACGGATCACAGTCCGGTCGTTGAGCGTGACCTGTCGCCGCCGGTGTTCGAGCGCGAGCGAGGCAGTGGCCGCCCGACGAAACGCGATCGTCGACAGATCGATCGGTTGCGCGGCAACTGACCGCTCACCCGTCGAGTCTGGCGTCAGGGCTGTGGCGCAGGCACACCGCACTTGTTGGCTGCGACGCTCGATTCCCAAATGACGAGTGCTCGCTCGTCGGTGGTGAGGGTGGTCTTGAACAGCA
>DAORTY010000044.1:0-1973 GCA_035432905.1 Ilumatobacteraceae bacterium | reverse complement strand
CGCGCCTGCGTCCAGGGCAGCCACGCATCCAACATGATCAACATGTCCAACTCTGAGAGCGGCTGCGGCTCATCGATCACGGTCGTTCCCAGCGGTACATCCACCGTCACGTCCACGGGCTCCTGGCCGGGCTCGTCGTAGCGCCACGGATCGAGCAGAACTTCCTCCGTCGGGGGTGTTCGGATCAACTCGTCGACACCGGCGTTGCCGGCAGCGGCAAACACCTGGCCCACCAGGATCGGGCCAAGAACATACGGCGCGTAGCGCTGCTCGACCACCGCCCACGGCACATCTGACAGGTCCTGCTCGGCGTCGGGTGCAAGGCTGTTCGCCCGATTGGCCGAGGCTCTGTCAGCGTCGGAGAGCGTCGCAAGGTACGCATCCTCCACTCGCAGCGCATCGGCCTCGACCACGGCCCGCACTTCCAGGTCGTTGGGTCCGCCGGTGGCCAACTCGAAGTGCTGCGCCTGCAGTGCGTGTGTCAGCTCGTGGGCGAGCACCACCTGCACAGCGGGCGTCATCTGGTCACCGCGGATGTAGACGTGGTCCGAAGCGGGCGAGTAGAAGCCCAGAGTGGTCACTTTCGACACGGTTGCGTCACCCTGCGTCGGGTCGTAGTTCACCGCCAGGCCGAATGCGTCGTAGAGCAAGGAGTAGGAGCGGGCGGCGGCCTGTTCTTCATCGCTGGGTGGTGTGGTCGGTTGGTCGAAGAGAGCGACGAAATCGGCCTCGGGCAGAAAATCGACGAACACTGGGTGCACCCAGAGCAGTTGGCGTTCGGCACGTACGAAGTCGGCGATCGGCGCGACGCGAGCGTCCCACTCGGCCGGGTACGACGGCGCTGCGTCCTTGGGGAACAACTTGTCCCGGAAGAGTACGAACCCTCCCCCTGCCAAGAGCGCGATCACGACGATGGGTAAGATCAGCTGCCTCCACTTTTTCCCTCGCGACGACGAGGCGACGGCGTACAGCGCGTGAGGGCTCGCCCCGTAGGGCTGGTCCGCCAGCCACTGTCCGGTCACTGTTGGTGTAGCTGACGTAACTGGTCCTACCGACGCCGCAGGTGGGCCGGTGAGGATCGAGATGCGGGTGGGTGGCTTGGGAGTCACCGGCTCGACTGGGTCGACAGGTTCATCGGGTTGGGGTCGAGGTACTAGTGGATCCATGAGGTCCCCGTACTCTCGCACGAACCGTTCACCGGGCGCTCGTCGGTGCGACGGTGACCATGATGCGCTCGTAGCGATCCATGCGGCGGGGGTCGTGGCGAAGCTCGCTGTCTGCCAGAGCGAGCGTGGGGCAGCGCTCCAGCAGCCTGCCGATGGCGATCTGCGTCTGCAGGCGGGCGAGCGGCGCTCCGATGCAATAGTGGATGCCCTGCCCGAACGACAACGAGACCATCTCGGCGCGAGTGATGTCGAAGCGGTCCGGGTCGGGCCACCGCTGGGGATCGCGGTTGGCGGCGCCGGTGCCGAGGCGAACGGTCTGGCCGGCCTCGATGAGCCGACCCCGGATCTCGATCGGTTCCAGCGCGAGCCGTGCGGTCGATGTCTGCTGGTTGGGGTGGTGGAAACGCAGGATCTCGGTGACCGCGCTGGCCAGCAGCTCCGGCTGTTCGCGCAGTTGCGCGAGCTGGTCAGGATGTTGCAACAGCAACAACAAGCCGCTGGAGATCATGCGCTCGGTGGTGGTGCCGCCGGCGGTGTAGAGCGTCAGGAGTGCTGCGACGATCTCGTCGGTGGTGAGCCTCGCCCCGTCCTCCTCGGCGCGCACGAGCGCAGAGACGAGGTCGTCGTGTGGTGCCGCCCGTCGTTGGTCGACGACGTCGGCGATGAACCCCAGCTGCCAGATCAGGGCCTCGCGACCGGCGGCTCGTTGGTCGGCCGTGGCCGTCGGGTCTCCGAGCCGTTCTGTCTTCTCGAACGACGAGCGGAACTCGTCGCGGGCGTCGGCGGGAATACCCAACATCTCCGACG